>NZ_JADNQM010000088.1:0-1668 GCF_046269425.1 Amycolatopsis sp. cmx-11-12 | reverse complement strand
CGCCGACACCGCCGACCACATCTGGTCCTGGTCACGATTCCGCCGCCGACGACAACACCAAGCCCGCCTCAGCCACTACAAACGGCGAGGCTACCCACTCAACTGAGTGCCGTTGCAGTACTAGTCCGAAGCCGTCCGCAGCGCAACGGCGCCGGATGAGTACGTCAACCGGATTCTGCCCGGGACACGGCCATCAACATGCGAGGCCGGCCTTCAAGCCGCGTCATCCGACTGTTGGGCCCTTCGAGCCAATCCACCGACCGCGACGATACCTGGCCATAAACCCTCGCTCAGAAGCACGTGAGGCGAAGGCAGAGCACTGGACACTGTCGTTGTGCTCCTGTGGGTGGCCGTGTCTGCGCGACGACCCACAGGAGCAACGACCTCAGTTGTCGGCAATCTTCTTCCGGGACGACCGCTTGCGCGCTGGTTTGGCCGGAGTGTCGTGCACGGCCAACGACGCAGCCAGCTCCGCGGCAGTGAAGGCCTCATAGACCTCATTCGGGATCCGGCCGCGCTCAGCGATCGAATAGCCCTTCTCACTTGCCCAGACACGCACCCGTTGACTGCGTTCGCGATCTACCGGCCTCTTCGCGCCATCAGCAATGCCCACCACCGTCGTCTGCCCGGCAGCGACCTTGACGCGACGTCCACCGATACGCTTGCCCGCCTGGACGACTACAGTCTGGGCCATGAAGAAACCTTTCACAGGGTCATACGGCAATTCCACCGCATCAGCTATCACTGATGAGTGTAACCGGCCTGCACCGGCTCGGCGGTATGACACCCATCCATCGCCACGAATCGTGGTTCACAAAGCCCGGCCCGTTGCATATGAACGCCAAGCCTCAGGCATGGCGCCGCAGGATGCGTGAACCAGCCGGGATGCGGGTCAGACGAGGAACCACGGGAACCACAAGCACTACTTGCCCTGGCTTATCGAACTGATCAACGAACTTGGTGGACGCCGCCGACGACATAATCCCCGTCAAAACAGAGGCAAAGTTCGCCACGAAGCATGTCCTCGCTAAAGCCATCGAAATGCTCAGCGACCCCGACTACCTCGATCTCACACTCGCGTTCGTCTGACTTGGGACCGGCGCCAGTAGCTGGAACCCGCACCATTCTGGTTCAGCCGCGTCCAAATTGTGCTGTGGAAACCGTGGTGGCCAGTACGGCGGCCACCATGGCGAGGTCAACCTCACCCGGCCAAAGTAGCCAGGCCCACGGCCCCGAGCTTGGACAGGACCAGGTGCCAAATTCCATCTGCCACCGGTGCGCTTTCTCCCACCCGCTGAATACCGAACCTCACGCCAACTCGATGACTTGTCCTACTTGTCCGAACGCCAGCGCGTACGGAAGCCTGTCCCGCAGCAGATCAGATCAACCCGGCAGAGCGCCCGCGCGGTCAGGAATCCGAGCGGGGTTGGTGTTGGTGGCGCCGGTGCCGTTGAACTGCCTCAGAAGGAGGCGAATCGGTTGCTGCGAATCATCTACAAGGTAGAGGAGAAGTACTCGCCTCGGACTCCACCGTCGGCCCATGAGGGGCCTCGATCTTCCCGGACAGCTGCTTGGTGGCTTGACCTACGCTGCTTGCTGCCGGTTTAGGTACTCGGTGTAGACCTCGCTGGGGGTCTTGTAACCGAGTCCTGAGTGGAGACGTTGGTT
>NZ_JADNQM010000087.1:0-1856 GCF_046269425.1 Amycolatopsis sp. cmx-11-12 | reverse complement strand
ATCATACTTAACCTGCGGAAATAATTTTATCAACGAATCAAAAATATTCAGATCCGTATATATTTTACATATCTTAATCTCACCCCGGTTAACGAAATCTCGAATAAAATAAAATCGCCGCATTACGTATTTATTCTTCTGATAATTCCTTAACTCCTTTACTTACGCAATTACCCCATTATTATCACAGTAAAAATTCAATAAACTGAACGCATTCGAAAACACACCAAACTCAATAAAAAAATTCCTTATCCAAACACCTTCCTTCGCGACTTCCGAAACCGCGATATACTCGGCTTCTGTCGTAAAATCGACCACCGTCTCCTGCTTAAAACTCTTCCAACTAACAGCACCACCATTTAACGTAAACACAAATCCTAATTATAACTTTAAATCATCTCTATCGATTTAAAAACTAACATCGATATAACCTGTTACAACAAACTCCTCCTCACCTCCATAAACGAAAAACATATCTTTAATCCTTCTCAAATACTTAAAAATATTTTTCACCGCTATCCAGTAACTCTCACCTAAATCAGATTAATATCTGCTTATCATACTTAACACATATAAAACATCTAAACAAATACTTATCATTACATACATAATAAATCCAATAACCGAAACATATAACACTCTACTCATACGATCCCGCTCATCAGCAGTCGAAAAACACTGAATCTTACTGAAATATATACCATATAACATAAACAAAAACCCTTTCTTTACCTCTTCCATACTAAACCGCTTCAACACTTTATCAATATAAATATCTTAACTTAATCCTATAAACCTTCTCGATCTATCTCTATAAATCTTAATACCCAGAATATATACCGCTTCCCCTAAATCCTTCATCGAAAAACTATTTTTCAGTAAAATCTTTACGAACTCAAACATAAAAATATTATTTCCAATCAATAATATTTCATCCACATACAAAATTAAAAATACTACAGAACTCCCACTAACCTTCTTATAAACACAAAACTCTTCTTCATTCTTAATAAAATCAAACCCTTTAACCACTTCATCAAAACGAATATTCCAACTCCTAAATACTTACTTCAATCCATAAATAAATCTCTGAAACTTACATACCTTTCCAGCATTTTTCGGATCGACAAAACCCTCGGACTATATCATATACACATCCTCAGCTAAATTTCCATTCAGAAAAACTGTCTTAACATCCATCTGCCATATCTCATAATCGAAATATACAGCTATAACTAAAATAATCCGAATAAACTTAAACATCACTACGGACGAAAAAATCTCGTCGTAATCAACTCCTTAAACTTATCGAAAACCTTTTACGACAAATCGTACTTTATAAATATAAACATTTCCATCCATATCCTTTTTCTTCTTATAAATCCACTTACACTCTATAACTTTAACACCATCAGACGAATCAACCAAATTCCAAACTTAATTATCTCCCATAAACTCTATTTCGAATTACATAACACTCTGCCATTTTTCGAAATCTGAATCCATCATTACTTCTGCATATATCGCAGACTCATCATTATCCAACAATAATATTTCCCGCATTTCGCGAAACCTTACCGACCTTCGTAATTATAACGATACTTCTCTTACCATAAATATCTCAACTTATTCTGCTACGTTAACATCACTCATTAATTCTTACCCGATCAACTCATCTTAAACTTCTTCAAAATACACTGTCTTTCCACTCTTTTCTCCTTTAAAAAACTCTTTCTCTAAAAAAACCCCGTTCCGAACGACAAACACTTTACCCTCTGACCGATTATAAAAATAATATCCCAAAATTTCCTTTAAATATCCCACAAAAATACACTTATCCGACTTAAATATAATCT
>NZ_JADNQM010000086.1:0-2550 GCF_046269425.1 Amycolatopsis sp. cmx-11-12 | reverse complement strand
CCCCGCGGCTCCAACCTCGTGAAACGACCCGAAATCCGCTCATGGACCCGACCCAGCTCAGCCACCACCATGTCCATCACCCGCAACATCATCCACTACCCATGCGAGTGCCGTTGCAGTACTAGGCACATAGGACGGGTCCCGTAAGCTCTGAATCTTCTCCAAGGTCAGTGTCACCGCCGCCAGGCCGAGGAAGCCGGCGACTGCGTATAGCCGAGCCAAGCTGCGGGGCGCGAGCGTCGTCATCCTTCGAGCGCCCGATCGATGCGGCCGCGCAGTTCCTCGGCGATGGCGTCGTAGGCCTTCCCGGTGGGCGCGAACTTCGTCCCGTTGACGAAGATCATCGGAGTTCCTGTGATGTCCGCTTGTTTACCGTCCGCGAGGTCGCGGTCGATGCGCTGCTGCACGGCGGGGGAAGCGGCGTCGGCACGGAACCGTGGCAGGTCGAGCCCGATCTCCTGGGCGTAGGTTTCGAACCGGTCCTGGGCGCGCGATCGGTCGTTGCCGATGGTCTGACCGTCGCCTGTGACAGCCCAGGCACGGTAGCCGCTGTAGAGCTTGTCGTACATCTCGTGGTACTTGCCTTGGAGCGCGGCTGCTTCGGCCGCCTTCCCAGCCGCGATCGCGAGCGGGTGAATCTCTAGCGGGAAATTCCGCGTCACGAAGGTGATTCTGTCGGCATAGTCCTGTTCGAGCTTCTTCGTGACGTTTTGATAGTAGGACTCGCACGCGGGACACTGGTAGTCCAGGAATTCGACGACGGTGACCGTGTTGTTCGACGCCTGCGTGAGCAGGTTGCTGTCTGGCTTCCGCAGCATCTCGGCCGGGACCACCCTCGGCCCGGGACCCGTTGAATCGCGCTGGTTGAAGATCAGCACCCCACCGATGACCAGGACGGCGACGACTGCGATCGCGATCGTCGTCCAGGCGTTGGCCGACAGCCCCTTCCTCACGGTCAATGGGTTCTGCTGTTTCTTTGCCATGGATAACGGACCTCCGTTTGGGTTTGTAGAGCCGGTGATCAGGACCGAGGTCCTTTCCGGGAGGTCGGAGGCCATGGCGCGCTGGTTCCTGCTCCTAATGTGATCTGTGTCATGTTACTTCATTGTGGGCGACCAGTTCGACCGGCCGGTGTCAGCCGGCCGGTCGAACTGGTCGCCAGAATCCGGGCACGCACCCACGCGGGCACCTGCTGACATCCAGCCCCACGCGGACGAAGACGGTGCGAAACGAAGTCGCGCATAGCGAGTGAACTCGTAGATTGAGTGCCGGCTGTGCCGGATGCGTAGTTCCTGACCAGTGTTCGAGGTCAGTCCCCGCTCTGACTTGCGTCGGCAGGCCCCGCTTGCCGAGGTGCGAAGCTCAGAGAAGAGGCCTAAGGAACCCTGTTTCGTCTAGGGGAGCTACCAGGCGAGGGGAAGGCCGGGACGGGCGAACTCAAGTGAAGGCTCGATGCTGCCTCGCTATCCCAAACCTTGGATGACGAGACGATCGCCAAGGTGAGGGGGCCTGGCCACTGGCAGAGGTGGCAAGCGGCGACCGGAAACGTTCTTGTCGGTCGCGGGAACACCGCTGGCCCCGGGGCTAGAGGGTGCCCACTCCGGCTGATTCTCGTGTGCCTGAACCGTGGAAACCCCGTCGAGGTCCGGGCTGCCAGGCTCGGTAGGCGGATCGCACGAGGGGCGGAACTCCTCGGCGGGACAGGATGCCCAAGAAGTGGAAGCCGCTAGCCGAAAGGTAACGGGAGTTTGCACCGCAAACACCGCTCCTCCAAGTGGGAGGTGCAACCGGCCCGGCCGGATGCCGACCAAGTGAGACCAGGCCGAAAGGGGCGCTGACGTGGGCAGGTGAGTTTGTGAAGACTGATGCCGTGATGCTCTTGAACCGAGGGACAAGTTGAACACCTGCAAGGTGAACGGACTTGACGACGGACTGAACCAAAAAGCGGGGCCCTGACCAGTCCCAGCCCGGCGGACCGGGGCAAGCCCGGTTCGAAGATCCATGTGCTGTCCGACCCGCGCAGCGCTGCCGATCGTGGTCGCGGTCTCCACCGCCAATACCAACGACTCTTACGCGCTCAAACCGCTGGTGATGGCGATACCCGCGATCACGTCGCGACGCGGTCCACGACGGCGCAAGCCCGGCAAGGTGCACGCCGACAAAGCCTACGAGCAACCCGAACTCCGGACCTGGGTTCGCGACCGCGGCATCAAGGTCCGCATCGCCCGCAAAGGCATCGACTCCAGCGAGAAACTCGGCAAGCGCCGCTGGGTGATCGAACGACCCATGGCCTGGCTCACTGGATACCGGCGCCTGACCCTGCGCTACGAACGCAAAGCCACCCACTTCCTGGCCTTCCTCACCCTCAGAGCCACCCTCACCTGCTGGAAGAAACTCCGCGAACACACCACATGAGACAAGCTCTAGTACTGCAACGGCACTCGCATGGGTAGTGGATGATGTTGCGGGTGATGGACATGGTGGTGGCTGAGCTGGGTCGGGTCCATGAGCGGATTTCGGGTCGTTTCACGAGGTTGGAGCCGCGGGGCC
>NZ_JADNQM010000085.1:0-3241 GCF_046269425.1 Amycolatopsis sp. cmx-11-12 | reverse complement strand
GGTGTGTGGTGTTTCAGAGCTGTAGAGTGGATGCGTAACATCTTTGTGGGCAAGTCCTCGGCCTATTAGTACCAGTCAACTCGATAACACATTACTGTGCTTCCATTTCTGGCCTATCAACCCAATGGTCTGTTGGGGGCCTTAACCCACATGGGGTGGGATACCTCATCTTGGAACAGGCTTCCCGCTTAGATGCCTTCAGCGGTTATCCCTTCCGAACGTGGCCAACCAGCCATGCCACTGGCGTGACAACTGGCATACCAGAGGTTCGTCCGTCCCGGTCCTCTCGTACTAGGGACAGCCTTCCTCAAGTATCCTACGCGCGCGGCGGATAGGGACCGAACTGTCTCACGACGTTCTAAACCCAGCTCGCGTGCCGCTTTAATGGGCGAACAGCCCAACCCTTGGGACCTACTCCGGCCCCAGGATGCGACGAGCCGACATCGAGGTGCCAAACCATGCCGTCGATATGGACTCTTGGGCAAGATCAGCCTGTTATCCCCGGGGTACCTTTTATCCGTTGAGCGACACCCCTTCCACCAGGTGGTGCCGGATCACTAGTCCCGACTTTCGTCCCTGCTCGACATGTCTGTCTCACAGTCAAGCTCCCTTGTGCACTTGCACTCAACACCTGATTGCCAACCAGGCTGAGGGAACCTTTGGGCGCCTCCGTTACTCTTTAGGAGGCAACCGCCCCAGTTAAACTACCCATCAGGCACTGTCCCTGAACCAGATCATGGTCCGAGGTTCAGATTCCCAATCCGACCAGAGTGGTATTTCAACAACGACTCCACCAACACTAGCGTGCCAGTATCACAGTCTCCCACCTATCCTACACAAGCCGAACCGAAAACCAATACCAAACTATAGTAAAGGTCCCGGGGTCTTTCCGTCCTGCCGCGCGTAACGAGCATCTTTACTCGTAGTGCAATTTCGCCGGGCCTGTGGTTGAGACAGCCGGAAAGTCGTTACGCCATTCGTGCAGGTCGGAACTTACCCGACAAGGAATTTCGCTACCTTAGGATGGTTATAGTTACCACCGCCGTTTACTGGCGCTTAAATTCTCAGCTTCACCCCCAAAGGGGTTAACCGGTCCTCTTAACGTTCCAGCACCGGGCAGGCGTCAGTCCATATACATCGTCTTGCGACTTCGCATGGACCTGTGTTTTTAGTAAACAGTCGCTTTCCGCTGGTCTCTGCGGCCACCACTCCCTAGTCCGCAAGGGACTTCAGGAACACTGGCCCCCCTTCTCCCGAAGTTACGGGGGCATTTTGCCGAGTTCCTTAACCACAGTTCACCCGATCGCCTTAGTATTCTCTACCTGACCACCTGTGTTGGTTTGGGGTACGGGCCGTGCACGCACTCGCTAGAGGCTTTTCTCGGCAGCATAGGATCACTCTACTTCACCTCAATCGGCTACGCATCACGTCTCACCCTTCATGAGCGGCGGATTTACCTACCACTCGGGCTACACGCTTACACCAGTACTACCACTCACTGGCGGAGCTACCTTCCTGCGTCACCCCATCACTCGACTACTACGGAATCAGATCCCACGCTCCACAACCAACCTCCACCCCGAAGGGCTTTGATCGGCGCTTTGGGTGGTTAGTATCAACCGCCTCATCCTGGGCGCACGTGCTCGGGTACGGGAATATCAACCCGTTATCCATCGACTACGCCTGTCGGCCTCGCCTTAGGTCCCGACTTACCCTGGGCGGATTAGCCTGGCCCAGGAACCCTTGGTCATCCGGCGGCAGAGTTTCTCACTCTGCATTCGCTACTCATGCCTGCATTCTCACTCCCACACCCTCCACGACTGGCTTCCGCCGCCGCTTCCCTGGATGCAGGACGCTCCCCTACCCATCCACACCACTAGATCGTTCTCTCAAGGAGAACAACCGATGTATTGTATGAATGACACAGCTTCGGCGGTGTGCTTAAGCCCCGCTACATTGTCGGCGCAGGACCACTTGACCAGTGAGCTATTACGCACTCTTTCAAGGGTGGCTGCTTCTAAGCCAACCTCCTGGTTGTCTGGGCAATCCCACATCCTTTCCCACTGAGCACACACTTGGGGGCCTTAGCTGGTGTTCTGGGCTGTTTCCCTCTCGACGACGAAGCTTATCCCCCGCCGTCTCACTGCCACACTCTCACACCACGGTATTCGGAGTTTGGTTGATTTCGGTAACCCGGTAAGGCCCCTAGACCATCCAGTAGCTCTACCCCCGTGGTGAAACATGTGACGCTGCACCTAAATGCATTTCGGGGAGAACCAGCTATCACGGAGTTTGATTGGCCTTTCACCCCTACCCACAGCTCATCCCCTCAGTTTTCAACCTAAGTGGGTTCGGCCCTCCACGTCGTCTTACCGACGCTTCAGCCTGGCCATGGGTAGATCACTCCGCTTCGGGTCTAGACCACGCGACTCAGACGCCCTATTCAGACTCGCTTTCGCTACGGCTACCCCACACGGGTTAACCTCGCCACGCAGCACTAACTCGCAGGCTCATTCTTCAAAAGGCACGCCATCACCGTAAACATCAAAGATGTTGCTCGGGCTCTGACGGCTTGTAGGCACACGGTTTCAGGTACTCTTTCACTCCCCTCCCGGGGTACTTTTCATCTTTCCCTCACGGTACTAGTCCGCTATCGGTCTTCAGGAAGTATTTAGGCTTACCGGGTGGTCCCGGCAGATTCACAGCAAATTCCACGAGCTCGCTGCTACTCGGGAACACCAAACAAACAATCCACAACGTGTTTTCGCGTACGGGACTCTCACCCACTCCGGTCGCCCATCCCAAGGCGTTCCACTAACACGCGCAATCATTCCGAGGACTGTCAGATCCTCGACGCTGGGTCCCACAACACCACACACACAACGCCTGACAGCTTGACATGTGCATGGTTTAGCCTCTTCCGCTTTCGCTCGCCACTACTCACGGAATCACGGTTGTTTTCTCTTCCTACGGGTACTGAGATGTTTCACTTCCCCGCGTTCCCTCCACACACCCTATATATTCAGATGCGGGTAACACCACATAACTGGTGCTGGGTTTCCCCATTCGGAAATCCTCGGATCACAGCTCGGTTGACAGCTCCCCGAGGCATATCGCAGCCTCCCACGTCCTTCATCGGCTCCTGAAGCCAAGACATCCACCATGTGCCCTTAATAACTTGACCACAAAGATGCTCGCATCCACTCTACAGTTCTCAAACACCACACCAGAAACAAACTCC
>NZ_JADNQM010000084.1:0-6480 GCF_046269425.1 Amycolatopsis sp. cmx-11-12 | reverse complement strand
CCCCGGACCGGTTTTCGGTACACTCCCTCCAGCCGGCTGCCGCTGCAACCGATCCTGATACGCCTTCGCCGTCTTAGCCGCAGCCTCACGCGCAGGATTGACCTGGCCATTCACCTGATCCACAAACGCAGCCGAGTTCACTGGCGCCGCGTAAGCAGTACCCGCACTGAACGAAAGGGCCAACGCCGATGCGCCAACACCCACTGCCGCCGATGCAGCATACCGTCGTTTCATTACTCTCCTCGCCATGCAACTATCGGTTGTTGTTGCAAGGAGTCATGCCGCCTGCTTGGGCGTAACACTTGCTGACTTCAATGCGTCGGCATCCTTGATCGTCTTTTCAAGGTGGGCTGTCGCCTCAATTAGCGCCTTAACATCCGGATCGTCCTTCGTCTTCGCCTGAGCGATCAGCCCCTGATAAGTCTTCAGCTCCTGCTTTGCGGCTTCAAGATCATGGTCTGCTTTAGCGACCGCTTCTGCGTTCGGCGGGCCCGAGTTCGCCGGACCCGACTTGACCGGACCCGGCGTGTCCGAACCCGACTTGACCGGACCCGGCGTGTCCGAACCCGACTTGACCGGACCCGGCGTGTCCGAACCCGACTTGACCGGACCCGGCGTGTCCGAACCCGACTTGACCGGACCCGGCGTGTCCGGACACGGATTGGTCGGCCCCGGCTTGGTCGGCCCCGGCTTGGTCGGCCCCGGCTTGGTCGGCCCCGGCTTGGTCGGCCCCGGCTTGACCGAACCCGAGTTCGCCGGACCCGAGTTAAGCAAGTCTCGAACTTGAGGGATCAGCGCCTTAGCTTCGGGGCTGTTTGCGAGTTCGTCGACTGAGCCGGCCAGCGCCTGAAACTTACCGACAGCGTTCTTGAGTGACTCTTGAACCGCTTGCCCCGCCGGAGTGGCACCGAATTTCGTCAGTGCCTGCGCCAGATCGCCAAGCGCCCCCGAGACCGGCAGCAGATCTGGGCTGTTCGCTGCCGCCTCGGCGGCCTTCTTAACTCGATCAACTGCAGCCTGAACTTCACTCAACCGGTTTCGAAAATCCTGCCCCGCCTGACCGCTCCCGAGGGCTTTTGTGCCCTGGAGGCTTTTCACAGCGTCCACCAACGCCGTAGGCGGCTTGCTCACATCTTCTGCATACGCCATGCTCGGGAGCAGGATCGACGTCCCAGCTGCGAAGATAGTTGCAGACCCCACAAACGATGCAACCAGTTTACGCTTTCCATTATGCTTCACTTTTTAGGTTCTCCGGTTCATTCGCTTGACAACTCTTCGAGAACGTGACGCGACGCCGGACCCGCCTGACCAGGACTGCGCGATCGAACCATCACCTTAAGGGCAGACCACACCGGCGGCGCTCGTGAAACTGATTCCTGCTTAGTTATCCCCCTCCATCTCTACTGTCAACGGCGATCAACCGCGCCGAAAGTCCGCTGCTGTAGGCGCACCATTACATACCGCCCAGACCTGAAGCAAGACAATCACCAATGCTCCCCCTCGCGGGTTGTGATTGGTGCACGACTCAAAGGTGACTAGTCCACCTCCCTTCCCTGATGCATGCTCATCCCGAGCAAGTTTTACGACGGCGAGTTCCTCCGGACGCAAACCGAGTTGACCAGCGCCACAATAGGATTGACCACGCAGCGCAGATGCACCCGGGCCTTACCAATCCATGGCTGGCTTGGGTTTACACCCGATCTTCCAGTTCTGTCAGGACCGAACTGGAAGATCGTGTCTGCCTGACGTGGACCAGGCCTTACGCTTCTACTGGTCGCCACCACGATGGCAGCATGATCTACTGCTACGAGATGGTCGCAGCCATGGGAACATTCCACATTGCCATGGCATGCACCTCCGAAGCACTGACCGATGCCCGCGGCGGCATACTCGCTAGTGAGAAGCCCACAAATGAATCGGGGCCGCAGCCAGGGCGTCGTTCAACTGGGATGCCCGCAGCGGTTGAACAGTTCACTCCGGCGGCATGCGACCGATGTTGCGTAGGCCGCAGATGACGCCGCGCCCTCCGCGCAGAATCTATACGCATCGAGCCCTGGCCATGACCAGTCAACAGTTGCTGCAGCCGCTCGGTGACCAACAAATCGATCAAGCCGCGCCGCACGCATTCCGCCAGATGGACAGGCACCACGAGGCACCGGACGGACGAACGCCAATCCGCAGCTACTCGACCGCAGGAGAGCTCACGTTCGCAATCTCATCACGGACTCTACCAAGCTCGTCGTGTACCCGCCGCCCGCCGAGCCAGACGGTTCACATGCCGAAATGAACTGCCTTCGCACGAACGCTGCGCTCGCACAGCAGCCACCCGGGACTCGCAACCCACCGGGGCCTGAAATGCTCGGATGAGCGTTGGATTCACTGAGCTCCATCAGTAGCAGTGGATGATCTAGGGTCGCGCTGAGAAGGCGCTCACCGTCAAGACCGACAGAAGGTCGAAGGTGCATGTGGCCGGCCTTCCTGCACTCAGGTCGACTACCGGCCAAGGAGTACTGGCCCGCCAACATCACGGTCGGCGTCGAGGCGAAGGTGTACGGTGTCGACCTCGGGCGGTGGCGTGTACGGCAAGTCTGACATCACCACGAAGTTCAAGATCGGCCACAACCAGGTTGTCCAGATCAACACCCCGAACCGCCAGATGCACGTATACCGCGACGGTGCCAAGGTCAAGAGCTACCCGTGCAGCAACGGCCTGGACTCCGACGTCGAGCGCAACACCCCACTCGGCACCTACATCATCATGGAGAAGAAGGAACACGCCGTCTTCGACAACGCCCGCTACGGCTACACGAACGTCAACAAGAAGTGGGCCTGCCGGTTCTCCAACCTCAGCGAAGATCGTTCTATTGTTCGGATGTCGCACGATGGTCGACCGCTGAGGTTGGCGTAGGCAAAACTGTTCGTGGTATCGCCTGGATTCACGACCACTCGCCCCGGGCTGATCGATCTGCTCGACGTCCTGGAAGCGTTTTTCGCTGTCGCACATAGTGATCGGCGTCTGCCGCCGTAGGGCAAGGCTCGTTATATCACCTCTTCTTCGCGCGGTCCCCAGGGTCACCAAACGCCGCCCATGGCCAGATCGCACCTGCGCTCGATATCGTTGGCGATCGCCTTCCAGGTGCCCGGACCAGCTTGAGCCGAACACGGAACCGCCTCGCGATGTCCCTCCGCGAGGTCGATGTCTACGCCGCTGCTCGGCGACTAGGCGTACTCGCATCCGAGCACGCGGACCACCTAGCCTGCCAAGAAGATCAAGCACACCACCCTGAGCGCACAGACCAGATCGACCGACGGAAGGCCAAAGTATCGGCCGGAGGCCGACCACCCGCGTACGACGGCGCTCTCTACCACCTGCACAACACCGTCGAACACGGCTTCAACCGACTCAAGCAATGGCGCGGCATCGCAACCCCGCTACGACAAATACGCGCTCACCTACCTCGGTGGTGTCCTCCTCGCCTGGGCGGTCTTCCACGCCGAACAGGAACCAAACAAATTGGGCGACACGCCCTAAACCTTCTTCGCAAAGCACGGTTGTTGACCAGGCGTCAATCAGGCATGAGATTCTCATGGTTTTCTCGTGATGGGCTATCGCGTCATGAAACGTGGTTGTACTCGATCTCAACAAGGGACAGCATCGCCCACGTGATGATGATCGGAGAAGATGATTCATGAGTCGAACACGAAGGTTCGTCGCGATTGCGGGAACGTTCCTTGTCACCCTGACAGCGGTCGGGAGTTTCGCCGGGTCGGCCCAGGCGGTGGTCGGCGGGTCGCCCGCCACGGAGGACTACCCATGGGCCGTGCAAGTCGACATGGACTCGAGCAAGCGGTCTGACACCCCGAAAACTGATGAAGCGAACGCACCGAACCTCGGCAACCTGCAGGACATCATTGGTAACATCCTTGCCCGAGCGCAGTCCGGTAACGACAGCGGTAAGTGCACGGGAGTGCTGGTCGGGGATCGTTGGGTCGCCACCGCGGCGCACTGCCTGATCGAAGGCAAGCCTGAGCAGAAGCCGGGCACTCCTGACCTCAACAACCCGTTGCGCAAGCCCGAGGAAGTAACGCTGCACATCGGCTCGAAGACGAGGGATCAGGGCGAGGTCCGCCACGCGAACCATCTGTTCAAGGCCCCGGGCCTGAACGACATCGGCCTCATCGAACTCGACGAACCGTCACAGAACACACCGATCCCGCTCGCCGACACGACCCCTCCCCAGGGCCAGAAAGCCAAGGTCCTGGGCTGGGGCCAAACCTGCCAGGATGGCAAAGAGTGCCCTGAAGACACGAAGACTCTGAAAGAGCTGGACATCTCGCTGGGTATTGACCCGGAACTTGTCGCCGCGTTGAAGGGGAACACCGGCTTTCAGGGCACGGGATCGGACAAGCACACTCTGATGTGGAACGAGACGAAGGAGAACGGAGTCGCTCACGGTGATTCCGGTGGCCCCGTGGTCGTCCAGCGGGGCGGCCACTGGGAGCTGATCGGCACGAACCTCGGTGGAGCCAGGGTGAAGAAGATCGTCGATGGTGTCGCGCACGAGTTGCCTCCGTTCGGCATCGCCACCGATGTTTCCTCGGTCCGCGACTGGATCAACAGCACCATCGGCAAGTCCGAGGACAAGCAGGGCTCCGCGGAACCCAGCACCGATCCGCTGAAGGAGTTCATCGGCAAGATCGTCGACGACGCGCTTGCCGACGCAGGAAACTTGCCCGACAACCAGTAGAACGTCCAGATCACGCAACCGTGACCGAGAACCGACCTCCCACGGCGCCGTAGGCGGCACTTCCGATCAGGAATTCGCCGCCTATGGCGCCCGCTTTCGGTGGCGCCGGCTCGGGCGGTTCCATTCGTGCCGGGGCCCACGGTGCCCCCACCTTCTTGCAGCGAGCGGATCACTGACGGTCACGGCGCTGCGCTGGACTTCCACCGACCTGGCCTCACTCGTAGTGCTTTGTCAGGTGTTGCTGACCTGGGCTGTTGTTGTGTTGGGTGCTCGGGTCTGGGGTTCGTGCAGGACGCGTAAGAGGCTCAGGCCTGCGCAGGGGTTTTGGGGTGCGGCGGAGCTGGGTGCAGATGGCTTGGGCGATGGCGGCGAGGGTGACGTGGCGGTGCCAGCCCAGCCAGCTACGGCCTTCGAAGTGATCGAGGCCGAGTCCGTCTTTGAGTTCGCGGTAGTCGTGTTCGATGCGGCAGCGGATCTTGGCCAG
Organism: Amycolatopsis sp. cmx-11-12; assembly: GCF_046269425.1. Taxonomy (NCBI): domain Bacteria; kingdom Bacillati; phylum Actinomycetota; class Actinomycetes; order Pseudonocardiales; family Pseudonocardiaceae; genus Amycolatopsis; species Amycolatopsis sp. cmx-11-12. Next base: position 1,248 of record NZ_JADNQM010000084.1, on the reverse strand, counting down.
CCGCACCAGGTCCCGCAACCGGATGTCGGCGGGGAGGGTGGACAGCCAGTAGTCGGTGGGCTCGGGCTCGCCAGGCGGCCATTCGGCCAGCAGCCAGCACTCGGGCAGGGTCCCGTCTTCGGCGCGGGGGATGTTGCGGCTGGCCGGTCGGACTCGCAATGCGAGGAACCGTGGTCGCATGCTCGCGGTCGGATTGGTCGATGACTTCTTGGATCCGTGGCGCCAGACCACGAACTTGCCCGCCGAACGTCCGGCGTTCATGACCAGGGTCTTCAGGTCGACCGGCTTGTCGGGGTAGCGCAGCCCGGGCGGGCAGCCGTAGCCGGCCCAGGCCGCCATGGTCGGCACCGCCTCGGCGGGGTGGGCGCTCGCGTCCGCCCTGACGGCCAGCGCATAGGTCGAGCCGCGCTCGGTCAGGCCGAGCCGGAACTCGGTGGCATCGCCATAACCGGCGTCGGCCACCACCGGGCGCTGGGGCAGACCCCACTCATCGGTGACCTCGTCGAGCATGTCCAGCGCGAGGCGCCACTTCTCCCGATGCCGCACCTCGTCCGGGATCGCGCTGCGCGCCCGCCGCGCACGGATCTTATCATCGGAGGCTTTCTCGTCGTCTCAAGATTCCGGCAGGAACAGCCGCCAGTCGATCGCGGCCGAGGCCCAGCCGGTGACCGCGTGCACGCTCACGCCGGTCTGGCAGTTCCCGGTCTTGCCCAGAGCACCGCAGTACATCCGCGCCACTCCAGGGGATCCTTACCGTCCTTGGGAAAGCCGGTGTCATCGATGACCAGCGCGTCCGGATCGACGAACTCACCGGCCCAGGCCGCCAGGCGCCGCCGCACCTCGGCGTGATCCTACGTCGAGGGGCTCACGAACTGCTGCAGCTGCTGGTGATCGACCCCGAGTCGCTTGGCCATCGACTGCATCGACTTGCGCTTGCCGTCCAACATCAACCCACGCAGATCCAGCTCGCCCTTCGCCCGCTGATCACGCCGCGCGAACCCGCCGAACATCGATGCGGCGAAGTCCTCGATCACCGGCTGAACCCGAGCCATCTCCTCTGGAGTCACCTGCAAAGGAGATCACATCACCGAAACAGGACTGTGACCACACCTAACAAAGCACTAGTACTGCAACGGCACTCGCATGGGTAGTGGATGATGTTGCGGGTGATGGACATGGTGGTGGCTGAGCTGGGTCGGGTCCATGAGCGGATTTCGGGTCGTTTCACGAGGTTGGAGCCGCGGGGCC
>NZ_JADNQM010000083.1:0-7883 GCF_046269425.1 Amycolatopsis sp. cmx-11-12 | reverse complement strand
CCTCGGAACCCGCCCACCGACACGACAGTCGGCCCACAACCCTGCCCACAGCACGATTTCCGACCAAAACCCAGCCGCAGCAGCAATCCCGACGAACTCACAGAAACCCATGCAAGATCGAGGTTAGAGCCCATTCGGTCGAAAGGCACGTGCGCCGACGGCTCGAGCCAGTCTTTTCCAGCTCGACGTGTCGAACTGCGGTACACCAGAATCGCGAACACGGCGATCATCAGGCTGGCGACGACCAGCAGGGTGATTCGCAACCAGTCGATGCCGCCACTGGTGAAGGAAATGAGGATCAGTGCCAACCCGATGACCAGGTAGCCGAAAGTGCCTTGTCGTGCGCACTTCGATTTCGTTCCGACATGACAGAATCCTACTGCGTCGGGCTTGCGCACGCCTCGGCTCCCCCCGGGACGAGTTTGACTGGCCCAGGAAGATCGCCGATCACGTCGCGACGACGAGACCGCTGATCGCGGCCGAGGTACTGATGCTCTGGAGGAACGACGAGAGGGCGGGGCCGAGACGTTCTCCAGCTCCATGACCGGCAGGTCCATCGACGCACCTGCGCCGATGGACAGCTCTCGGGAGCCGACCTCCGTGACCGACAGGTCGAGGTTGTTGTTTCGCATTTAGTTCACCGCCCTACTTGTGTTCGCTTCGATCCGCAGGCCGACTCGAATCAGGTCATAACGATGACGCTGACCTGAGCGCCGTCGGCGCCAGGCTTCCAGCAGACCTCAAGCGGCGGTCTGTTTCGAGGCGGTTCGACGTCACCGCGAGCCGTTCACAAGTCACCAGGCAAGCCAGTCGCCGGGAGTCTCGACGATACGTGGTTCTCCACCGCCAGCCCGTCTGTTGACTCCATCTTTCACCATACACGTGATAAAGCGCACCGATCGCAACAGTTCTCAAGTCTGATTTTGTAGCCGGACTCGATTTACCAGGCAGCTCGGAAGCTGATGTATGACTATCCGCGTGAGAAACCGACATTCGGGGCGATTCCCGACCTCTCAATCGTGAACCATCGCGACGCATGCATGAAATCGTCGCCGCCTGAACCGCATCCCGACGAGCTCAGCGGCATTTTCATGTTGCCCACGTGAATATTTCATTTATATTGACATACGACTCACCCGTCACGTACCCGTATACTACAGTCACTCGGCGCGACGGAATCAGGACAATCTATGAATCCTCATACTCTGACACTCGCCGGAGTTTCCATGTACACGCGGTTAGCCGACCTGGAACCACGCTTGGTCAAGCAGATGGCCAGGTACGTCGACGAAGCCGTCCCCGCATTTCACGCCTTGCCAGCCCAACAGATCGAAGAAGACGTCCGTGACCTCGTACACCGGAACCTGGAATACGTCATGCGCATGCTCCGTGAGCGTCGCCCACCAGATCCTTCCGAACTTACCGGGATCGCCGACATCGTCACCCAACGCGCAGGTGCGGGGATACCGCTGGAGGCGATGTTGCAGGCTAGCCAAGTCGCGATCCGGAGCGGCTGGGCACTACTCGTCCAGGATGCTGAACCCCGCGACCTGGACCACGTGCTCGTCGCCACCTCACTGTTCATGCAACTACAGGAAAACGTCACCGCCGCCGTATACGCGGCATACACCACCGCGACGCGGCCTTGTGGGCCCTCCAGGCACGACGCCCGCCATGAACTCATCAACGCGCTACTCGCTGGCGCCCCTTACGAACGCTATGCGAAACGAGCATGCATCCAGTTGGCTGAGCGCTACCACGTCGTCGCCCTTAGAGCCACCCAGAAATCCGAGCCAACAAATCCTGACAACGCGGCCCACCAAGACGCCTGGCACCAGCTAGCCGAGCAGGAAGTCGCTTCCCTGACCGGCGAACCACCACTGAGCTCACTAACCTCGGCTGGCGGTGTCATCCTCCTGCCCGAGTCCTCCGCATTGAGACCATCAAGGGCAGCGAGACAACACATCAAGGCACTCGTCCACAGATTGTCAACAACTAACCCCTGGCTCGTGACTGCGACCATGACCACAAGCACCGTCGACGAGATTCCCCGCGCACACCTCGACGCTCAGGGCTTACTCAACCTCGTAAACAGCCTCGACCGCGGCCCGGGCCTCTACGAACTTCAAGATGTGATGTACGAATACCAGATCACCCGGCCTGGCCCAGCCAACGACGCGCTAAGGGCGCTGCTCAACCCGCTAATGGACGTCAATCCCAAATTACTCCACACTCTCCAACTGTTCGTCGCACACGACCTCGACCGACACGCCACCGCCGCAAGGCTAGGCAAGCACCCCAACACCGTCGACTATCGCCTCAAACGAATCGCCGACATCACCGGGTACGACCCAGCACACCCCCCCGACATGCAGCGTCTCAGTGCCGCACTGATCGCTTGGCGTGCCTACACAGAACCAACAGAAACCAGTCCATATCTCGACGAATAATGCCGCAAACTGCGCACCGGCTCCCGTGCAGCATTACCGCGGTGCAACTCACAAGCATGCACCAGAAGTCTTGGACATAATCCAATTAGTCGAGTAGTAAGCAATCATGGCAATAGTATTAATGAGTGACAACTGACCTGGAGGCAGGATGTACGAATCGACAATCTCCCGCACAGCATCACGAATTTCTGGCGGACAGTCTACCACAGGGCAAGCTATCACAGTCGCAGCCGTTGAGCAGGATCCTCTGTTCTGTGACGGGATCCGAGCCATCGCCTCGCGCGTCGACGGCTTGCACTGGGTGGGGGCAGCAAGCGATCCCAGCACAGCAATGACCCTGTGCAAGAAACGTCTCCCTAATATACTCCTGGTCAACTCGACACTCGACCCACGCGCACAACTCACGCACACACTCCTGAGAAGAAAAGAAATACACACTGCCATCGCACTTGTCAGTAAGACCGACGAGACCGCAAGGTATATCTTGCGTGCCGCTCAGCAGGGAACAAGCGGCTTCGTCGCACGGTCCGTCACGGCAGAACAGTTGGCCCATGCCATCAAGACCTGTTACGTCGCCGGTCGCTATATCGCTCCGGACCTGAGACACCTGCTCACACAGACAATCCCTCCCCAAGTTACCAAGCAGGCATATTCCCTGTCCGGACGAGAAAATGAAGTACTCCACCTGCTCAGCAACGGCGCTGAAACCAGGGACATCGCCATATCGCTGCACATCTCAATTGAGACTGTCCGCACGCACGTCAAGAATATTCTACATAAACTCGGCGCACACAATCGCGCCCATGCGGTGACCGTGGCACACAAGGCCGGATTGCTTGGCGGACGCGAACCACATGCTAGCGTATGACGGGTCAGGTCAGTCGATGATCCAGGCTTGGTCAGCGCCTGAGCGCACACAGCCAGTTCACGAATGCTGCGGTCATCAAGATCAGCCAAGCGTCACCGGAGCAAAGAGGAGTGATTCACTGACTTCTTACCAAGTCGTTGGCACAAGAAAACACAAGAGCAGGTTAGGTCGACTCGCAGACTTTGGCGTAACAAGCCAGCCAAGAGCCACATCACACCAGGCGTCTTATTACTTGCCACAGGCGCCTCAACAATAACTGGAACATTCTTTGAACTAGGCAAAGTCATCTGGCCGACAGACTCAGAAATATTGCAACCGGTTGCATACGTTACCGCATGGCCAACCAGTGAGAGCAATATTGAGTTTAAGCAAATCGATTCTACCCACCTCAGCCGTCAGCAGCCGCACCCTCTCGCCATCGATCTGCTCGCAGTTTATGTGACAACCATGGCGCCGGCAAGATCGACCGGGCCACCGAACGACTGCGACAATGGCAATTGATGACCGCAGCTGTCGCAAGCCTGAATATTGCGATCGTCATCACTGTAGCGCTCATAATCATATATCAGCTTGATTTGCGAATTGGCCCGATTCCGAACTCTGCTTCACATATCGTCATGGTCGGTCCAGATGAGCAGACCTTTCAGAATTGACAGAACCCTCATTTCACCTATCTTCACCACGACACTGAGCTGGTCTCCACACCCAGCAGCACATCGTCGTCGAACTTGAATGAGTGGGACTCCACCGCGGTCGATCACCCCAACGTTGTTTGAAGAAGCACTAGCAACTAGCGCTGCCTCGTCGAGATCAGATGTGTGGTCACGCCGCAGATAACCAAGGTTGTGACCGCGTAACAGATGATCGGTGCAAGCGCAACGGTCGATGCGTTCGCTGAACTCGTAGTAAACAGGATCTTCAATGCCGGGTGCACCAGTGGTATCCACGGCGAGAGCGTAACCACACCTAGCCAGAACATTGTCGCTAGCAAACTGTAACCGAGTCTTGGGATAGTCAGCGGTGAGCAGACCACGCCGATTGCCACTCCGGTGCAGACGGAAATGACCACGCCTTCCAACCCAGCAACCACGACGACTGGATCGACTGGTTGCCGACTGGAGAGGAGCGGATAGGTAAGGCCGACCAGACCTAGTAGCAGCGACACGATCAGTGCAGTCAGCACACCCGCGATCAGCACACGTGACGACGAGCCGGAGTTTACCACCGTGATCGACCGCTGCACAGCGTCCTCCTCGCTGAGGAGAACCACAGCGATCCATGCAGCGCAAATGAACAAGCCTGCCGAAGCTAAGCCATAGACTGGCAGCACCGAGGGCCCGTCGTTGGTAGCGAGCAGTGTGACGAAACTCAGGTAGAATAGCCCGGGCGCCAGGTAGCGCTGCGCGTGCAGCATTCCTGCGAGCATGTACCGCACTAGCGCGATCAAAGGCCTACTTCCTCTGAGGCCACCGTATCCAGACTGATGTGCCGAAGACTGCGTACCGACCAGCCGGACCGGATCACCTCTAGCAGCAGCTCATCACAGTACTCGCCGTCAACATTTAGCGTGATCTTCTCCCCATTTCGCTCGGCCCGGAACACCCCTCGCACCGAGTCCCACTCTACCTCCTCCTGCCGATGCGGTCGGCTGTGGCTAGGAAAAAGCTCGACCTCCACCGGACTTACTCGATCCATTGCGGAACCGGAGCGATAACTGTCCACGCGCCCCCGCCGAATCCGATACACGACCGTGGCGTTTGCGTGCACAACCTCATATCGATGGTCGGTGAACACCACGATCCCCCCAGCACCGGTGACCTCCTCCATGAGGTCACTAAGGACTCGGTGCGCCGATGCGTCCAGTCCGGACCATGGCTCATCCAGCACCAGTAGCCTCGGCTGGCGTAATACGGCTTGCGCCACTGCGACCTTCTGCGCGTTCCCCTTGGACAGTTCGCGGATCGGTGTTTCCATACCGCCCGCCAATTCTAGCCGCTCCAGTAGTTCGCCAGACCGTGCCGTAGCCTTCTTCGTGCTCAGTCCCTGGATACGTCCCATGTGTCGCAGGTAGGCGAGCGCCGACATGCGTGTTGTAGCCGGGAAACGTTCCGGCACATAGCCCACTTCAGAGGGGCGACCGACAATCTCCCCCGCGCTCGGCCTGGATATGCCTGCCACCAGCCGCAGTAGGGTCGACTTCCCGGATCCGTTGCCTCCAACCACAGCGGCGATCTGCCGAGGTGCGACTTCGAGATCGACACTCTCGAGCACCCAGTGTCCGGAACCATACTGCTTGCCGACCCCCCTCAGGCCCACCGGAGTACCGCAGGAGCTAGGAATCATGCGGCCATCATACTGGTACTGCGCACCCTCTTCTCGCGGTCCACGTGTGCCTTGCGCAACGCATTGAACCTGACTGCGGAGGACATAGAATGCTCGTTTCGCTGAGTCCGGGCCTGACCGACAGCCACGCCGCTCTGGACGTTAGTCGGAGTCATATCTGCCGCGCTGTTCGCTGGACCTCAAAGTAAGTCTCAACTATAGCTCGACGTACTCACGTTACCATCAGCGGTCAGACTCCCCAGTTCCCTTGTGAAGAATCACAAACTGAGTCTTACGGATTTGCGCTGCGCGCGAAACAGCCCCAGTAACAGTGCTTTCGGTCCGGCATGCCGTATGTGCACTGAATGGACTGAACGCATACATGAGGCGGAGCCTTGAGTCCACGAGCGACAAGGGCAAGACAGCAAAGGTCGGGATCCGAGCGGGAGGGGTTTTGCGCCCGCGCGGGTCGTACGGGATCCAGGAGCCTGAATGGTACTGCGCAGTCAGGGCAGCACTGATCGAGCGGTTGACCAAGGAGGTGCTGGCGGTGGCGTCAGCGTGGAGATACCCCGAGCATCTCAGGTACGAAGGAATCAGGCGGGGCCAGTCGTGCCGACACGAGCGTCATGACGGTACCCGGTCGCGGACACTCACGAACCTACTGAACCAGTACAAGCCATATGGCTCACTGACCAGCGACGTTACCGCGATAGCATGTGTTGGGCACTGGGCTCGGTTCTGTGGCTTTACGTTAAGGCGGCCGTTCGTTAAAATGGATGCATGTCTGAATTGGACCTGAAGGTCGATTCCGAATTTGTCGCGTTGCTGCTGGACAGCCATTTCCGGTTGGTCGGACGCAGGCTCGAACTACCCGGCCTGTCTCCCGCAGGCGCTGCACGCTGGCTCTACCACGACGCGCCGTTCTCAGTGCTCGCACACGACCCCGCGCCCGATCCGACCTTCATCTACGCGAACCTAACCGCTCAACGCTTGTTCGGCTACAACTGGGTCGAGTTCATCGCGCTGCCATCGCGAGAAACAGCGGGCCCATGGGACCGTGCGCAACGTGCGGCGCTACTCAAATCTGTGCGACACAAAGGTTTCGTTACTGGTTATCACGGGATTCGCGTGCGCAGATCGGGTGAACTGTTCGAGGTTGAGAACCTGACCCTGTGGAACCTCGTCGACGGCCAGGGCAAGCAGTTCGGCCAGGCAGCGGCGTTCCCGGTCTAACTGTCGACATCGTGTGAATTTGGAGCCCCGTGGCGGCAGGTGAAGCTGGACGCCCCGTTGTGTGTTGATGTTGTTACTCGTTGGTTTTGGTGGCTGCGGGGACGCGTCCGAGGTCTCGGTCATTGAGGTGGCAGCCGTCACCCTTCATGGAGACGACGTCGGTGTGGTGGACGAGGTGGTCGATCATGACGGCTGCGACGACATCGCCGCCGAAGACTTCGCCCCAGCGCCCGAACGGTTTGTTCGAGGTGACGATCAGGCTGGCTTACTCGTAGCGGGACGAGAGGAGTGAGAAGAACAGGTTGGCTGCCTCGGCTTCGAACGGAATGCAGCCGACCTCATCGACGACGATCAGTGGATGCGGCCCGTTTGACCAGTTCGGCTTGCATTTTCCCGGCGAGGCGGGCGGCCTCAGCGGTGTGGGCGGTGTAGATCGGTTTCAGCGCGGCGGCGATCTTCCTCCAGATCGACACCGACGGCGATGTGAGCGGCCGTGTTGCGTACGGCGTTGCCGTCGCGGACCTTCACGATCAGAGCGGCGAGGTAGATGATCGGGTAGATCTCGTCCAGCGGCCGCGACTGCCATGCCTCAACCTCATCGAACACGGCCCGTCGGTGATCTTCGAGATCGTGTCGCGGGAGAGCTCCGTGCCCAGCGTCCGCGCCAGATGGTGGCTGATATCGCGGACCGTCATACCACCGGTATAGAGCGAGATGATCATCTCGTCCAGACCGCCGCCCCGGCGTGAGCCCTTCAGGACCAGCCGGAGCCCGAACGGCCCAGCCCGGTCCCGAGGACCGGCCAGTCCCACGTCAACGACCTCCGTCGACATCTGAGCTCCCACGGTTGTCCGGGCACCTTAGCGTTGCTCCCGGCCTTCGGACCGTCGTCTGTGGTGTGTCAGGCGGCTTGTTGTAGTTCGCGGAGTCTTTCAGACTCGACCGGGGTGAGGTATCCGACTTTGGGATGGCGGCGTTGCCGGCTGTGGAATATCTCGAGGTCCCGG
>NZ_JADNQM010000082.1:0-8441 GCF_046269425.1 Amycolatopsis sp. cmx-11-12 | reverse complement strand
CCCAACAACCAGACCACAGTGGACACACCGGATGCGACGGCCGGCACCCCACCCCGCCCACCAACCGGACACATGATCAACAACCGCCATCAAGATCAACCCACAACCACACCGGTGGATCCAGGCTGAACGTCCCCATTCCTACATCGTCAACCTCACGCAGCGACGAATAGCCGACTGACCTGCAAAATCTCGACCTTGCCGGGACCCTACTCTCAAGGTAGGCAAGGAGGCCTTCACGTACTCAGTTCACGCAACCAGCCAGCTCAGGCGAAGCGGAAGACGACGAAGGCGGAGCGGCGACAGAGGAAGTGGCCGCGACCGGCTTGATCCCGATCCCGCCGGTCGGCTCCCCCACCGCGGCGACGCTCGTCGACGTCAGCGCGGACTCCACGAACGCCTTCACCTCGGCCGGGTCCACCTTCACCGCGTCGCCGTCGGACGGTGTCGGCAGGGAAAGGCTCTGGACCGGGATCGTCTGGAACTTCAGCGCCCCCGAGCTCATCCCCTGCAGCTGCTGCGCGAAGCTCACCACATCCCAGCCGCGGTCGAGCACGACCGAGCCCTGGACGGCGCCGACCAGCGCGCTCAGCCTCGTGGGATCGGTGAACGTCCCCGCGTCGAGCATGGTCTTGGCCATGCTCGAAAGGAACGCCTGCTGCCGCGCGATGCGGTCGAGGTCGCTGGGCAGTCCGTGCCGCTGCCGCACGAAAGCGAGCGCCTGCGGCCCGGAAAGCAGCTGCTTCCCCGCGGGGAACGAGGCCCCGGAGCGCTTGTCCTCCACCGGTTCTTTGAGGCAGACCTCGACCCCGCCGACGGCTTCGCTCAGTGCGGAGAACCCGGCGAGGTTGACGGCGGCGTAGTGGTTGATGGACAGGCCGGTGAACTGCTCGATCGTCTGGATCGTGAGTTTGGCGCCCGCTTCGTTGGCCTTGACCTCGAGCTGCGCGCCGGTCAGGCCCTGTGCGCGCAGCGAGTTCATCGCGGCGTTCTTGCCGCGGCTGTACGCCGAGTTGATCTTGTGTTTGCCGAAGCCGCCCGCGATGTCCACATAGGAATCGCGCGGAATGGAGATGGCGCTCGCCGCGGCCCCGCCCGCCGGGATGTGGACGACGATCATCGTGTCGGTGGTGTCGCCGCCGGCATCGCCGGCGCCGGCGTGCAACGTGTCGAGGACGTTCTGCGGCAACGGGTTCCCGTTGGTGTCGGTGCGGGAGTCGATTCCGACGAGCAGGATGTTCTGCGCCACCTTCAGCGGTTCACCCGCCGGGCCGTCGGGAACCTGCGCGGAGGGCGCGATCACGTCGGCCGTGACGATCCCGTCGTCCAAACGGCTCAACTGGGTCCACGCGTACCCCGTGATCCCCAGTACGGCTGTCGACACCAGGCCCAGTGCGACGCGGCCGCCGATCCGCCGTCCTCGCGACGTGAGCAGCACGACCTTCTCCCCGCTTCCGTGAATGATCCCCCGCATTCGAGGATCACCGCGTTAGCTGGGAATTACCTGAGAAACTTGTCATGAACGGGTCTTAAAGCCCGTTCGGACCAGCGGAAGTGATCAAGCAGACAACCCGTCGCGACACCGAGTGCCGGACCGACCGCGCTGCGCTCCCTAGCGGGGCATCCGGCGCCAGATCGCGCGTGGCACCACCCGCATCACGGCGAACACCAGCCTCAGCAGTCCCGGCACCCACACCGTGTCCCGGCGTTTCCGGAGCGCGGCGACCGTCGCGTCGGCGACCTGATCGGGTGTGCTCGAGAACGGCGCCGGCGACATGCCCTCGGTCATCCGGCCGATCACGAAACCGGGCCGGACGAGCAGAAGACGCACCCCGGTGCCGTGCAGGGCGTCAGCCAAACCACACGCGAAACCGTCGAGGCCCGCCTTGGCCGATCCATAGACGTAGTTCGCCCGCCGGACCCGCACCCCGGCGACCGACGAGAACACCACCAGGCTCCCGTTTCCTTGCGCACGAAGCACAGTGGCCACATGGGTCAGCACACTCACGTGAGCCACATAGTCGGTGTGCACGATCGCGACGGCGTGGGCGGCGTCCGCTTCGGCCCGCGCCTGGTCGCCGAGGATCCCGAAAGCGGTGACGACGACGTCCAGCGGCCCGTGCTCCGCGACGACCTTCTCCAGGAACGGACCGTGCCCGGCGAGGTCGTCGGCGTCGAACTCGACCGCGGTGACCGTCTCCGCACCCGCGGCCAGCACTCGCTCGGACTCGGCGCCGAGGTCCACGCTCCGCCGCGCGGCCAGCACGATCTTGCGCGCCCCGCCCTTGGCGAGCCGCTCCGCGACCGCGAGGCCGATCTCGCTGCGCCCGCCCAGTACCAGCACCGTTCCGCTCACCCGCCGCAGTCTGCCAGGTGGGATTCGCCCGCCCACGAGTGGCACGGTTCACAAACTGCAATTTTGCAGTCTCTGCATCTTTGGGCGTATCGTGGTGCTCATGTCCGAACCCGTCAAAGGTCTCCGCGAGCGCAAGCGGCTGGAAACCCACCGCGCGCTGGCGACCACCGCCGTCCGGCTCGTCGCCGAACGCGGTCTGGACCAGGTGACGGTCGAGGACATCAGCGCGGCGGCGGGGGTCTCGCCGCGTACCTTCTTCAACTACTTCGCGTCCAAAGAGGACGCCGTCGTCATCGCGCACGCCGACACCGCCGAGCGGTCACAGCGCACCATTGAACGATTCCTCGCCACACCGAAGGAAGTCAGCGCTCCACGCGCTTTCGTCGGTGCACTGAAGGAGGAATTCGCCCACATCGACGAGAACCGCGAAGAGTGGCTCGGCCGGATGAAGGCGATCCACGAGAACGCCACGCTGCATTCGCGAGCGGTGGCCATGAACCACGACACCGTCGAGCAGACGATCGAGGCGATCGCGCGCCGCGTCGGCATGGACTCCAAGGCCGATCTCTACCCGACGTTGCTGCTGTCCGCGCTCGGCGGCGCGGTCAACGCCGCGCTCATCCTCTGGTACCAGCAGGACGGCCGGGTGTCCGCGCTCGATCTGCTGGACGAAGCCGTCGAAATGCTTCTCGCCGGGCTCCCGGAGCCCGGTGGCCGCGCGCACTGACGCGCCCGGCACCACGGAAACACGAAGGGGGACAGCTGTGTCCGTATCCATGACCGAACCACGAGAACCGGACGCCGCACCGGGCACGATGGGCCGAAAACAGGTTCTCGAAGCCATGTCGGGGCTGATGATGGGCATGTTCGTGGCCATCCTCGCCTCCACGGTGGTCGCGAACGCGTTGCCGCGCATCGTTTCCGAACTCGGCGGCTCCCAGTCGTCCTACACCTGGGTGGTCACCACCGAACTGCTCGCGATGACCGCGACGGTTCCGCTCTGGGGCAAACTTTCCGACCTGTACAACAAGAAACTGCTGATCCAGCTCTCGCTCGGGCTGTTCGTTGTCGGCTCACTGGTCGCCGGATTCGCCGGCAACATCGAGCTCCTGATCGCCAGCCGGGTCGCGCAGGGCATCGGCGCGGGCGGGCTCACCGCGCTCGCTCAGGTGATCATGGCCGCCATCGTCTCGCCGCGTGAACTCGGGAAGTACTCCGGGATCTTCGGCGCCGTGTTCGCCGTCGGGACCATCGCGGGCCCGCTGATCGGCGGCGTCATGGTGGACACCTCGTGGCTCGGTTGGCGCTGGTGCTTCTTCCTCGGCGTCCCGTTCGCGATCGCCGCGATCCTGCTGCTGCAACGCACCCTGAACCTGCCGACGATCCGGCGTGACGTGAAGGTCGACTACCTCGGGGCGTTCCTGATCATGGCGGGCGTCTCGACGCTGCTGGTCTGGTCGTCGCTGGCCGGGCACCAGTTCGCGTGGGGCTCGTGGTGGACGGCAGGACTGGTGGGCGCGGGCGTGGTCATCCTCGCCCTCGCCGTCTACGTCGAGTCGAAGGTGGCCGAGCCGATCCTGCCGCTGGGCCTGTTCCGCAACCGCACGATCACGCTGACCACCCTCGCGAGCTTCCTCGTCGGTGTCGCGATGTTCGGCGGGACGGTGTTCCTGTCGCAGTACTTCCAGCTGTCGCTCGGCAAGTCGCCGACGGTGGCCGGGCTGCTGAGCCTGCCGATGATCTTCGGCCTCCTCGTCTCCTCCACGGTCTCTGGCCAGCTGATCAGCCGGACCGGCAAGTGGAAGAGCCATCTGTTGCTCGGTTCGGCCTTGATGACCGCGGGCCTGGCCCTGCTGGGCACGCTCGACGCGAAGACGAACCTCGTGGTGCTTGGCGCGTACATGGTGGTCCTCGGGGTCGGCGTCGGCATGCTGATGCAGAACCTGGTCCTGGTGGCGCAGAACGACGTCGACGCGCACGATCTCGGCACGGCGACCTCCACGCTGTCGTTCTTCCGCAGTCTCGGCGGCTCGATCGGCGTGAGCGCGCTGGGCGCGGTGCTCGCGAACCGGGTCACCGCGCTGATCACCGAGGGCGTCGGCCCGCTGCCCGGTGGCGGCGAAGGCGGCGGCGCGGTGCCGAACATCGCCACGCTGCCGGAACCGATCGCGAACGTCGTCCGCGAGGCCTACGGGGAAGCCACGAGTGAGCTGTTCCTGATCAGCGCGCCGATCGCGCTGCTGGTGATCGTCGCCGTCGCCTTCCTCAAGCACAAGCCGCTGAAAACCCAGTCGGGCAACGAGCGGCTGGCCGAGGAGACCGTGGCCGACGCGGTCACCTGACCCACCACGAAGAGGGGCCCGGTTCGCCGAACCGGGCCCCTCCTTTTTTCGCGCGCGGAAAACCACCGGGGAAAATTCAGTCGCGCATCCGAGTGGTTTCAGGCGGCATTGCCGACGCGAATCGGACGGCGCCGTTCACTGCCGGTCAGTCCGCCGAAAACGCCATGGGCCAGTCCGTTGTCCAGCGCGTAGGCCAGGCAGGCCGAAGTGACCGGGCAGCGTGCGCAGACGGCCTTCGCCCTGGCCGCCTGCCGTGCGCCGGGACCGGTTTCGGTGACCGGGAAGAACAGTTCGGGATCCTCACCTCGGCAAGCGGCCTCGCTCAGGGCACTCACCATCCTCGTTTCCATTTTCCTATCACCTCCTTTTCTTCGATTTTCCCTTCAGCGTCAAACGACTTCCGCTCGCAGCCGGGTAACCACCCACGGTGGCACCCCAAACATCACCTTGACCGAATCGTTACACTCAGCGGCCGGCTCACTGCACCTGTTCTGGAGAGGGCATTCGCGTCAGGCGACTGAGAGCGGTGAGTGCGGGTGATGGGCCACGACGAGTTCGACGAGTTCTTTCACGCCGAATTTCCGCTGCTCACCGGCTTCCTGTGCAAGGCGGGGTTCGCACTCGACCCGGCGCGGGACGCGGCGGCGGAGGCGATGCTCAACGCCTACGAGGACTGGCGGACCATCACCCAGCCGAAATCCTGGGTCCGCCGCGTCGGGCACCGGCGAGCGAAGGAGCAGACCGCGGTCCGGGCGGACTGGGCCTTCACCGACGCGGGCAGGGAGGACAAACTCACGGTTCTCGCCGACGAGGCGTCGTCCGTCCTGACGATGCTGCGGCAGCTGCCGAAACGCCAGCAACTCGGCATGGCCTGGGCGCTGGACGGTTTCACGTCACGGGAGATCGCCGGGGTGCTCGGGATCGCGGACGAGGCGGTCAGCGCGACGTTGCGCCACGCGCGCGGCAGACTGGAGGAGCATGACCCCGAGTTCGTCGGCCGCCTGGACAACGCCAACGAAAGCTTCGTCGACGCGCTGAGAGTGGGGCTCGACGTCGAAGACACCCTGTCCAGGATCAAGAACCGCGCGATGATCCGGGAACTCGCCCTGGTGGAGCCGGGCACCCCTGCGAAGGCGGAGCCCGAACAGGTGGCGCCCGCCCACTGGTACTCCCTCGACGCGCCTGTCGCGGCCGCCGGACAAGGTGACCGCAGGGCGCTGGACCACCTGCTGGCCACCATCCGCCCGCTCGTGATCAAGTACTGCCGGGCGCGGATCGGCAGGCAGGAACGGACGTACGCCTCGGCGGACGACGTCGCGCAGGAGGTCTGCGTGGCGATCCTCCGCGCACTGCCCACCTACCGCGAACGAGGCCGGCCGTTCCTCGCCTTCGTCTACGGCATCGCCCAGCACAAGGTCGCCGACGCCCGCCGTGCCGCCGCCCGCAACCGGTCCGACCCCGTCGCCGAAGTCCCCGACGGGGTCTCGGATTCAGCGGGCCCGGAACAGCACGCGCTGCACAGCGAATTGAGCGACCGAATGGGTGAGTTGCTGCGGATCCTGCCGGACAAACAACGCGAGATCGTCGTCCTGCGCATCGTCGTCGGTTTGTCGGCGGAGGAAACGGCCAAGTCCGTCGGTTCGACGGCGGGCGCGGTGCGCGTCGCCCAGCACCGAGCTTTGACGCGACTCCGCAAAATCCTCATGGAAGAGTCGTGAGTGGTAAGGACCGTTAGAGCCTCCTCGCGACTACCGGGTGGCCGTGTCGCGAAAGCCACTTTCGGGACATCAGACGTCCCGAAAGTGGCTTTCGCGACACCCTGGACGGCGGCTGCGCCCAACGCTTCGGCTCAAGGGCGGCAGCGTTCCGCGGTCGCCGCGGCCGTCTTCAACTCGGGAGCCCCGAGAACGGCCGCGACCGGATCGAGTGCGCTGTGCGTGTCCTTCTGGGCGGCGATGAGCCCCTCGACCGCACGACCTTGCGCCGCCGTGTCGTTCTTCCCCGTCGCGTCCAGGCCGGTCTTCGCCTTCACGGTCTTGTCGCGTGCCGAGGTGTACTTCCCGAGGAACTCCTGCTTCGCCGCCTCTCCGGCCGGGACCGGGGAGGCAGGCAGAGCGCTGAGACCATCGACGGTCTTGGTCAGAATGGCCGCGTAGTGCCCGAGTTGGTCGCTCGTGCTCTTCTTGATGGCCTCGACGGTTTCCCCGCTCGCCGACGGCATCTTGTTGTTGCCGTCGATGAAATCCTTGACAGCGCCGCAGAATCCGTTCATCCAGGTCACCGCGGCGGCGGAATCCGCGACGGACGGCGAAGGCGCCACCGGTGCGGCCTGCGGTGCCGAGTCCGGCGCGCAACCGGCCAGGACCATCGCGGCCAGGGCGATTCCCGCCGCACCCAGGAGTCCGGCCGGTGTCTTGTGGGCAGCGCACATGTCTGTTTCCCCTCTCCACCGGCTGGTGTTCCCCGCCGGCGGGAGGACTTTGACACGGCGGAACGGCCGCGGTCTGCGTCATCTGACTCAGAACGGACGGCCCGTGCTCGAACTCGTAACGTTCGAGGCACGGCCCCCTGGTGGCGTAACGAGCTGCGGACAGGTGGCGAGTACAGCATTACCCCTGTTCGCTTCGAGGGCATCCAGCCGAAGAGGTAGCACCATGGCCATCAAGATCATCGCAGCGCGGCTCGAAGGTGGGAAGTTCCACGAGAACATCACGAAACTGCGCTGGATCAACCCCGGCAGCGGCGAAACCGGTGAGAGTTTCGTTTCGGCGATCGTGGCGTGGATCGAGGACGACGACGGGAAGGCCTACGTCGACGAAGGAATCCACCGGGTGGCCGTGGAGATCATCAAGCCGACCTTCGGGCCCGAATTCCTGCGCACGCGGGCGGACGGCATCTGGAAGAACAACCTGCTGGAGCTTCCGCGCTTCTGAGGGAAGTCCACAATGGACACTCAACGTCCCCGATCCTCCGTTGATCAAGCTCGGGCCACCCAGACACAGCCGAGCGGCCTACCGTCCGCCGGATCCAGGCCACCCGCTACCCGGCGACCCCGAACGGTTGCGCGTCCCCCGGCCAACTGCTCGCGTCTACCGGCAGGAGCACAACATCCCGCAAGCACGGGAGAGGGAGCGCCGCTGATGGCGCCGTTCGCTCGAAAACGATTGGCCATATTACGAAGTAGTACTCGAAATGTTGACACATAAGGCTTTGCGCCACACGGCAACAATCCCTTGCCGTTCAAACGCCGCGCGAAGACTCGCCCCGGGAAAAGCCCAGGTAGTGGGCCGGGTCGGGCTCGAACCGACGGCCAAGGGATTATGAGTCCCCTGCTCTAACCAACTGAGCTACCGGCCCCAAGGGTGCCCTGACACCTCCGCGGGAGCCGCCCCCAGCCCGAACAGCGGGTTTGCTAACGCACAGAAGTCCCAGTTCGCTCCAAGTTATCACAGCGCTCACCTGCCACGATCGCCCAGGCCGTGTCCTGTGAGGCTGTTCGATGGGCTTCGAGGTCCAGGTGGTTCCTGGCGGTGCGGGCGGATCGGCCTCGTACCGGGTCCGCCCGTGCCGTCAGGGACCGCCTGGGCCCGAAGACCGCGAACAGCCTCACAGGACACGGCCTAGTACTGCAACGGCACTCAGTTGAGTGGGTAGCCTCGCCGTTTGTAGTGGCTGAGGCGGGCTTGGTGTTGTCGTCGGCGGCGGAATCGTGACCAGGACCAGATGTGGTCGGCGGTGTCGGC
>NZ_JADNQM010000081.1:0-12223 GCF_046269425.1 Amycolatopsis sp. cmx-11-12 | reverse complement strand
TCATGATCACTGACTATCGACCGCAAATCACGCGTCACACCCACAACGGAACGCTACCCCACACCCCGTTACAATCAGCAACACCACCATCACAGTCAGACCGGCAGCTGCTAAGTAAGTGGCATTGTCCCAAGGGGGGCGACCCCGAGTCCAGTTTACCGGGGTTGGGGGTGGAAAAGTGCTGGTGGCGGGAGTTGTCCACAGGTTGGGGTGGTTGTGGACAAGTGCTGTGGGTAAGTGAAGCGGATTCGGGTAGGGCGTGATGGGAGCCTTCGCCGCATAGGACGCGGTGAAGGGCGCTTTCGCCTCGTCGCATCCGGGGAAAGTCCCCTTCAGCCACCGTCGTGCCCGAGCGCGAATGTCGAGTTTGGGACGCTCAGCGTCTCCAATGAGGCATTGGGGACATGGCCGCCCCAGCCAAAGCGAAGGGGACCTTCACCGCATCAAAGCGGCGAAGGTCCCCATCAGCTACCGGCGATCGAGGCGGTACGAACGGGCCTCCCACGCGGGGGGCAAAGGCGCGAAAGGACCGTTCATCACCCTCCTCGCCCCGTCTAGTCCTCCGAGCGCGGCCGCGGCGAAGGCTTGAAGTCCGGATCGCCCTTCGACGAACGCGAAGGCGACGGCGACGGTGAAGACAGCCGAACCGGAGCCACCGAAAGCCGACGCCGTCCCGGCATGGCCGCCACGAGGACGACACCGAGCAACAGCATCGCGGTACCCGACCAGAACATCGGCACCGTGTCGTACGCGCCGTTGGTGTAGGCCAGGTTCTTGACCGGGCCCTTCGGCGCCGCACCACCGTTGTTACCGGCAGGGGGCGCCTGAGCGGTGCCGCATTCGACACCGCCGACCGGTGCGTGCGCACGGGCGATCTGCTCGCCGAGCGAGATCTGCGCCAGCGACGACGGCAGGTTCTTCGCGGCGTCCGGCGGCAGCGCCTTCTGCAGCGCGGTGGTCGGCAGGATCTGCAGGTCCAGCAGCCGCGCCGAGGCGCCGAGCTGGAAACCCTTGAACGGTGAGGTCGAGTCGTTCGACTTCTGGTTCAGCCCGGCGATCGACAGCTTCAGCACCCCGAGGTCGAGGGTGAGCCCGTTCCCGGCCTCACCGCCCGGAAGCTGCTTCGTGGCACCGTTCAGCATCTCGGCGAGACCGCCGATGACCGGCACGTTCTTCAGCTCCTCGAAGCCCGGCACCTGCTTGAGCGACGGCAGCGGGATGCCGATCGGGATGTCCTTGGTCGGGTTGTTCGCGTCGAGGGTGAACAGCACCTTGTCGCCGCGCACGATCTGGAGCACCGGCGCGCTGTACTCGACCTTCGACGTCTTCTTGTCGCCGGTCGAGGTGACCCGCAGCGTCGGCTGGCTGGCGACCTTGATCGTCAGGCCGAGCGGCGTGCCCTTCAGCAGTTCGATGCTGGCCGCTTGCAGGGTCGACGTCGATTCGACGGCCTTGTTCTTCGTGCCGGGCATGTCGACCAGCCGCACGGTCGACCGCGACGACAGCGTGTTCGGCAGGCTCAGCACCGCGCCCTTGCCGTCGGCGCTGGTGCTGGTGCCCGAAAGCAGCCCGCCCAGGCTCGCCAGCGGGCCCGGAAGTGCCTTGAGACCGGCAGTGAGCTGCTCTGAAGCCTGGGTCAGCTGCTCGGCGCCCGGGATGTTCGGGATGGTCGGCAGCAGCGCGAGGTTCGCGATCGACGTGCTCGAGTCGGCGATCGTGCCGACGCACGGCCCGAGCGTCGGGCTCCAGCGCGCGTGCGCCTCGCCGTTCAGCAGGCCGAGGTTGAACAGCGGGTTGTTCGGCGCGTTGAGGCCGCCGCTGATCGGCTTCGGGTTGTCCGGCAGCGCCGTCTGCACGAGGCTGCCCGGCGTCTGCGGCGCGTTGCCCGCGGCCGACAGTCCGAACGGCGACGACTGCGCGATCGACTTCTCGTAGTTCAGGTAGGCCTCGGAGTTGGCCTGCGCGCTGGAAAGCCCCATCCCGGCTTCGAGCGCGGACTGCTTCGGCAGCAGCTTGTCCGCGCCGGGCAGGATCGCGCTCGTCGGCACCGCGTTGGGCAGCAGCCGGAGCACGCCGAGTGCCGCCCCCGCGTCACCCACCGCCTTGCCCAGCGGCTGCGGCCCGATCGGCGCCGACATCGGCGGCTGTCCCGGCTTGGCCGGATCGGGGATCGGCGTGGTCGGGATGTCCTGGGCGATCGCCGGAGCCGCGGTCAGCAGAAGCAGAGCCGCGGCGGCCGGGAGCGCCAGCACACGGGGCAGTCGTCGCCGCATGAACAGGTCCTCCAGTGGGGATGGCCGATCTTGGGGGACTGAGACCGGCGTTATAGGACCCTAACGACGGTGGCCGGAGAAGGTGACGTTCAACCCCTCCGCTACACTGGCATTCGTCATCGGGTGCGAGCCCGATGTCTGCCGCCTTAGCTCAGTCGGCCAGAGCGATTCACTCGTAATGAATAGGTCAGGGGTTCGATTCCCCTAGGCGGCTCCCAGGTCAGGGCCCCATTCGGACACTCCGGATGGGGCCCTGACTCGTTTCGGGGGTAAGCCTCGAACCCGAACCGGAAATTCACCCGTTGGTGTCACTCGCGAGGAACATCCGTGACAGCGAAGTGCCCACTCCGGTGAGGTGATCGACGAGCGTGTCCGCGTCGGCGTCGAGGGCGCCGGAGCGCCACGCGAGCATGATCTCCACGAAGCCTCCGATGCCCAGCAGGACGTTGACCCGGAACTCCAGCCCGTTCACGTCGGGCTTCAGATGCGGCCGGGCGAGTTCGATCAGCAGGCTGGTGGTGTCCTGGACGGTCTGCCGCCGCAGTTGCTCCAGCACCGCGCTGCCCGCGTGGTCGCCGAACAGGATCTGCGCCCGCGCCGGCTCCTCCTGCACGTGATGGACGACGACGTCCAGCGCGGCGCGAAGCTGATCCAGGGCGGGTTGCTCGATCCGGGAAGCGACAGCGTCGAGGACCATTCGCAGTGTCTCGTCGCGGACCTGTTCCCAGGCGGTGACGAGCAGTGCGTCGCGGTTGGCGAAGCTCTCGTAGAAGTACCGGTCGGTCAGGTTCGCTCGCGCGCAGACGCCGCGCATGGTGACCGCCGCCCAGCCCTGTTCCTGCCAGATGTCCAGTGCGGCGCCGAGCAGGGCGAGCCGTCGTTCGGCTCGACGCTCGTCGGCGGTTTTGCCGCTGTAGCGGCGGGACGCGGTCACCTCTCCATCTTGACAGCAGGTGCCCTCAGATTCATTCTGAGGGCATGCGACCGCAGAATGGCCTGCGACCTGCCTTGGCCGCCGCGCTGACGACCGCTTTCGTGCGGCCGATCGCCAACGCGATCCCGGCCAACCGGGCCGGGATCAGGTTCTCCCGCGCCTTCATCGCCACGAGTTTGTGGCTGGCTTCGCCGCCGCTGAAGGGAAGCCGCGTCGAAGCCGGTGTCCACGGCGAGTGGGTTCGCGGGCCTGACGTCGAAGACGGCGACAGCGTGGTCCTCTACATCCATGGCAGTGGGTACGCGCTCTGCTCGGCCCGCACGCATCGCGGGCTGACCACGCGCGTTTCCGCGGGCACCGGGCTGCCGGTGTTCGCCTGCGAATACCGGCTCGCGCCCCGGCATCGGTTCCCGAACGCCGCCGACGACGTCCGTGCGGCGTACGACAGGCTCGTCGGTCAGGGGTATCGGCGGATCCTCGTCGTGGGCGACTCCGCGGGCGGACATCTCGCGGTCGATCTCGCCGCGCAGCTGATCCGGGAACGCAAAGACCCGCCTGCCGCGCTGGCGCTCTTCTCGCCGCTGTTCGACGTGACGTTCTCCATGGCCGCGGAACGGGAACGCATGCGCCGCGACCCGATGATCTCCGCCGCGGCGGCCGCCAAGCTGGTCGGTCTGTACACAGTGGACGCCGACCTCGCGTCGACGCGGCTGCGGTTCGCCTTCGACGACGTCAAGGGCTTCCCGCCGACGAT
The DNA here is from genome assembly GCF_046269425.1 of Amycolatopsis sp. cmx-11-12. NCBI lineage: Bacteria > Bacillati > Actinomycetota > Actinomycetes > Pseudonocardiales > Pseudonocardiaceae > Amycolatopsis > Amycolatopsis sp. cmx-11-12. The sequence goes on along the minus strand of NZ_JADNQM010000081.1, from coordinate 8,262 downwards.
CATCCAGGCCGGCGGCCTCGAAATGCTCGCCGCCGACGCCATCGAACTGGCCAGAGCCCTGCGCCGTACGGGAGCGGACTGCGAACTGGACGTGGTCCCCGGCCAGATGCACGTCTTCCAGGCGCTGACCCGGTTCATTCCGGAGGCGGCACCGGCGATGGAGCGGGCCTGCCGGTTCCTGACGGAGAATCTCCCAGCGACCCTGAGGAAGGCATCGTGACGAAACGGACTCACGGAGCGCACGCCGTCGTCACCGGGGCGGGCAGCGGGATCGGGAAGGCGATCGCGGCGGAACTCGTCCGGCGCGGAAGCCGTGTCGTCTGCGCCGACATCGACCTCGCGTCCGCCGAGGAAACCGTGGCGGAACTCAAAACCAAGGGCGAGGCGGTCGCCGTCGCCTGTGACGTGTCCACTATGGACGAAGTCACCGAACTCGCGAGCCAGGCCCGATCCTGGCTCGGCCGCGATCCGGACCTCGTCGTCAACAACGCCGGGATCGGCGCGGGCGGCAAGCTCGTGGGGGAGAGCCCGTTGTCCGACTGGCAGCGAACCCTCGGCGTGAACCTCTGGGGCGTGATCCACGGCTGTCACACCTTCGTTCCCGCCATGCGGGCGGCGAAGGCGGGCGGTGTCATCAACGTCGCCTCGGCCGCGGGGTTCACCGCCGCGCCGAGAATGGCGGCCTACAACGTGAGCAAGGCCGGGGTCGTCAGCCTCTCGGAGACCCTGGCCGCCGAGCTGTCCGGCACCGGCGTCGCGGTGACCGTGCTGTGCCCGACTTTCGTCCGCACCAACATCTTCGGCGGTGAACTCATCGACGCCGAAGCGCGCGGCCTCGCGCAGCGGGTCTCCGATCTCGTCGGCTTCTCGCCGGAGCGCGTCGCGCGGATGACACTCGACGCCCACGATCGCGGGCGGCTTTACGTCGTGCCGCAGCCCGACGCTCAGCTTCTCTGGCACGCCAAGCGTTTCGTGCCCGTCCCGTACACGCGGATCGCCGGTCTCCTCGGCCGGTTCCTGCCCGCCGAAAAGGAGAAGTGATGGCCTACGACTTCGAGGCGATGCTCCAGACCATCAAGGACAAGCAGTGGTCGCTGGCCGACATCGACTGGGACGCGCCCGGCGCGGAGACGATGACCGACGAACTGCGCGCCAAGATGCGGCCGTTCATGGCCGACCTCGTGTGGATCGAGCACGTCGGCGCCCGCGGGTTCGCCTCGCTGGCCAAGAAGGCGCCGACACCGGTGATCCAGGAGATCTACCGGTACTTCCACGCCGAGGAACAGAAGCACGCCAACGCGGAACTGGCGTTGATGAAGCGCTGGGGCATGCTCGACGAAGACGGTTCGATGCCCGAGCCGAACATCAACGTCAAGCTGGCCATCAAGGTGCTCGACGACTTCGGCGACACCCTGCCGCTGACCGCGCTGGCCACGCTCATCCCGTTGCTGGAATGCGCGCTGGACGGCGCGCTGGTGAAGTTCCTGCTGGACGAGGTCTCCGATCCGGTTTGCCATCAGGTGTTCCGGCACATCAACTCGGACGAGTCGCGGCATATCACCGCCGATTTCGAGGTGCTCGAACTGATCGGCGCCGGATCGACGCACAAACTGCTCACCGAATCCATCGGCTCGCTCAAACCGCAGATCGTCCTCGGCCTGATCGTGGTGTTCGTCCCGCTGATCAACAAGATGCGGGACAACATCGTCGCGATGGGCCTGCCGGAGAAGAAGCTCTACAACGCCGTGAAGCGGTTCTCCACCATCGGCGGCCGCGGCGAGTTCACCAAACGCATCCCGGCGTACCACGTGCTCAGGGCGCAGGCGGCGATGATCGTCGACCGATCGCACGTCTACCACCGGCTGCTCGCCGACCCGATGGTGAAGGTGACCCGCCTGATCCCCGCGCGGCTGCTGGGAAAGCCGCAGTCGTGGACCGAGGAGATCACCCACGAACCGGTCGCGTCATGACCTTGGGCGAATTCCGCGGCGAGGTGCTGCGCGGCACCGAATGGTTCGGGCACGACTTCGCCGGGCAGCGCGTCGCCGTCGTCGCGCCCGGCCGCGAGGCGGCGCAGATCGTGCCCGAGGTGGCGGCCACCGCGCGCTCGGTGAAGGTGTTCCAGGAGGAACCGGACTGGGTGGTGCCGATGCCGGTCCCCGGGCCGACCGTCCTCGGCATCGCCGTCGCCCGCGTTTTCCTGCGCTGGCAGGTGAAAGACCCCTGGATCCGCAGACTGCTGACGCCGGACCGCCGCTTCGGCTCGCGGCGGACGGCGCCCGGCCTCGGCTACTACGGGGCGCTGCGGCGACCCGGCTGCAAGCTCATCACCTGGCCCGTCTACGCCTTCGCGCCCCACGGAATCCGTACCGCGGAAGGCATCGAGCATCAGGCCGACGTCGTCGTGCTCGGCGCCAGTTCGCTTTTCGCTCTGGAAGGACGTCCCGCATGACCCCGGACCACGAGATCGCGATCATCGGCGGCGGCTTCTCCGGCATCGGCGCCGCGATCCTGCTTCAAAAAGCCGGTTTCGACGACTTCCTGATGCTGGAGGAGGGCGACGGCGTCGGCGGCGCGTGGCACTGGAACACCTATCCCGGCGTCGCCGTCGACATCCCGTCGTTCAGCTACCAGTTCTCGTTCGAGCAGATCTCCGGCTGGTCGCGGGTCTACGCACCCGGCCGCGAACTGAAGGCCTACGCCGACTACTGCGTCGACAAGTACGACATCCGCCGCCGCACGCGCCTCGGATCGAAGGTCGTCGCCGCGACCTTCGACGACGAAACCCACTTGTGGCGCCTCGAAACCGCCGACGGCTGGTCGATGACCGCGCGGTTCGTCGTGGGCGCCACCGGCGTGCTCACCCAGCCGAAGCCACCGGACATCGACGGGCTCGCCGACTTCGGCGGCACGGTCATGCACACCGCCCGCTGGGACCACGGCGTCGACCTGCGCGGGAAGCGCGTCGCGGTCGTCGGGACCGGGGCTTCGGCCGTCCAGGTCATCCCGTCCATCGCGCCCGAGGCCGGGCATCTGACGGTGTTCCAGCGCACGCCGATCTGGTGCCTGCCGAAACCGGACGCCGCGCTGCCGGGGCCGGTGCGGCTCGCGATGCGACGGCTGCCCGGAGCGAAACGGCTGTCCCGGCTGGCCAGCCAGGCACTGGTCGAGCTGACCTTCCCGCTGGCCGCGCATTTCCACAAACTCCTGCCGACCGCGGGCGCGGGCGAGCGGATCGGGCTCGCGCACCTGCGGCGCGCGGTCAAGGATCCGGAGACCCGCGAGAAGCTCACTCCGCGCTATGCCTTGGGCTGCAAGCGGCCGAGCTTCTCCAACGACTACTTGCAGACGTTCGACCGCGAAGACGTCACGCTGGAGACCACGAGCATCGACGCGATCACCGAGTCCGGCGTGCGCACCGTCGACGGCACCGAGCATCCGGTCGACGTCCTGGTGCTGGCGACCGGGTTCAAGGTCTTCGAGAAGGGCAACATGCCCGCGTTCACCGTGCGCGGGGCGGGCGGGACCGATCTGGAGAAATTCTGGGAGGAGAACCGGTTCCAGGCCTATCAAGGGGTCAGCGTCCCCGGTTTCCCGAACCTGTTCACCATTCTCGGTCCCTACGGCTACAACGGTTCCTCGTACTTCAACCTGATCGAGACCCAGACCGCGCATATCATGCGGTGCCTGCGCAACGCGCGCAAGACCGGCGCGACCCGGGTGGAGGTCACGAACGAGGCCAACGACCGGTACTTCCAGAGCATGCTGGACCGCCGCAAGCACCAGGTGTTCTTCCAGGACAGCTGTTCGCTCGCCAACAGCTACTACTTCGACGCGAACGGGGATGTGCCCTTCCGTGCGTCGCCGACGCTGGAAACGATGGTGACGAGCCGGTTCTTCGACCTCGACGACTACGCCTTCGCGGACGGCCGGTGAACACTGGCTGAAGTCCGCCTTCCCCGGCCTGGCTGAGCCTTAGGTTCGGTTCCCCGAACCGACGGAGGCTGGTCTTGGAAGGCTTTCCCTGGGACGTCCTGCTCGCGGTGGTCGGGATCGGCGTCCCGGCCATCGCGTTCCTGTGGGAGTTCGTGCTGGTCGGCCGCAAACGGCTCGGCTACCGCGTGCAGATGGACACCCCGACCGGGTCCGAGCGCGGCTTCGCGCCGACCGCCGACGCGCTGGCGCAGTTGCAGCACGAGAACGGCGAGCGGCTCGTCGACCCGTCGTTCGTGCTGCTGCGCATCGAGAACAGCGGCACCACCGACATCGACACCGACGACTACGCGGTCAACGAGAACGACCGCGTCGGCGTCCGCGTGAAGTTCCCAGGCCGCACCGTCGCCGGGATGGTGGTGACCGAACTCAGCTCGCCGCATCTGCACGAATGTTTCGGCGACGACTCCGGTTTCGGCGCACGCGACGAGAATCCCGCACGGCCGGTCGGGGTGATCGACCTGCCGAGGGTGCCGCTGAACCGCGGCGCGCACTACAAGATCCTCGCCGTGCTCGACCGGATCCCGAACGGCTCGACCGACGATTTCGACGACCCCCACGTCATCGGTGAGATCAAGGGCGGCACCCTCCGCGAGACCAAGAGCCGTACCGGGCCGACGGGTTCGGTGATGGCGCTGATCCTCTTCCTCGTGGTGGTCAGCATCTTCCAGCTGACCCGTTCGCTGGTCTTCGACGAGAAGCCGCCGCCGCTGGACTGCGCGTCAGGGAAGCTCGTGATCACCGGATCGACGGCGTTCGCGCCGGTGTTGAAGGAAGCGACGACGTCGTACGCGAAGACGTGCCCCGGAGCGTCCTTCTCGTTCGACAGCAGGGGAAGCGCGGAAGGGCTCGGCAGCCTGAACCAGGCCGGGAACGACGGGATGCTGGCGTTCTCCGACGGCGCCAAGGGCGAGGGCTTCCCGCAACTGTTGCCGCGTCCGGTCGCGTTCTCGCTGTTCACGCTCGTGATCAACAAGGAAGCCGGCGTCCAGGATCTTTCGCTCGCGCAGGTCCGCGACATCTACGACGGCAAGATCGCGAACTGGAAGGAGATCGGCGGCAAGGACCGGCCCGTCCGGCTCGTCGACCGGCATTCCGACTCCGGCACGCGACGGACGTTCGAGGTCCGGATCCTGGACGGCAAACGGGAACCCGGCGACAACTCCGACGACTGCCTCAAACAGGCGCCGGGCACCCAGCCGGGCGTGGTGCGCTGCGCGAAGCCGTCCACGAACGACGTCCTCGACGCGCTCGCGCGGGTGCCGGGCGCGCTCGGCTACAGCGAACTGGGCGCGGCGACGAAACGTGAGGACGTGCTGCCGGTGCGGATCGACGGCCACCAGGCGACCCTGGAGGGCGCGATCCACGCGGCGTATCCGTTCTGGGAGACGGAGTACGCCTACACGTTCGGCGAGCCGAAGGCCGACTCGCTCGTCGCGAGCTTCCTGCGGTACCTGATCAACCAGGTCGGCAAGGACATCGTCCGGTCACACGGGCACCGGCCGTGCGCGGAACTGGCGAATCCGGTCCTGTGCCGTCCGGGTACGTGAGCCGCGTGAAGGCCTCCTTCCCTCGGCTCAGCCGAGGGAAGGAGGCCTTCACGCACTAGCAGGGTCAGGCAGGCGGCTTCAGGGTGACGACCGTGGCGCTGGTCTCGCCGCGCGGTGTCCGGTACTTGATCTCGTCGCCCTCCTTGGCGCCCACGAGCGCGAGGCCGAGCGGGCTGTCCGAGGTGACCGTCGAGGCGTCGGCGTCCTCACCCGGGATCGTGACGATGTGGAGTTCGTCTTCGTCGCCATCGGAGAACCTGAGGGTGACGGTGGTGCCGTCGGGGAGCAGCCCCTTGCTGTTGCGGCCGCCGTGCTCGAGCTTCGCGGCGACGTCGGCGATGCGCCGGTCGAGGTAGGCGGCGGCCTCCGCGCGGTCCAGCACCTCCGCTTGATCGGCCGCGTCGCCGGTTCGTTCCTGTTCGCCGACGAGCGGCGCCATCGCGTCGCGTTGCGCACGCAGATCGGCGAGTTCCTTTTCCAGCTGCCGGCGTGCCGCCGGGCTGAACCCGTTGTCCCCTGTGGTCACCATGCCGCGCATTGTCCGCTACGGATCGGCCGCTAGCCACCTCGATTTTTCACCCGCTGTGATCGGCCAGGACGGTTGCCCTAAGCTTCAGGGCTCCCGTCCTGACTACTTGGTGTAAGGAACTTCGTGACCGCCGTTCCCGGCCGCAGCGCGCGGCTCTCCCCCAATCAGCTGCAGAAACAGGAGCAGATCGTCGAAGCGGCGCGTGTCGTGCTCGCCAGGGACGGGCTCGCCGGCTGCACCGTCCGCGCGATCGCGGAGGCCGGGCCGCTCACGAAGAGTGCGATTCATTACTACTTCGCGGACATCGACGTCCTGATCGACCGCGCGATGGCGGCGCACATCACAACGTTCACCGCCGATTTGCGCAAAATTTCGGAGAAACACGATCACCCGGACGAGCGGCTCTTCGCGGCGCTGGAGGCGTTCCTCGCCGAGTTCTCCGGCCGCCCGAACGCGGCCTTCCTCTGGTTCGAGTACTGGATCGCCGCGGGCCGCGCGCAGCATCCGCAAGCCATCGACGTCATGCTGACGTCGATCACCGAACTGCTCGCGGAACTGCTCGCGCCGCTCGACGTGGAAGACCCCCGCGCGCGGGCGCGGGCCCTGCTGTCCTACCTGCTCGGCGCGATCGTCCAGCAGCGCGTCCGGCGGCGGCCGTTCGCCGCACTGCGCGGCGACATCGAAGCGCTCTGTTTCGCGAACTACGGTTAGAAATACGCATTAGATCCGTACCGTTACGGATTGTTCGGTCTGCCCGCTCCGGCCATGGTGAGGTTCCCCTTCCCTGCCTGAGAGCTAGGAGACGACGATGCGCATAAGACGGTGCATGGCCGTGGCGATCGCGGCCGTCGCGGCGTTCACCATCCCGGTCGCCGCGAGTCCGGCGACCGCCGACCAGCAGGCCGAAGACGCGCAGGTCCAGATCTACGAGGTCTTCGGCACCGGCACGTCACAGCAGCGCACCCAGATCTCCCGGCTGGGCGTCGACGTCCTCGGCACCTCCGGCTCCACGACCACGGTGATCGGCGAAGCGCGCGATGCGGCGAAGATCCGCTCGCTCGGCTTCCGCGTCGAGCAGCGCGGCGTCGTCGACCGGTCGGAGAAGCCGGGCACGAACGCGATCAACGACTTCCCGCCGTCCGACTCCGGCTTCCACAACTACGCCGAGGTCACGACGGAACTGCGCAACGCCCAGGCGAACTTCGGCTCCATCGCGAGGCTGAGCAGCGTCGGCAACTCGTACCAGAACCGCGCGCTGAACATGCTCAAGATCAGCGACAACGTCGCGACCGACGAGAACGAGCCCGAAGTCCTCTTCACCTGCAACCAGCACGCCCGCGAACACCTCACCACCGAGATGTGCCTGCGGATCGTGAACCGGTTCACCCAGGGCTACGCCTCCGACCCGGCGATCAAGCGGTTCGTCGACAGCACCGAGATCTACGTGATCCCGAACGTCAACCCGGACGGCTCGGAGTACGACATCTCCGGCGGCAGCTACAAGTACTGGCGCAAGAACCGCCAGGGCAACGGCACCGACCCCAACCGCAACTGGGCCTACAACTGGGGCTGCTGCGGCGGTTCGTCGGGCTCGACGACCAGCGAGACCTACCGCGGTCCCTCGGCGTTCTCCGCCCCGGAGACCAGGGCGGTGTCCAACTTCGTGAACTCGCGCAAGATCGGCGGCGTCCAGCAGATCAAGGCGAGCATCGACTTCCACACCTACTCGGAGCTCGTCCTGTGGCCGTTCGGCTTCACGTACAACGACACCGCGCCGGGTATGACGGCGGCCGAGGCGCAGCGTTTCCAGCAGGTGGGCAGGCAGCTGGCGGCGACCAACGGCTACACGCCGCAGCAGTCGAGCGACCTGTACATCACGGACGGGACGATCGACGACTGGATGTGGGGCACCCACAAGATCCTGAGCTTCACCTTCGAGATGTACCCGCGGGGTTCGAACCCCGGTTTCTACCCGCCCGACGAGGTGATCGTCCGGGAGACCACGCGTAACGACCGCGCCGTGGACCTCCTGCTGAACACCGCCATCGGCTGACGTCCGGCGTTTGCGCGTGAAGGCCCCCTTCCCCTTGGGTTCTAGTGGTGGTTGCAACACCTGACTTGTTCAGGGGTTGTGTTGTTCGAGATCCGTCAGACGCGGTTGCCTCAGGGGCCGCGGAAGCTGCTCGCCGA
>NZ_JADNQM010000080.1:0-12640 GCF_046269425.1 Amycolatopsis sp. cmx-11-12 | reverse complement strand
CAGACCACAGTGGACACACCGGATGCGACGGCCGGCACCCCACCCCGCCCACCAACCGGACACATGATCAACAACCGCCATCAAGATCAACCCACAACCACACCGGTGGATCCAGGCTCAACGTCCCAATTCCTTCATGGACGGCCACTGAATCGTTGCTCCTGACCTGACGTGTCGCGAAAGCCACTTTCGGGACGTCAGATGTCGCGAAAGTGGCTTTCGCGACACGTGCTAGGCGGCTGGGGTGCACGGTACGCCGAGCAGCGTGACACAACACCGGAATCTGAGCACGAACTTAAGTCGCGAACTAACGAATCGCCACACTAGGCGCAAGCATGGGGGCCTTCATGTACTTGGACAGGGTCTGTAGTGCCGAGTAGGCACCCAGGGCGTCTCGTTCCCGTTTTGCTCGACGAGACGCAGGAATGAAGGCCCTCATGTGCTTGAGCCCAGGTTCTGTAACTGTCATCTCGGCGTCAAATCACTCTTCAGTGGTAAACGTACCGTTTCATTATTGCTTAAAATTACGAACACATGTTCGACAGGAATGCGGTATTATGGTGGCGTGTCCGAGACGATCCTTCCCGAGTTGCCGCAGGAATTGTGGCGCGCTGGCAAGCTGGAGCTTGCCCATGGCGTGCAGCAGTTCCTGCAGGTGATGCGGATCGCGTCCGCCGGATTGGGGCAGTACTTGGCGGAGATCGAGTCCCGTGGCGCGAAAGACTTGTACGGTTATGGGACAACGGTTTCGTGGTTCGCCGATATCGCCGGGTTGTCTATTGGTGAGGCGCGGCCGTATGTGAATCGCGCGATCGACCTGAACCCGACGCGTGCTCTCGATGGCACCGAGATCCCGGCGTTCGCGCCCGCCACTGGCGCTGCGGCGGCGGACGGTGCGATCGGCGAGGAACGGATCAAACAGATCCTGGAGATCCTGCGGCAGATCCCCGGCGAGGTGGCGGCAGAGGATCGGGAGCACGCGGAGAAAACCCTCGCCGACTTGGCCCGGAAGGCGGGTCCTCGGCAGGTGTCGGATCTCGGAGAGCAACTGCTGGGATGGCTCGACCCGGACGGCAACGAGCCGAAGGATCCCGAACCGGCCCAGCCTCGCCGTGAACTGACCCTGCAACGCCGCAAAGACGGCTTCTGGACACTGAAAGGCCTCCTCGACGACGAGTCAGGAGCCAGGACCGCCGCAGCACTCGAGGCCTACGCCAAACCCCGCCCGGTCGATGAGTTCGGCCAGGCCGACCTACGCACCAAAGCCGAACGTCAGGGTGACGCGTGGGTCGACCTCGTGGATCTCGCGGTCGCCTGTCCGGACCAGCCTGGAACCAACGGCTACCGGACCTTGGTGCACGTCACCATCGGTCTCGAAGAACTTAAGACCGGGCTGGGGGCCGCCTGCCTCGATTTCGTCGGCACGATGACCGCCCGCGAGGCACGGATGGCGGCCTGCGATTGCTTGATGCTGCCGGTAGTGCTCAATGCCGCCGGGGAGCCTCTGGACGTGGGACGGCTGAGGCGGTTCGTCACCCCAGGGCAACGACGAGCCTTGAACATCCGGGACCGGGGGTGTGCCTTCCCCGGCTGTCATCGGCGGCCGAAGAACTGCCACGCTCACCATATTCATCACTGGGCAGATGGCGGACCGACCGATCTGCGGAACCTCGTGCTGGTCTGTTCTTTCCATCACCGGTTGATTCATCATGGTGATTGGCAAGTCCGCATGGCGGCCGACGGGTTGCCGGAGTTCATCCCGCCCCAGTATCTGGATCCGTTGCGAAGAACCCGGCGCAACACCCTGATCTGACCCGAGGAGCCCGCCAGCCACACCGGCGACGGGCCCCTCGGTATGCCCAAAGGCGGGCTGTGTGGAAACAGAGAAACTCAACGCCCCATTTCCACACATCCCCCACTCCGGAGAACTCAACGAAACAGACGCGACCTTCGCCTGAAGTACATGAAGGCCCTTACTTGCACTAGACGCCAGGGTCCCGGCAAAGTCAGGGTCTTGCAGATCAGGCGGCTATTCGTCACCGTGAGCGCACCGGTTGCGGACCCCTGACGGAGGAGGATTTCGGACGTTCAACGTCCGAAATCCTCCCCACTCGACCCTTTCGGGCACTAGCGATATCAAGCCCGGATTACCAAGAGCAGCGCTGCGACTTTGCCAGGGCCCTGACTCTGAAGATAGGAAAGGAGGCTTTCATGTACTGGGGAGGGCTGTTCCGGGGCGGTGAGCGGACCGCCTGGTCCGTAACCCTCCCAGCGTTCCTGACCCGAGGGTTACTCGCTCACCGTCCGGAAATACAGGAACCGTGGCTTCGTCCGCAGGTTCGCGTACCAGCGCGGGTCGGACTCGGCGATCGACTCCTCCGGCATCGGCTCCACCAGCCTGTCGACGGCGAACCCGGCGTCCCGCACGGCACCGAACGTCCAGCTCAGCGGCCGCCGGTAGAACCGCACCTTCTGTCCCTGCGGGAATTCGTCCTCCAGCAGTTCCAGCTGGAAGTAGTTCCGCTTCTCGAACCAGCGCCAGTCCTCGCCGGGATGGTGCACGGAAAACACCAGCAGCCCGCCCGGCTTCAGCACCCGCCGGAACTCCGCCAGCGCCGGCCCCCACTCCTTCAGGTAGTGCAGCACCAGCGACGCCGTGATGACGTCGATGGAACCGTCCTCCAGGAACGTCAGCGGCCGCGTGACATCGACCGTCTCGAACTTCGCGACGTCCCCGAACTTCTCCCGCGCGACGGCGACCATGCCCGCACTCGCGTCGACGCCGAGGACGTCCGCGCCCTTCGCGGCGAGCAGCGCGCTGAGGTGTCCCGCCGCGCAGCCGACGTCCAGTACCCGCTTGCCCCTCACGTCGCCGGCCAGTTCGACGATGGCGGGGCGGTCGTAGTGGGCGTTGGTGCTGCTGGTTTCGGCATGCGCGGCGTAGAGCCGGGCGAAACCGTCGTATTGGGCGGCGCGTGCTCGTTCGATGATCTCGTCGATCACCTGGGTCTTGGCGTCGGCGTAGTGCTGGATGTACTTCCAGGTGCGCGCGGCCAGTTCGCGTTTCTTGGCCTCGTAGAGCTTCAGTTCGTCCTCGTGCGCGATCAGCCGGTCGCGAAAGAGGCGATAGCGTTCGGTCTGGCCGTTGTCCGGCGAGTAGACGTGCAGGTTGATATTGGTGTCCGGGCCCTTGAAGCTCCGGTGCTTCTCCCACTCGGGCTCGCGGATGACGAGCTTGTAGCCCTCCGCTTCCAACTGCGGCACGTACGCGCTCTCGTCGTTCGAATCCGCGACGATGAGCATGATGTCGATGATCGGTTTCGCACAGAGCCCGGGCACCGACGTGGAGCCGACGTGCTCCAGCACCAGCGCGCGCTCCCCCAGGATCCCCCTGATGCGCTTGGCTTCCCGCTCGAACAGTTCGGGCCACTCCGGGTCGTATTCGGCCAGGGTGACAGTGGAATTCAGTACCGGAGCCTGATCGACCCACGCGTTGTTGATGTCGTCTTCGGTGTAGTCGTCTCGATCGGGTTTAGGCATTGACCCCTTGTTCCTTCCTCAAGGCAGTCCGCCAGATTATCGAACCCGAACGATCTTGTCAGCTGATCGGCAGGGAAAGGATCCCGCCGGTCGCTTCCCGAAGAGCGTCCCGCATCGCCGCGCGCGGCGCGGGCTGCCCAGTGAAGTACTCGGACTGGCCGAAAGCCTGGTGCAGCAACATGTCCAGCCCGGTCGCCAGCCGCCCACCCTGCTCGGCGACGGCTTCGGCGAGCGCGGTCGGCCAGGGGTGATAGATGACGTCGAGGACGCAGCCGACGCCTGCCAGCTCCGCCAGATGCGGTCGGACGGCGTCCGGGGGCACGGTGTTCACCAGCACCGCCGAGTCCGCCGCGATCTTCCCGAAGTCGGCGTCGGACCAGCGAAGAACCTCGACGTCCAGCCCCGCCCGCTTCGCCGCGGCGACCGTTTCCGTGGCCCGCGCCGGATCCCGCACGACGAGCCGCACCGTACGCACACCGAGCGCGGCAAGTCCGACGACCGCCGCAGCGGCCGTGCCGCCCGCGCCGAGAACCACGGCCGCGTCGTCCTCGCCGGGCGAGTAGCCACCGGCGATCCGCAGTGCCTCGGTGACACCGTCGACGTCGGTGCAGTCGGCGAGCCAGCCGCTTTCCCGGCGTACCAGCGTGTTCGCCGCGCCGACCGCCGCCGCGCGCGGCGTGACCTCGTCGGCGTGCTCCAGCGCGGCCCGTTTCCCGGGCATGGTCACCGACAGCCCGGTCCACTCCGGACCGAGCCCCCGAACGAACGCCGACAGTCCGGGGCCGTCCATCTCGACCCGCTCGTAGGTCCAGCCGTCCAGGCCCAGCGCGCGGAACGCGGCGCCGTGCAGCACGGGCGAGAGCGAGTGTTCGACCGGTTTCCCGAGGATCGCGGCCTTGCGGTCAGTAGACACCACGTTTTTGCGCGTCCAACCTGTTCTTGTTGTGCTCGTCGTTCGTCACCGCGAAGCAGGAGAGCCCGTTCTTCTCGCACTTGACGAAGAAGATCCACTCCCCCGCGACCGGCTTCAGCGCGGCTTGGATCGCTTCCGCGCTGGGCACCGAGATCGGCGTCGGGGTCAGGCCGAGTGACTTGTAAGTGTTGTACGCCCCCGCCTTGTCCCGTTCCTCGGGTTTGGTCAGCAGGGTCGGCCGATCGAGGATGTAGTTGACCGTCGAGTCCATCTCGAGCCGCATCTTCTCGTCGAGCCGGTTGTAGATGACCCGCGAGATCTTCCCGAAGTCGGCCTTCACCGCCTCGCGTTCGATGATCGACGCGATGATGAGTGTCTCGTAGGGCGTCTTGCCCTCGCCCTTGCTCTGATCGCTCAGCCCGGCGTCGAGGATGCGCTTCGCCGAAGCCTTCACGACGTCGGTGAGCAGCTCTTCGGCCGTCCAGCCGGGTTTGACGTTGAAGATGCCCGGGGCGATGAGGCCTTCGAGCCGCCGGTCCTTGTGCTCGGCCTTCGTGGCGGACTCGACCGCCCACGACGGGACGCCCAGCTTCGCCAGATCCGCGGTCTCGATCGTCTTCCGCAGTTCCTCGACCGGGATACAGGTGCTCTTGCCGTTCAGATCCGCGCAGGATGCCTTGGACAGCAACGTGTACACGCCGGGCGTCACCTTGCCGTCTGGCTGGGTGATGTCGTGGAACTGGGTGTACGGCCGGATCTCGACCTGGCCGACCTTCGAAGCGGCCGCCGTCATCTTCTCGACCGCGCTGGCGCCGGACATCTTCGTCTTCATGACGTAGTAGCCCTGCTGGAGCCGCGAGACGGCGGTGTTGTCCTCGCCCGCCTTCACGAACGCCTTGCCGCTGGCGACCACCCCGGCCGCTTGCAGCCGGTTGCCGATCGCCGACGTCGAGTCGCCCTTCTCCACCTGGACGAGGACGTCGCTTTCGCCGGTGCCTTCGTAGTCGTCGTAGCCGAAGATCTCGGTGAAGCCGTAGTAAGCGCCACCGGCGAGCAGGACGAGCACGGTCAGCGCGGCGATCCAGCCCACCGCGCGCTTCTTCTTGCGCTTCTTGGGCGGCGGCCCCTGACGTTCCGGGCGCTCGTCCTCGATGCGTTCCGGCTCGGCGCGATCGTCGTCTTCGAAGTCGTCGTAATCCTCGTAGTCGTCGTACTCGTCATAGTCGTCGTACGCGTCTTCGCCGAAGATCTCGTCGTATTCCTCTTCGCTGCCCTGAGGCGGCGGAGGAGCCGCGCCGGGGCGCCGGGCCATCGGCGCATCCTGGATCGCGGGGATGATGTCGGTCGGCCGCTCGTCCGGCAGCGGGCCTTCGTCCTCGCGGCGCCTGCGGCGACCGGGGCGCGGGGGCTCGTCCTGGGCGTAGGCGGGCATGCCAAGACTCCGGTCACCCGGCTGGGGGGACCGCCGTGGCGGCACGGGAGGAGGCGGCGGCGCGGCGGGAGGCAACGGTGCCACCGGTTCCGGGGCCCGCCTCGGAACCGGACGCTGCGCGCGGGGCGGCTGAGGCGGGGGTTCTTCGGGAGCGGCCCTGCGACGACGCGGCGCCGGCGGAGGAACCTCGTCGGGCTCCTGCCGGACGTGCCGCCGACGGGCGACGGGCTCCACCGGCGGTTGCGGTTCGGGACGGCGGCGAGGCGGCGCCGGGGGCCGGCTGGCCTCCTCGGGCTCCTCCCGCAACCTTCGTCTACCGCCCTGACGGCGTTCGGGCCGGCCGTGGGGCTCGGTCATGTATCGCCCTTCCGTGCGCGATGTGCCGCTACCGCGTCGATCCAGGCTTGCAGGATCTCGACCGCGGCCGCCTGATCGACGACGGCACGTTGCTTACGTCCCTTCACCCCACGCTGCGACAGCATCCTGGATGCCGTCACCGTGGTCAACCGCTCGTCGGCCAGCCGCACCGGCACCGGCGCGATCCGGGCGGCGACCTTGTCGGCGTAGTCCAACGCCGCTTCGGCCGCCGGGCCGTGACGGTCTTTGAGCGTCCTCGGCAAGCCGACGACGACTTCGACCACGTCGTGTTCTGTGACGAGTTCGACGAGCTGGTCGACGTCTTTGTCGCCTGCCGCGTCGCGAGTGAGGGTAACGAGCGGGCTGGCGAGGATGGGATCGGGATCGCTCAGTGCGATCCCGACCCGGACGGATCCGACATCCACGCCAAGCCGCCTGCCGCGCCCCGGATCGGACTCCCCAGGCCGATCCGGGCGCCGCTGAAGGGCGTCGTCAGCCAACTTGGGCGACCGCCGCGCGCAGTGAGGCGATGGCCTGCTCGGCACCGGCCGGGTTGGTGCCACCGCCCTGGGCCATGTCCGGTTTGCCGCCGCCACGACCGCCGATCGCCTCGGCGAACGACGGGACGAGCTTGCCCGCCGCGATGCCCTTCTCCTGGGCCGCCTTGGTGGTCGCGACGACGAAGGCGACCTTCTCGCCCTGCGGCGCGAACAGCGCGACGATGCCGGGGCGGGCGCCGAGCCTGCCGCGGATGTCCGAAGCCAGCGCGCGCAGACCGTTCGAGTCGACGCCCTCGCCGAGCTTCTCCGCGACGACCGCGATCCCGCCGATGTCCTCGGCCTTGTCCGCGAGCGAGCCCGCCGAACCGAGCACCTGCTGGGTGCGCAGCTGCTCGATCTCCTTCTCCGCGTTCTTGAGCCGCGTGAGCACGTCGTCGATCCTCGACGGCAGCTGCTCCGACGGCACCTTGAAGGTGCTCGCGAGCTGCGAGACGAGCAGCTGCTCCTTGCGGACGTACTTGAGCGCGTCGGTGCCGACCAGCGCCTCGACACGGTGCACGCCGGAACCGATGGACGAGTCGCCCACCAGCTTCACGAGGCCGAGCTGGCCGATGCGGTCGACGTGGGTGCCACCGCAGAGTTCGCGGGAGTACTCGCCCATGTCGACGACGCGGACGTCGTTGCCGTACTTCTCGCCGAACAGCGCGACCGCGCCCAGTTCGAGGGCCTTGTCCTTCGTGGTGACGAAGGTGTTCACCTCGACGTTGGTCTGGAGGTAGTCGTTGACCTCCTCCTCGACCTCGGTCAGCACGTCGGCCGAAACCCCGCCCGAGGTGGTGAAGTCGAAGCGCATCCGGCCCGGCGAGTTGAGCGAACCGGCCTGCGCCGCGCGCTTGCCGTACGCGCCGCGCACGGCCGCGTGGACCAGGTGCGTCGCGGAGTGGGACCGCTCGATCGACAGACGGCGGTGCTGGTCGACCGAACCGGTCAGCGCGCTGCCGATGCCGACCTCGCCGTCGAGCACCTCGACGCGGTGCACGAACAGGCCCGGCACGATCTTCTGCACGTCGTGGACCTTGAGCTCGACGCCGTCGCCGAGCAGCACGCCGGTGTCGGCGACCTGGCCACCGCTCTCGGCGTAGAACGGCGTGCGGTCCAGGACCAGCTCCGCCTTCTTGCCCGCGCCGACGCTGCGGACGGGAACGCCGTCTTCCAGCAGCGCGACGACCTTCGCGTCGGCCTGCAGGTCGCGGTAGCCGAGGAACTCGGTCTCGCCGTGCTGTTCCAGGACCTTGCGGTACTCGGACAGGTCGCCGTGGCCGGTCTTGCGCGACGCCGCGTCGGCCTTCGCGCGCTGCCGCTGCTCGTTCATGAGCGTGCGGAAGCCCTCTTCGTCGACCGTCAGGCCCTGCTCGGACGCCATCTCGAGGGTGAGGTCGATCGGGAAGCCGTAGGTGTCGTGCAGCTGGAACGCCTTGTCGCCGGCCAGCAGCGAGCCACCAGAGCGCTTGGTCTCCTCGGCCGCCATATCGAAGATGCGCGAACCGCTGGTCAGCGTGGAGAGGAAGGCCTCCTCCTCCACGCGCACGACGTCCTCGATGCGGTCGAAACCGGAGACCAGCTCGGGGTAGGTCGGGCCCATGGTGTCGCGGACGACCGCGGCGAAGGCGGGCAGCACCGGCTCGTGCACGCCGAGCAGGCGCGCGGAGCGGATGATGCGGCGCAGCAGGCGGCGCAGCACGTAACCGCGGCCGTCGTTGCCCGGGGTGACGCCGTCGCCGATGAGCAGCACGCCGGTGCGCGCGTGGTCGGCGATGACGCGGAAGCGGACGTCGTCGGTGTGGTCGGAACCGTAGCGGCGGCCGGAGAACTCCTCGGCGCGGCCGATCACCGGGCGGACGAGGTCGGTCTCGTAGACGTTCTCGACGCCTTGCAGGATCGTCGCGACGCGCTCGACGCCCATGCCGGTGTCGATGTTCTTCTTCGGCAGCTCGCCGATCGGCTTGTGACCGTGCTTCGGGCTCTTCTCGCCCCGCACGTCCTGCATGAAGACGAGGTTCCAGATCTCGATGTAGCGGTCCTCGTCGGCGATCGGGCCGCCCTCGCGGCCGTAGTCCGGGCCGCGGTCGTAGTAGATCTCCGAGCACGGGCCGCCGGGACCGGGCACGCCCATGTCCCAGTAGTTGTCCTTGCCGTCACGGGCCTGGATGCGCTCGCCGGGCAGCCCGGTGAGCTTCTTCCACAGGCCCGCCGCCTCGGAGTCGTCCTCGTAGACGGTCGCCCAGATGCGTGCCGGGTCGAGGCCGTAGCCACCTTCACTCTGGGGCTTGGTGATCAGCTCCCAGGCCGCCTCGATGGCGCCTTCCTTGAAGTAGTCGCCGAAGGAGAAGTTCCCGGCCATCTGGAAGAACGTGTTGTGCCGGGTGGTCTTGCCGACCTCGTCGATGTCCGGGGTGCGGACGCATTTCTGGACGCTGGTCGCGCGCGGGTACGGCGGCGGGGCCTCGCCGAGGAAGTACGGCTTGAACTGGACCATGCCGGCGTTGACGAACAGCAGGTTCGGGTCGTCGAGGATCAGGGGCGCGCTGGGGACGCGCGTATGGCCCTTGTTCTCGAAATGGCTCAGAAAACGCTGGGTGATTTCGTGTGTTTCCACGGGTTCGTCCTTGTATACGGGCTCGCGCGAAAGCGCTGGAATGCGGACAGGCTGGAACGGCGGAGGGCTGGGTCTCTTCCGGTCGCGGACGCGACCGAATCAGCCCTCCGCCCGGCGAGCTCGCCGGGCCGGGCGCCGCGGCTGTGCCGCGTGCCTGCCCGCAGGGCCTTCGGAGGCCGTGCTCAAGCCGGATCGTTCGGACACCATGTCGTGCAGCTCCTGTTCCCGTTCGCTCATCCCGGCGCGGACCTCCGCGCCGAAAGAACCGACGGCGCCCGCGAGTTCCCGCACGGCGTCGCCCAGGTTCGAGGCTAGCCCCGCGGGTGTGGCCTGGCGAGCGGTTTCGGTGGCTTTGCGTGACAGGGCGACTCCGGCGACCACGCCGACGCCGAGCCAGAACAGGCGCTTCACTTGCGGCCTCGCTTCGCCGGGCGCGCGGCCTTCGCTTCCGCCTTCTTGCGACGGGCCTTGATGGCCTTGCTCAGGCCGTAGGACAGCGCGGCCGTCTTCACCAGCGGTCCACCGAGCGTCGCGGTGAACACCGACGTCAGCGCGGACACGTTGCCACTGACCGCCTGCGCGTTGGCCGTGATGCCGTCGACCCGCTCCAGCTGCGTGTTGACGTGCGTGATCGTCTCGTTCGCGCCGATCAGCAACGGGTCGGTGTTCTCGTGCGCCTTGCGGATCGCGATCGTGGCCTCGTCCAGGGTCCGGCCGAGCTTGAACAGCACGATCGCCAGCAGCACGACGAGTACGACGAATGCTCCTGCGGCGATCAGCGCGGCGATCTGCCCTGCCGACACGGGCCCTCCTCAAGGGTCTGCGGTCTTGGTGCCCGTGAGGTTACCGCCCCGCCAGCCGTTCGGCGGTGTCACCCCGCCGGACGGTCACTCAGCGCAGCGAGCCGGGACGGCGAGCGTGGCGAACGCTGTTCGCCTTGAGGACGACCTGTTCGGTTCTTGTGCCGTTCACGTTGCTCGGCAAAGGTCGCGCGCATGCCTGAACTGTCACGCCGCACACTGCTCGGCGCCACCGGCGCCGCGGCCGCCACCACTCTCCTGCCCCCGTCGGTGCACGCCGCGATGGCCGAACCCATGCGGCGCGGCGGACTCGACGCCATCGAGCACGTCATCGTGCTCATGCAGGAGAACCGGTCGTTCGACCACTACTACGGCAGCCTGCGCGGCGTCCGGGGCTTCTCCGACACCCATCCGCTGGAACTGCCGTCGGGGAAGTCGGTGTTCGAGCAGCCGAACCCGGCGGGTGGCACGGTGCTGCCGTTCTCGCTGCGCAAGGCGGCCGAACTCGCCGGCCGGAAAGCGGACGACATCCAGTACCTCGGCGACCTCGACCACAGCTGGAACGGCAGCGGCAAGGCGTGGGCGCGCGGCTGGAACAACGGCTGGATCGCGGCGAAGACGCCCGCCACGATGACGTACTACGAGCGTCGCGACATCGCGCTGCAATACGAACTCGCGGACACCTTCACCATCTGCGACGCCTACCACTGCTCGATCTTCGGCTCGACCAACCCGAACCGGAACTTCCTGTGGTCCGGGACCACGGGCTTCGAACCGGGCAGCACGACGAACCGCGCGGTCACGAACGCGGCGTACTCCTACGACCACAAGGGCTACGACTGGACGACGTACCCCGAGCGCCTCGAAGCCGCCGGGGTGCCGTGGCAGATCTACCAGGAGTGGGACAACTTCACCGACAACGCGGTCGAGTACTTCGTGCCGTTCAAGAAGGTCGGCACGAAGATCCTGGCCTCGGTCGAGGAGAAGTTCCGTACCACTGAAGAGTTCTACGACAATCTGCTGAAGAAGACTCCCGAGGAGCGCGCGAAGCTGCTGAAGCAGTTCGACGCCGGTGTCGCCACGCTGACGCCGGCCGAGCGCGCCCTGTTCAAGAAGGCGATGTACCGCAGCGAGCCGGAGACGCTGGTGACCCGGCTGAAGGCGGACATCCAGGCGCGCCGCCTGCCCGCGGTGTCGTGGCTGGTGCCGTCGGCGGTGGACTCGGAGCACCCAGGCGCGTCCACCCCGGTCGGCAGCGCGAACTTGATCTACCGCGTGCTCGACGCCATCGCGTCCGACCGCGAAACCTGGTCCAAGACAGTGCTGCTGATCAACTTCGACGAGAACGACGGCTACTTCGACCACGTCCCGCCGCCGATGCCGCCGGGGAACGCGGCCAACGACGCCGACCACTTCAACGGCCAGCCGCTCGGTTTCGGCCCGCGCGTGCCGATGACGGTCGTCTCGCCGTGGTCGATCGGCGGCAACGTCGACTCCACCGTGTACGACCACACGTCGGTCCTGCGGTTCCTGGAGCGCTGGACCGGGATCGCCGAGCCGAACATCAGCAAGTGGCGGCGGACCGTCGCGGGCGACCTCACCGGCGCCTTCGACTTCTCGCGCGCCGGCCGCCAGCCGCGGGTGACCAAGCCGGGCCAGGTGCCCGCGCCGATCAGCCGCTGGCGTCCGTCCGCGCCGTCGGAGCAGGCCCTGCCCGTGGCCGAGCCCGGGAGCCGTCCGGCGCGTCCGCTGCCGTACCAGGTGTCGGTGTCGGGCGTCGTGAAGTCCGGTTCGCTCGCGCTGTCGCTGGCGAACAGCGGCTCGTCGTCGGCGCATTTCGCGTTGTACCCGTACAAGGGCGAATTTCCCGAGCCCGCGCACCGCGATGTCCGCGGCGAGGCCTCGGAAAACGTGAAGCTGGCCGGTGACGACTACCGCGTGGTCGTCCAGGGGCCGAACCGGTCGTGGTGGGAACTGCGCGGGAACCGCAAGGGCGCGGCGGCGGGTGTCGATGTCCGGACGCGGTTCCTGACTTGGCGTTCAGGCGTCGAGTTCAAACTGTCCAATTCGGGTTCTTCGGCGCTGACGCTGCGGCTGTCGTCGTCGCGGCTCACTCGGGTGGTGCGGGTCGGCGCCGGGCGTTCGGTCACTGTGGACTGGCCGGTTTCGAACGGCTGGTACGACGTGAAGGTCACGGCCGATGGGGACCCGTCGTTCCTGCGGACGCTGACGGCGCGGGTGGAGAACGGGCGGACCGGCGTCTCCTGCTGACGCCTCGCAATTAGTCACCTACTTGCGATGCGTGCATGGAGCTTGCGCGTGAAGGCCCCCTTCCCCTTGGGTTCTAGTGGTGGTTGCAACACCTGACTTGTTCAGGGGTTGTGTTGTTCGAGATCCGTCAGACGCGGTTGCCTCAGGGGCCGCGGAAGCTGCTCGCCGAGC
>NZ_JADNQM010000007.1:0-335963 GCF_046269425.1 Amycolatopsis sp. cmx-11-12 | reverse complement strand
TGCGTGTCGCCGACACCGCCGACCACATCTGGTCCTGGTCACGATTCCGCCGCCGACGACAACACCAAGCCCGCCTCAGCCACTACAAACGGCGAGGCTACCCACTCAACTGAGTGCCGTTGCAGTACTAGTCCTGCAGATAAGCGTGGCGCAACTCGGTACGGCTCAGTTGGGGGTCTTCGGGCAGACCAGGGTCATCGACAAACGTGGATCGCAGGCACCGCACCATGATGCTCGGCAGGGCCACGAGAGGTACATAGCAGGAAGCCAAATGGTGCTGTGATGGACTACAGCTGGATCACGAGGCTTGCACAGGAGTTCGGACATCCGTGCAGTCCACTTCGGACCTTGACAAACCCGAAGGTCAACGACGAGGGCGACGGGTGATGTACCAGATAACGTGCGGTCCTCGTATCGGACATCGAACGGCGTTTCCACAGGTCGCGAGGTCTCATAGCTGATCGATCTATGGGATAACAGGCACTTACCGGTACCTTGCGGTTCCTCGTTCGCTTAGGATTCCTCGGCCATTTCACTGTTTCCGTTACGGTGTAGGCACCTGGTCGTGTTCCGTCGTCCATGTCTTCCTGGCCTGGGCTTTCTCGTGCAGCTGGATGTGGCGGCTATGCCGGGATGTGCAGCCATCCGAGTTCGCCTGGGTCGGGAATGTCGCCGCGTTGTTCGACATCCATGCGGATTCGCTCCAGCCACTCGCGGGGTGCGCCGGGACAGGTCTGAAAGCCGGGCTCAGTGTCGTGCCGTGCACCTTTCGGTTGACCTTAAGTATGTTCTCGGCTCACTCGACCGGCGTGACGCGCCGCGAATCTTGATTCCTGCCTTTGCTCGGCGACCGGTCGCCCGAAACAAAGACGTCGTGAAGCCGCCTGGCGCAGACAGTCGGGCTGTCCGATGAGATTCAGGTCGACGATGGAGGTTGCAGCGAGTCCCGCGGCTGCGCGTGCGAAGGCAAAGGTCGCCTCCTGGCATTGTGTCTAGCCGTGGTACGCAGCGACAGCGGCAGGATGACCAGACGGGGTTCCGGGGTCGATAAACTCCATCAGGGTCTCCAGAAACCAGACCCGGCAGTGGCGCGACGGGAACTGGAGCACAAGGTCATGCGCACCGCCATGCGTGAGAACCTCGGCCTCGACGCCGAAGCGGCGGAAGCCGACGTATGCCCCGATCCTTTCGGGTTTCCCGGCCCTGGTTGGCCTGATCTGGCTGCAGGGGCTCGAGGTGGCTATGCGACGTGACCGTTAGGGGAGGCGTGCGACGGCGCCGAGGACGAGGTCGTGCTCAGGTCCGGTGAGGGCGGTGTCGTCGGGTCGCCAGCCAGGTGGTGAGGGTGTCGCGAGTGCGGGCGAACAGGGGACTGGTGCTGCTTCGGTAGGCGTCGATGCAGCATTGGACCTGGCCCTGAAGTTCGGGTGGTGCGGTTTATCGCTGAGGTGGGACAGGGTGAAGAAGCTTCCGGGCGGAAGTGAGTCGCGGTAGGCGGCGGGGTTGTCGTGGTCGGGGATGAAGTGCAGGACGGCGATCATGAGCAGTTCCGATCGGCTGGTCGAAGTCGAGCAGGCTGCGGACGGTGGCGTTGTCGAGGATCCCGGTAGGGCGACGCGGGTCGGCGTCGATGGCCACGGTGGCGGGACCGTCACGTAGCAGCGGTCTGCTTTGCGTGACGGCGACGGGGTCGTTGTCGGCGTAGACCACCTTGACGTCCGGGGTGAGCGCGCGGGCGACCTGGTGGACGTGGCCAGCGGTGATCGCCCGGCCGCGCTGAAACAACGAAGGGCACTGATCAGGTCAATGGGCTGAGTTCGGCCATGTCGTCAGTTCTGGACTGCTGCGTGAGGCGCCTACTTGCGGGCCGGATGTTTGAAAAATTATTTCATGGGTATAGGTAAAGGTTTGTGCGGGTCGCATTCCGGCTCAGCCTTTCGTCACGTGCTGTTCGGGTAAATTTCGCGGCGAAGTCGAATTCGTGAAGGTTCTTCCGATGTGACGGCCCGGCGATGGTCGCGGTGGTGCGATACCCCAGGTGGAGCGCAGTTTCAAGGTTGGCTGGGTCACGTTCCACGGCATGGAATTGACCGAGGGTCAATTTCCGGCACCGCACTCGAATTGCGATCATGGCAGCTCTGTGCTTATTAATTTCGAGGCAAGAGGATCTTCGATTGCTTTCCGAATTGGTCCACTTGGTGGTATCGACAACGGGCCAAGGTGGGCACTGTGTAAGGCATCTCTTGGCGAGAATGATGCGCGGCGAACTTCTCAGGACGCCACGGCGGTCATTGGTTACATGCGATTTTCTCCCGTGACAGTCGAGTATTCGGAAGGTCAGTTCAGTGTTTTCGTCAGTGGCAGAGTCGTGTGTTCCCCCAACCTCCGGAAGGCAGTCGGCCCGCTCCATCCCGCCAGGCAGGCTGGCCGGGGTACTCAGCTCTCTCATCCGGCGGCACCAGGTGCCGGGAGCCCAGCTCGCGGTGTGGCACCGCGACGAACTCTCGGTGGCCGAAGCCGGTGTGGAAGACGGTGACCGCCCGATGAGGTCGGCTTCGACGGTGCCCGTCGGGTCCATCACCAAGGCCTTCACCGCGACGCTCGCGATGCTCTTGGTGGCCGACGGCGACCTCGAGCTCGACACGCCCATCGGCGAATTCGTCTCGGAGCTGCACGGCACTGAGCTCGGTGGCCTGCTGACACTCCGGCAGTTGCTCGGTCACACCAGTGGCCTGCCCTCCGACCCTGCCGAACACTGCTCCACCCGTCGCGACCTGCTCGGCTGGCTGCGCCCGGAGCTGCTGGTCTGCGCCCCCGCCACCGCCTTCTCCTACTCCAGCGTCGGCTACGCGCTCGTCGGCATGCTCATCGAAGAAGCGACCGGCATGCCGTGGCAGGAGGCACTCGAAACGATCCTGATCCGCCCGCTGGGCATGAACGCCGGCTTCATCGGCTGCGCGGGCCGGGAGCCGAGCGCCAAAGGACACGCCGGTCGTCCAGGAGCCCTGCCCCGGGTGGTCGAACAGATGCTGGCCCCGGTGCTGGCTCCCGTGGGCGGCCTGGCACTGAGCGCCCGCGAACTGATCAAGTTCGGGCAGGTTCATCTGGGCAATCCCTGTCTGCTCGACGAGGCGACCGCGAGCGAGATGTACGCCCCTGGCGACGCCGAACCCTTCGGCCTCGCCGACGGCTGGGGGCTGGGCCTGGCGCGGTTCCATGGCAAGCGCACCACCTGGCTTGGCCACGACGGCACGGCGGACGGCACGTCGTGCCACCTGCGCGTCAACGACGAAGGACAGACCGTCGTCGCGTTGACCACCAACGCCGTCGGAGGAGCGGCGCTGTGGTCCGAGATGCTGCGGGAGCTGCGCGCGCTCGGCCTCGACATCCCGGACTACCGGGCGCGCGGTGAGCGTGCCAGGCGGGTCACCGTGCCGGACGAGAGCCGCGGCGGCTACCGCAACGGGGAGCTGGAGTACGTCGTGGAGACCGACACCGAGGGCGTCGTATGCCTCACGGTGGACGGTGAGGTCCACCGCGACCTGGCCCTCTACGACTGCGGAACGATGTCGGTCCCGGACCCCGCCACCGGACTGCGGGCCGACTGCGGCCGCATCGTCCGCGATCCCCGCACCGGACGCGTCACCGCCTTGCAGGTCGGCGGCCGTCTCGCCGAGCGGGTGAGTCACTGAAGGCGGTCGCGCCGCCGCACGGCCCGAGAGGCCGGTCTTCTTTCCCCCTCTGTCTCCGTCCACCCGTCTCTCTCGAGGCGGTCCTCGACGCGCGCTCGGAAGGTTTTACGTTTCATGACATCGCAGGACATCGCCAGAGCCCACCACCCTGAGCCGGCCGCGGACGCCGGCGGGAGCCTCCCCGGACTGTTCGCGCGCCAAGTGGCGCGCACCCCGGACGCGATCGCCGTGACCGGGGACTTCGCTCCGTTGACCTATCGGGAACTCGACGAGCGGACCAACCGGCTCGCGCACCGCCTGGCGCGGCTCGGCGTCCGCGCCGAACATCCGGTCGCCGTGAGCCTGACGCGGTCGGCCGATTTCGTCGTCGCCGAAGTCGCGATCGTCAAGGCCGGCGGTGTCTACGTTCCGCTCGACGCGCGGGCTCCCGAAGCTCGGTTGAACCGGGTGCTCGCCGAGGTGGGGGCTTCGGTGGTGCTCACCGACCGGGAGCGCCCGCTCCCCGGTGTCCACGCGCAGCGCCTCGACGATCCCACTCTGGAGCGCGAACCTTCCGGTTCACCCGGCACGGTGGTGGATCCGGACCAGCTCGCGTACGTGATGTACACCTCCGGTTCGACCGGCGTGCCGAAAGGCGTCGCCGTGACGCACCGGGACGTCGCGGCGCTGGCGGCCGACAGCCGGTTCGGCGACGCGCACGAGCGGATACTGCTGCACTCGTCGCCTGCCTTCGACGCGTCGACCTACGAGCTGTGGGTGCCGCTGCTGAGCGGTGGCACCGTCGTGGTCGCGCCGCCGGGCGACCTCGGGGTCGAGGAGTTGCGCCGGATGGTGTCCGGATACGGGGTGACGGCGTTGTGGCTGACCGCCGGGCTGTTCCGGGTGGTGGCGCAGGAGGCCCCGGACTGCTTCCGCGGTGTGCGGGAGGTCTGGACCGGCGGGGAGGCGGTCCCGGCAGGCCCGGTCCGCCGCGTCCTCGAACACTGTCCTGGCCTCGTCGTGGTCGATGGGTACGGGCCCACCGAGACGACGACTTTCGCCACCTCGCATCGCCTGCCGTCGCGCGATTCGGTGCCGGAACGCCTGCCCATCGGGCGGCCGCTGGACGGGATGCGGGCCTACGTGCTGGACACCGGGCTGAACCCGGTGCCCGACGGTGAGGCAGGAGAACTGCACCTCGCCGGAGCGGGCCTTGCCCGTGGCTACCAGGCCCGTCCGGGGCTGACCGCGGAGAAGTTCGTCGCCGACCCGCTCGGCCCGGACGGTGATCGCATGTACCGCACAGGTGACATCGTCCGCCGGAACGCCCGCGGCGAGCTGGAATTCCTCGGCCGTGCCGACGACCAGGTCAAGATCCGCGGCTTCCGCATCGAACTCGGCGAGATCGAAGACGTGCTGTGCCGGCACGACGACGTCAGCGAGGCCGTGGTCGTGGCCCGGGAAGACCGGCCGGGCGCGAAACGGCTCGTCGCGTACCTCGTCACCCGCGGCGACGGGGGAGAGGAGCCGACCGGCCTGCGCGCGTTGCTCACCGAGACGCTGCCGGATTACATGATCCCCTCGGCGTTCGTCGTCCTGGACGGCTTGGCGCTGAACGCCAACGGCAAGGTCGACCGGCGCGCGTTGCCGGCACCCCCTGCGGAAACGGCGGAGTACGTCGAGCCGCGGACCGTCGCCGAGCGGCGGGTCGCCGCGATCTGGGCCGACGTGCTGGGCGGCGGCCCGGTGGGCGCCACCGACGACTTCTTCGCCAGGGGCGGTGACTCGATCCTCGTCGTGCAGGTGCTTTCCCGGCTGCGCACGGCGTTCGGGACGGAGCTGACGGCGAAAGCGCTGTTCGACGCCCCCACCGTCGAACGGCTCGCCCGGCTGTTGCCGGAGACTCCGGACCCGGCTCCGGCCGAGCCGATCCCGGTGGCTCCCCACGATCGTCCGGTGCCGATTTCCCCGGCACAGCAACGACTGTGGTTCCTCGACGAGCTTTCCGGAAACGCGGCGACCGAGAACAACACCGGCGTCGGGCTGCGGCTCTCGGGTCCGCTGGACGTCGACGCCCTCGCCAACGCGCTCGACCTGCTCTGCGCACGCCACGACTCACTGCGCACCACCTTCGACGTGGTGGACGACGAGGGAATCCAGCGGATCACCGAGTCCGCCGTCATCCCGCTCCAGGTCCGCCGACTGTCCGATAAGGACGATCTGGACGGCGAACTGACCACGGAGTTGTCGCGGCCGTTCGATCTCCGGAGCGGCCCGCTGACCCGGGCCACCCTGTTCGAACTGGCGGACCGGGAGCACCTGCTGGTGCTCTGCCAGCACCACATCGTCACCGACGGAGCGTCCATCGGCATCCTCACCGAGGAACTGATGGACCTCTACGCAGGGAAGACACTGCCGGAACTCCCGGTGCGTTACGCCGACTTCGCCGCCTGGCAGCGTTCCCGCCTGACCGGCCCGGCGGTGCGCCCGCATCTGGCGTACTGGCGGCAGCGGCTGGACGGCCTCGAACCGCTCGCCCTGCCGACCGACCGGCCCCGCGCCGCGCAGCGGTCCACCGATGGCGCAATCCACCGGCGGCCGCTGCCCGCGGCACTGGTCGACCGGCTCACCGAACTGGGCCACCAGCACGGCGCGACGCTGTTCATGACGCTGACCGCCGCCGTGCAGATCTTGCTGGCCCGCCACAGCGGGCAGCAGGACGTCGCGGTCGGCACGGCCGTCGCCGGCCGGGACCGCGCCGAACTGGAGAAGCTGACCGGTTTCTTCGTCAACACCCTGGTGCTGCGCTCGCGGGTGGCCGACGACCGGCCGTTCACCGGATTCCTCGGCGAATTCCGGGAAACCGTGCTGGACGCCTTCGCACACGCCGACGCTCCGTTCGACCGGGTCGTCGACGCGGTGCGGCCCGAACGCGACCCCTCCCGGACGCCGCTCGTGCAGGCCGTCGTCGTCCTCCAGAGCCCGCTCGTGCGGCCACGCGACGTCGCCGGGCTGAGGGTCACCGAGCACGACCTGCCGCGGCCGTCCGCCCGCTTCGACCTCGTGATCGAGTTCTGGCCGCGCAACGGCACGTTCGAGCTCGCGATCGAGTACAGCACCGGCCTGTTCGACGCCGTCACCGTCGAACGGCTGGCCGCGCGGCTGGAGGCCCTGCTGACCGGGATCGCCGCCGATCCCGGCCTGCCGCTCGGTGACCTGCCGCTCACGACGGAGGCGGACCGGCGGTTCCTGCTTCCCGATGACAGCCCCGTCGTCCCGGTCGACACCGTCCCGGCGGCCTTCGACGAGCAAGCGGCCCGGACGCCCGACGCCCCCGCGGTGACCTGCGGCGGCACCACGCTCACCTACCGCGAACTGCAGGACCGCGCCGATCGGCTCGCCCGTCACCTGAGCGAACTGGGTGTGCGGGCGGAGGACCGCGTCGGGATCCTGATGGACCGCTCGACCGACCTCGTCGTCACCGTCCTCGCCGTCCTCAAGGCCGGCGCCGCGTACCTGCCGCTCGACCTGCGTGCGCCCGCAGCGCGGATGCGGCGGATCCTCGACGGCTCGGCGCTGCTGTTGACCGACTCCACTTGGGCGGACGCCGCCGCCGACGTGCATCCGCGGCCGCTTCAGCCGGTCGTCCCGGCGGAACCCGGTGAGCGGCCGGGCGTCGATCTGGACCCCGAGAACCTGGCGTACGTCGAGTACACCTCGGGTTCCACCGGCGTGCCGAAGGGCGTCGCGGTGCGTCACGCGGACGTCGTCGCGCTCGCCGGGGACAGCCGGTTCACCGGCGGCGCGCACGAGCGGGTGCTGCTGCACTCGCCGCTGGCGTTCGACGCGTCGACCTACGAGCTGTGGGTACCGCTGCTCAACGGCGGCGAGGTCGTCGTCGCCCCGCCGGGAGACCTCGACGTCGACCGGCTGCGGCAGCTGATCACCCGGCACGGCGTGACCGCGCTGTGGCTCACCGCGGGCCTGTTCCGGCTTGTCGCCCAAGAGGAACCCGATTGCTTCACCGGTGTCCGCGAAGTCTGGACCGGCGGCGACGTGGTCCCGGCGGAGACGGTCCGTCGGGTGCTCGACGGCTGTCCCGGGCTCGCCGTGGTCGACGGCTACGGGCCCACCGAGACGACCACGTTCGCGTCCGCCTTCCGGATGACGTCACCGGAGTCCGTGCCGGACGTCGTGCCGATCGGCACTCCACTGGACGGGATGCGGGCGTTCGTGCTCGACGCCCGGCTACGGCTGGTGCCGCGCGGAGTGATCGGTGAACTGTACGTCGCCGGGCCCGGCCTGGCCCGCGGTTACGTCGACCTTGCCGGGGCCACCGCCGATCGCTTCCTCGCGAACCCCTTCGGCGAGCCGGGGAGCCGGTGCTACCGCACGGGTGATCTGGTGCGCTGGCGTTCCGACGACATGCTGGAGTTCGTCGGCCGGGCCGACGACCAGGTCAAGATCCGGGGCTTCCGGGTGGAGCCGGCGGAGATCGAGGCCGCGCTCACCGAATGGGCGGACGTCGCGCAGGCGGTGGTGCTCGCGCGGACGGACACCGGGCGCAAGCGGCTCGTGGCCTACGTCGTCCCGGCGCCGGGTACGGCACTGGACGCGACGGCGGTGCGCGGCTCGCTGGCGGAGGTGCTGCCGGACTACCTGGTGCCGTCGGCGATCGTGCTGCTTGACGCGCTTCCCTTGAGCCCCAACGGGAAACTCGACCGGCGTGCCCTGCCCGAGCCGGCGCTCGACCCGACGGCCGTCCGCCGCACGGCGCCGCGGACGGAACCCGAGCGCGTGCTGGCCGTCATCTGGGCCGAGGTGCTCGGGCTCGACGAGGTCGGGGTCGAGGACAACTTCTTCGACCTGGGCGGTGACTCGATCCTGAGCATCCAGGTCGGCGCCAGGGCACGCCGGGTGGGTCTCGCGCTGAGCACCAGCGACCTTTTCCGGCACCAGACCGTCGCCGCGCTGGCGGCCACGGCCACCGAGACGGGCGGCACTGCCGCGCGGGGCCCGGTGTCCGGTGAGGCGCCGTTGACGCCGATCCAGGAGTGGTTCTTCGCCACCCAGACCCGGCGGCCCGAGCGGTTCGACCAGTCGCTGTCGATGGAACTCACCGCGGATGTCGACGAGGCCGCGCTGCGCACGGCGCTGTCGGCACTGGTCGAGCAGCACGACGCGCTGCGGATGCGGTTCGAGCGCGCGAACGGGCGGTGGCGTCAGGTGAATCCGCCACCCGAACCGGTGGACGTGCTCGCCGGACCGTCAGAAGTGGACCTCGGACGCGGGCCGTTGCTGCGGGCATGGGTGTCCGAAGAGGACGGTCGCAAGACGCTTCGGCTGGCTGCCCACCACCTCGTCGTCGACGGGGTGTCCTGGCGCGTGCTGCTGGAGGACCTGGACCTGGCCTACCGGCAGGCGGTCCGGGGCGAGGCCGTCGACCTCGGACCGAGGTCGACGTCGTTCCTCGAGTGGGCCCGCCGCCTGGCCGACCGGGCCGAGGCGGGCGGGTTCGCCGGAGAATCGGCCTACTGGCAGGACTTCGACGGCGACACGTCGGTGCCGGTGGACGGCATGGGACCGAACACGGCTGGTGCCGCCAGGGCGGTGACCGTGCGACTGACCGAAGCCGAGACGACCGCGCTGACGCGGGACGTGCCCGCCGTGTACCGCACCCGGATCAACGACGTGCTGCTCACCGCGCTCGGCCGGATCCTGGGGGACTGGACCGGCCACGACCGCGTCGTGGTGGACCTCGAAGGCCACGGCCGCGAGGATCTGTTCGAGGACGCCGACCTGTCACGAACGGTGGGCTGGTTCACCAGCCTGTTCCCGGTGGCACTGGAGGCCGGTGGTGACTGGGGCCGGGCGCTCAAGACGGTCAAGGAGCGGTTGCGGGCGGTGCCCAGCCGCGGCATCGGCTACGGCGTCCTGCGCTACCTCACCGGGACGGCGCCGGAGATCACCCCGGCGGTCAGTTTCAACTACCTCGGCCGGTTCGACCCACCGGTCAGCGACGGCGGCCTGTTCGCCGGGCCGGGCCGCGAACTGACCTTGGACGTCGCCCCGGAGGAGATCCGGCCGCATCTGCTCGACGTCGTCGGCCGCATCGACGGCGGCGCGCTGGAATTCGACTGGTTCTTCGCCGAGGGCGTGCATGACAAGTCCACAGTGGACGGTCTGGCGAACGCGATGCTCGGCGCGTTGCGGGAGATCATCCGGCACTGCGCCGAGCCGGACGCGGGCGGCCGGACGCCGTCCGACTTCCCGCTGGCCGCGCTGGACCAGCGGCAGGTGGACGCGCTGGCTGGCGACGGCCGCGCGGTCGAGGACCTCTATCCGCTGACCCCGATGCAGGCCGGGATGGTCTTCCATGCCCTGGCGCCGGGCGGCACCCGGGTCTACTTCGAACAGCTGACCTTCGTACTGGACGACGTCCCCGACCCGCGGCGGCTCGGTGCGGCCTGGCAGCGGGTGGTGGACCGGACGCCGGTGCTGCGCAGCCGGGTGGTGTGGGAGAACGTGCCGTCGCCGCTGCAGCTTGTCGAACGCGACATCACCCTGCCGATCACGTACCTCGACTGGACCGAACTGTCCACTGTAGAGCGTGAGGAGGCGCTGCGGCGACTGCGGGAGGCCGACGCCGAGGAAGGGCTCGATCTGGCCCGCGCGCCGTTGACGCGGCTCGTCGTCGTCAGGCTGCCCGGTGACGCCGTGCGGGTGGTGTGGACCTTCCACCACGTACTGCTCGACGGCTGGAGTGTCTTCCAGGTGCTGTCCGACGTCATCGCGCTGGTTCGGGGCGATGACGGGGCGGTGCCCGAACGGCGGCCGTTCCGCGACTACCTCGCCTGGCTGGCCCGCCAGGACGACCGGGCGGCCGAGGAGTACTGGCGGGCTGAACTCGCCGAGCTGTCCGCGGCGACGCCGTTGCCGTACGACCGGGTGGCCGCCCGCGGGCATACGACCAGGTCCGCCGACCGGGTGGCCGCCGAGCTGGACGAAGCCGCGTCCGACCGGCTGTACGCCTTCGCGAAACGCCATCGGCTGACGGTCAACGCCGTCGTCCAAGGTGCGTGGGCGCTGTTGCTGTCGCGGTACAGCGGTGAGCGGGACGTCTGTTTCGGCGCGACCGTCTCGGGCAGACCACCTGAGCTGCCAGGGGTGGACGACATCACCGGCATCTTCATCAACACCCTGCCGGTGCGGATGCGCGTGGACGGCGGCGCCGGGCTGGTCGACTGGCTGCGGGAGGTACAAGCCCGGCAGGTCTCCTCACGCCGGTTCGGGCATCTCGCGCTCACCCGGCTGCAGGGCTGGAGCAGTGTCCCCGCGGGGACGAACCTGTTCGACAGCATCGTGGTGTTCGAGAACTACCCGATCGACGAACTCGCCGACGGGCCGCGGATACGGGAGCTGCAAGCGGCCGAGCGGACCAACTACCCGCTCAGCGTCGTCGTCTACCCGGGCCGCCGGCTTTCGCTGGTGCTCGGCTACGACCCGGCCCTGTTCGACGCAGGGACGGCCGAACGGCTCGCCACCCATCTGGGCGTGCTGCTGCGGGGTATGGCGGACGTAGGAGTTTCGGCGATCACGATGCTGACCGACGCCGAGGAAAACCGCGTTGTCCACGAATGGAACGCCACCGGCACGGCGTTGCCGGACGCCGCGCTGACGCCGTTGTTCGAAGCTCAGGTACGGCGCACTCCGGCAGCAGTCGCGGTGGCCACCGACACCGGTGCCCTGACCTACGCCGAACTCGACGCACGGGCGAACCGGCTGGCTCACCTGTTGCTACGGCACGGTGTCCGTGCCGAAGAGCGGGTCGCGGTGCTGATGGACCGCTCGGCCGACCTGGTCGTGGCGGAACTGGCGATCATCAAGGCGGGTGGCGCCTACCTGCCACTGGACCTGCGGGCACCGGCGGACCGGTTGCGCCTGCTGCTGACCGAAGCCGAGGCGAAGATCGTCGTCACCGACACGGCACGGCGGCCGCAGGCCGAGGACGTCCACAGTGGACAGTTGTTGACGGTCGACGGCGCCGAGGGCGAACCGGCGACGGCGCCGGGTGTCCCGGCCGACCGCGACCAGCTCGCCTATGTCATCTACACCTCGGGCTCGACCGGCTCGCCCAAGGGTGTCGCCGCGCGGCATCGGGACGTCGTAGCGCTGGCCTGGGACCGGCGGTTCCGGACCGGAGCGCACGAGCGGGTGCTGCTGCATTCGCCGCATTCGTTCGACGCCTCCACCTACGAGATGTGGGTGCCGCTGCTCAACGGCGGTCGTGTGGTCGTCGCGCCGGCACGGGAACTGGACGTCGCGACGCTCCGCCGGGTGATCGCCGAGCACTGGGTCACCGCGGCGTTCCTGACCACGGGGTTGTTCCGGCTGGTGTCGCAGGAGGATCCGCGGTGTTTCGCGGGAATGCGGCAGGTGTGGACCGGCGGTGACGCCGTGCCCGCCACCGCGTTGCGCCGGGTGCTGGAAGCCTGTCCGGACACCGTGGTCGCAGACGTCTACGGGCCGACGGAGACGACCACTTTCGCGACCGTGCGGTTGATGTCGTCGGTCGGCGAGGTGCCGGACGTGGTGCCGATCGGCGGACCGCTGGACAACACGCGGGCTTACGTGCTCGACGCCGGGCTGTCCGCCGTGCCGCCGGGGGTTCCCGGTGAGCTGCACATCGCCGGTGAGGGCGTGGCTCGCGGATACCTGGCCGCCCCCGGTCTCACGGCGGACCGGTTCGTCGCCGACCCCTTCGGCACCGGCGAGCGCATGTACCGCACCGGGGACATCGTGCGGTGGACAGCGGAGGGGCAGCTGGAGTTCGTCGGCCGCGTCGACGAGCAGGTCAAGGTCCGTGGCTTCCGGGTCGAGCTGGGGGAGATCGAGGCGGCGCTGGGTGCGCATCCCGCACTCGCGCAGGCCGCGGTGCTCGCGCGGGAGGACAACGGCGTCAAACGGCTGGTGGCCTACGTCGTCGGGAAGAACGGCGTGCCGGACACCGCCGAACTGCGGGAGTTCCTCGGCCACATCCTGCCGGACTACATGGTCCCGGCGGTGTTCGTCGCGCTGGAGCGGCTTCCGGTGAACGTCAACGGGAAACTGGACCGGCGGGCGTTGCCCGTGCCCGACTTCGGCGGTCAGCGCGCCACCGCTCACGTGGCGCCGCGGCCGGGCCCGGAGACCGTGCTCGCCGACATCTGGGCCGAGGTGCTCGGGGTCGGGCGAGTCGGTGCCGAGGATGACTTCTTCGCTCTCGGCGGGGATTCGATCCTCAGCATCCAAGTGGTTTCCCGCGCCCGGCAGGCCGGACTCGACCTGCTGCCCGGTGACCTGTTCACGCACCGCACCATCGCCGAACTGGCCGCTTCGGCAGGCGACGTCCACGAAACCGTCGACCGGGGTCCGGTCAGTGGCGACGTCGCGCTCACCCCGATCCAGCGGTGGTTCTTCACCACACAGACCGACGATCCCGGGCACTTCGACCAGCGCGTCGAGGTCGAGCTGCCGGATGCGGCCGATCCCGGCGCGGTGCGCACGGCGCTGGCTGCCCTGATCGAGCAGCACGACGCGCTGCGGATGCGGTTCGAGCGGACCGACCACGGTTGGCGGCAGGTGAACGCCCCGGTCGCTCTCGCGGCCGACGTCCTGGACACGCCGGTGGATCGCAACCTGGTCACCCGGCCGATGCTGCGCGCCACCCTGTCCGCGCCCGGCAGGCTCACCCTGTCCGCGCACCACCTCGTGGTCGACGGCGTGTCCTGGCGGGTGCTGCTGGAGGACTTCGACAAGGCCTACCGGCAAGCAGTACGCGGAGAAGTCGTCGACCTCGGCCCGCGCGGAACCTCCTTCCAGGAGTGGGTGGAACGGCTGGCGGAGTACACCGCCAAGGGTGGGTTCGACGACGAACTCGGCCATTGGCGCGCCACGGCCGCGGAGCTTGCCGTGCCGGTGGACGGCGACGGCCCGAACACCGCCGCGGCGATGCGTGAGGTCACCACCCGCCTCGACGCCGAGGAGACCGCGGCACTGCTGCGCGCGGTGCCCGACGTGTACCGGACGCAGGTCAACGACGTGCTGCTGACCGCGCTGGGCCGCGTGCTGGCCGACTGGACCGGCCGTGACCGGGTGCTGGTGGATCTGGAGGGACACGGCCGGGAGGAGCTGTTCGACGGCGTCGATCTGTCGCGGACCGTCGGCTGGTTCACCACGCTGTTCCCGGTCGCGCTCGACGTCCCGGACGACTGGGGCACGGCGCTGAAGTCGGTCAAGGAGCAGCTGCGAGCGGTGCCCCGGCGCGGCATCGGTTACGGCGCTTTGCGTTACCTCGCCGGGACGGCGCCGGAGATCGCGCCTCAGGTGAGCTTCAACTACCTCGGTCGTTTCGACGCGGATTCGGGACGGCTGGAGTCGGACGACAGTCCGCGCTCGGTTCGCGCGCACCTGCTGGACGTCGTCGGCCGCGTCGTGGGCGACACGCTGGAATTCACCTGGTACTACGCGGAGGGCGTGCACCGGGAGGAGACGGTCGCCCGGCTGGCCGGGTCGCTGGTCACCGCGTTGCGTTCGATCATCGCGCACTGCGCCGAACCCGGGGCCTGGGGCCGCACGCCGTCGGATTTCCCGCTCGCCCGGCTCGACCAGGCGACGGTGGACCGGCTCGCCGTTCCCGAGGTCGAGGACATCCACCCGCTGACGCCGATGCAGTCCGGCATGGTGTTCCACTCCCTGTCACAGGGGGAGGAGCGGGTCTACTTCCAGCAGGTGGCGTTCGTCCTCGACGGCGTCACCGATCCGGAGGTTCTCGCGCGGGCCTGGCAGCGCGTGGTCGACCGGACGCCGGTGCTGCGTACGCGCATCGTCTGGGAGGGCGTGGACGAGCCGGTGCAGGTGGTCGGGCGTGAGGTGACCGTGCCGGTTACCCACCATGACTGGCGCGGACTGTCCGAAGTGGAGCGTGACACCGCCTGGCGGGACGTTCTCGACCGCGACCGGGACGAGGGGATGGACCTGACGGCCGTGCCGTTGCTGCGGCTCACGCTGGCGCGGTTGTCCGGCACCGAGGTCCGCGTGCTGTGGACGTTCCACCACGTGCTGCTCGACGGCTGGAGTGTGTTCGGGATCCTGTCCGACGTCTTCGCCTGCCACGGCGCGTTCACCCGCGGGGAAGCCGAGGAGCTGCCCCGCCGCCGTCCGTTCCGCGATTACGTCGAGTGGCTCGCGAACCAGGACGACCGGCTCGCCGAAACGCATTGGCGGACCGTGCTCGGCGACCTCACCACACCCGCGCGGCTGCCGTTCGACCGGCCGCCCGCGCAGGCGCACACCACCCGCTCGTCGGAATGGCTGACCGTCGAACTCGGCGCGGACGAGACCACCCGACTGCGGGAGACCGCGCAGAGTGCCGGGCTGACGCTGAACACGCTCCTGCAGGGCGCGTGGGCGCTGCTGCTCGCCCGGTACACCGGTGACCGCGACATCTGCTTCGGCACCACGGTTTCCGGGCGGCCGGTCGACCTGCCGGGAGCGGACGACATCGCCGGCATCTTCATCAACACCCTGCCGGTCCGGGTCACCGTGGCGGGCGCTGTCAGCGCGTCGTCGTGGCTGCGGGACCTGCAGGCGGGCCAGGTCGAATCCCGCCGGTACGGGCATCTGCCGCTGACCCGGCTGCGGGGCTGGAGCGGGGTGCCCGCCGGGGCGAACCTGTTCGAAAGCCTGGTGGTGTTCGAGAACTACCCGATCAACGAGGAGGCGGCCACCGCGCACGGCCTGCGGCTGCGGGCGCTCGACGCGGTCGAGACGACCAGCTATCCGCTCAGCGTGGTCGCCTCGCCGGGTGACCGGTTGTCCATCGACCTCGGCTACGACCCGGATCTGTTCGAGGCGGCTTCGGCCCGGCAAATCGCCCGGCAGCTGACCGGTGTCCTGCGGAGTTTCGGCGAGGACCTTGGACGGCCGCTGGACGAGATCGACCTGCTCACCGACGCCGAACGGCGGCAGGTGCTCCTGGAGTGGAACGACACGGCGAACCCGGTGCCCGAGCGCACGCTCGGCGAACTGTTCGCCGAGCAGGTGCGGCGGACGCCGGACGCGCCGGCGCTGGCCGCCGACGGTGTCCAGCTGAGCTATGCCGAGCTGGACGCTCGCGCGGACCGGCTGGCGCAGCGGCTGGACATCGGGGTCGAGGAGTTGGTCGGCGTGCTCATGGAACGCTCGCCTGAGCTGGTGATCGCCGAACTGGCCATCGTGAAGGCGGGCGGCGCGTACCTGCCACTGGATACCCGCGCGCCTGAAGCCCGCCTGAAGAGCTTGCTGTCCGGGGTTTCCGCGCTGGTCACCGACCGGGAGTGGGAGCCGGTGGCCCGATCGCTCCACGCCGGGCCGGTCCTGCTCGCTGAGGACACCGAGCCGTCCTCGCCGCGCCGCCTTCCGACGCCTCATCGGGACAACTTGGCGTACGTCATCTACACCTCGGGCTCCACGGGAACGCCCAAGGGAGTCTCGGCGCGCCACCGCGACGTCGTGGCACTGGCCTGGGACCGGCGGTTCCGGACCGGAGCGCACGAGCGGGTGCTGCTGCATTCACCGCATTCGTTCGATGCCAACACCTATGAACTGTGGGTGCCGTTGCTGGCGGGTGGTTGTGTCGTGGTGGCGCCGCCCGGTGACCTCGACGTCGACACGCTCGCCCGTGTAATCGCCGAACATCGGGTCACCGGGGCGTTTCTGACGACGGGGTTGTTCCGGCTGGTGTCGCAAGAGGCACCGGGCAGCTTCGCCGGGATGCGCGAAGTGTGGACCGGCGGTGACGCCGTACCCGCCACCGCGTTGCGCCGGGTGCTGGAAGCCTGTCCGGGCACGGTGGTCGCCGACGTCTACGGCCCCACCGAGACCACGACCTTCGCGACCGTGCGGCTGATGTCGTCGGTCGGCGAGGTGCCCGATGTGGTGCCGATCGGCGGGCCTTTGGACAACACGCGGGCCTACGTCCTCGACAACGCACTGCGGCCGGTGCCGCCGGGGGTTCCCGGCGAACTGCATCTAGCGGGGGAGGGGCTGGCCCGCGGCTACCTGGGCAGCGCCGGGCTGACCGCGGACCGGTTCGTCGCCGACCCCTTCCGGGCAGGCGAGCGGATGTACCGCACCGGGGACGTCGTGCGGTGGACGGCGGAGGGGCAGCTGGAGTTCACCGGCCGGGCCGACGAGCAGGTCAAGATCCGTGGCTTCCGCGTCGAACCCAGTGAGATCGAAGCGGCACTCGCGGCCCACCCCGGTCTGGTCCAGGCAGCCGTGCTCGCTCGCGAGGACCAGGGCGTCAAACGGCTGGTGGCCTACGTCGTCGCCGGGACGGACGTGCCGGACGCGGCAGAGCTGAAGGAATTCCTGGCCCGTGACCTGCCGGACTACATGATCCCGGCGGCGTTCGTCCCGCTGGACCGGTTCCCGTTGAACGTCAACGGGAAACTCGACCGGACGGCGCTGCCGGCGCCGGACTTCAGCCGCACGGTGACCGCGTGGACGGCCCCTGGCACGGACGCCGAACGCGCGCTCGCCGAGATCTGGGCCGAGGTGCTCGGGGTCGGGGAAGTGGGCGCGGAAGCCGACTTCTTCGAACTGGGCGGCGATTCGATCCTCAGCATCCAGGTGGTGTCGCGGGCTCGGCGGGCCGGACTGCGGCTGTTGCCGAAGGACCTGTTCCGGTATCCGACGATCAGGGCGCTCGCCGCGAGCGCGCAAGGCCCGGCACCGACCTTGGCCGAACAGGGCCCGGTCACCGGCGACGTCCCGCTCACCCCGATCCAGCACTGGTTCTTCGCGACCCAGCCCGAGCAGTTCGACCAGTCCGTCCTGGTCGAACTCGCCGAGGACGTCGACGAGGCCGCGCTACGCGCCGCACTGACCACCGTCCTGGACCACCACGACGCCTTGCGGATGCGGTTCGAGCGCACCGAGGACGGCTGGCGGCAGCACAACGCGCCACCGGAGCCGGTGGACGTGCTGCACATCGGCGATGTGTCCACAAAGGACTTCGATCTGCGCAACGGCCCGTTGTTCTCGGCCGTCCTGTCAGGGTCGCTGTTGTCCCTGACCGCGCACCATCTGGTGGTCGACGGCGTGTCGTGGCGGATCCTCTTGGAGGATCTGGAAACCGCGTATCGCGGCGCCGGCTTGGGGCCGAAGACGACGTCGTTCCGTTCGTGGGCGCGACGGCTCGCCGAGCACACCGCGGGGGGCGGCTTCGACGACGAACTGGCGTACTGGCGGGCCGTCCCGCGGCCCGCCGCGCTGCCTGCCGACCGCGACGGCGAGAACACGATCGGTTCGGCCCGCTCGGTCACCGTCCGGCTCGATCCGGACGAGACCAAGGCGTTGCTGCGGGACGTGCCCGAGGTCTACCGCACCCAGGTCAACGACGTGCTGCTCGCCGCGCTCGGCCGGGTGCTGGCCGACTGGACCGGGCAGCGGGAGGTCGTGGTCGACCTGGAGGGTCATGGACGCGAGGACCTGTTCGACGACGTCGACCTCTCGCGCACGACGGGCTGGTTCACGAGCATGTTCCCGGTCGCGCTGGAAGCTCCCGCGGACTGGGGTGCGGCGCTCAAGGTGGTCAAGGAACGGCTCCGGGCGGTGCCCCGGCGCGGGATCGGCTACGGCGCCTTGCGCCACCTCGCCGGGACCGCGCCGGGAATCGACGCGCCGGTCAGCTTCAACTATCTCGGCCGGTTCGACTGGGACCTCGGCGGCCTCTACCACGCCATGCGCGGGGGACTGGACGCCGACCTGGACGCGGCGGCGGTGCGGACACACGCGTTCGACGTCGTGGCCAGGGTGGAGCAGGACGCGCTCGAAGTGTCCTGGTCGTATTCGGCGAACCTGCACGACAAGTCCACTGTGGACGCGCTGGCGGCCGGCCTGCTCGCCGCGCTGCGGGGCATCATCGAGCACTGCGCCGAACCCGGCGCGGGCGGCCGGACGCCGTCGGACTTCCCGCTCACCACACTCGGACAGTCCCAAGTGGACCGGCTGGTGGGCGACGGCCGCGCCGTCGAGGACGTCTACCCGCTGACCCCCATGCAAGGCGGGATGGTCTTCCACGGGCTGTCGCAGAGCGAGCAAGGCCTGTACTTCGAGCAGGCGACGTTCGTCCTCGACGGCGTCACCGACCTCGACGTGCTCGCCCGGGCGTGGCAGCAGGTCCTCGACCGGACCCCGGTGCTGCGGACGGCCTTCGTCTGGGACGGCCTGGCGGAACCGGTCCAGGTCGTGCACCGCGACGTCACGCTGCCGATCCGGCGGCTCGACTGGACGGACCTGTCCGAAGCCGAACGCGCGAAACGACTGCGGCGCCTGCTGGCCGAGGACCGTGAGGAAGGCCTCGACCTCGCCCGTGCACCGCTGATGCGCGTCGCGCTCGCCCGGCTCTCGGACACCGAAGCACAGGTGCTGTGGACCTTCCACCACGTCCTGCTGGACGGCTGGAGCGTGTTCGGCGTGCTCGCCGACCTGTGCGCCGCCCACGCCGGAGGATCGCTACCGTCCCGGCGCCCCTTCCGTGCCTACCTGGAATGGCTGGGCGGCCGCGACGACGACGAGGCCGAACGATTCTGGCGGCGCACCCTGGACGGCGTGGCGGAGCCGACACCACTGCCCTGCGACCGGGTGCAGTCGGAGACCCACACGACCTGTTCGTCGACCTGGCTGCCGTATTCGCTGGACGAAGCGGACACTGCCCGGCTCGACGGCTTCGTCAAGCGGCACGGGCTCACGCTCAACGTCATGGTCCAGGGCGCCTGGGCATTGCTGCTAGCGGTCTACAGCGGACAACGGGACGTCGTGTTCGGTGCCACCGTGTCCGGCAGGCCCGCCGAACTGTCCGAAGTGGACGGAATCCTCGGCATCTTCATCAACACCCTGCCGGTGCGCGCCGACGTCGACCGTTCGGCCGGGGTGGCCCGATGGCTGAAGGACCTGCAGAACGCCCAGGCGGAGGCGCGCGGATTCGACTTCGTGCCGCTGAGCAGGCTCCAGACCTGGACCGGGTTGCCCGGTGGCGTGAACCTGTTCGACAGCCTCGTGGTGTTCGAGAACTACCCGATCAAGGACGACGCCGCCGCCGAACACGGCCTGCGCGTCCGCGACCTCGCGGCCTTGGAGACGACGAACTTCCCGATCACCGTGGTCTCGTCGCCAGGACCACGGCTGTCGGTGGAACTCGGCTACGACCCCGAACTGTTCGACCGGGCGACCATCGAAGGCATCGCCGGGCGTCTGCTCCTGCTGCTGCGCGAACTCGCCACCGACGGCGACCGACCGCTGGGCCGGGTGCCGGTGCTCGACGCCACCGAGGAACGTCTCGTGGTGCGGGAATGGAACGACACCGGCGACGAACCGGCGGCACGCTCGCTGCCGGAACTGTTCGCCGAACAGGTCCGCGACCGTCCGGACGCGCCCGCGGTCGTGTCCGGCGGCGGGATCCTGAGCTACGCGGAGCTGGACCGGCGGGCGAACCGGCTGGCGCACCGGCTGCTCGCGCTCGGGCTCCGGCCGGAGGGCCGGGTCGGCCTCGCGGCCGAGCGGACGAGCGCGTTCGTGGTCGCCGAACTCGCCATCGCCAAGGCGGGTGGCGTCTACGTGCCACTGGACACCCGCGCCCCGGACGAGCGCCTGCGGCTGCTGCTGACCGGCGTCGAGTACGCCGTCACCGACGAGACCTGGCTGGACACGATCTCGCGTGTTCACAAGGGACATGTTGTGGTCGAGGCGGAGACGGGGCCGGATCACGACCCGGCCGTGACGGTCGACCCCGAGCAGCTGGCGTACCTGATGTACACCTCCGGCTCCACCGGGACGCCGAAGGGGGTCGCCGTCCGGCACCGCGACGTCGCCGCGCTGGCGGCGGACCGGCGGTTCGCGGGCGGCGCGCACGAGCGGGTGCTCCTGCACTCGCCGCCCGCCTTCGACGCCACCACCTACGAGCTGTGGGTGCCGCTGCTCAACGGCGGCACGGTCGTCGTGGCACCGCCCGCCGACGTCGACGCCCACGCCGTGCGGCACGCGATCGCCGAGGACGGCGTGACCGGCCTCTGGCTCACCGCCGGTCTGTTCCGGGTGCTCGCCCAGGAGGCGCCGGACTGCTTTACCGGGCTTCGGGAGGTCTGGACCGGTGGTGACGTCGTCCCTGCCGCCGCCGTCCGGCAGGTGCTGGGCGCCTGCCCTGGTCTGCGGGTGGTGGACGGCTACGGTCCGACCGAGACGACCACCTTCGCCACGTCGTTCCCGATGTCCACTGTGGACGAAGTGCCGGACGTGGTGCCGATCGGCCGTCCGCTGGACGGGATACGCGTCCAGGTGCTCGGTCCCGATCTGACGCCGGTTCCACCAGGGGTGCCGGGGGAGCTGTGCATCAGCGGAGCCGGGCTCGCCCGTGGCTACTTCGCCCGTCCCGGCCTGACGGCGGATCGCTTCACCGCCGATCCGTACGGGCCGCCGGGTACGCGGATGTACCGCACCGGGGATCTCGCCGCCTGGACCGCCGACGGCCGGGTCCGGTTCCTCGGCAGGCTCGACGAGCAGGTCAAGCTCCGCGGCTTCCGGATCGAACCGGGCGAGGTCGAAGCGGCGCTGGCCGCCCACCCGGCGATCAGGCAGGCCGCCGTGATCGTCCGTGAGGATCGGCCGGGGGCCAAACTGCTTGTCGCCTACCTGGTGGGCACCGACCTGCCCGCGGAAGAGCTGAAGGCCTTCCTCGGCCGGACGCTGCCGGACTATCTGATCCCATCCGCGTTCGTCCAGCTCGACGCGCTTCCCTTGAGCCGCAATGGAAAGCTCGACCGGCGTGCGCTGCCCGCGCCGGATCTGGCCGAGACGCGACCGGCGTACACCGCCCCGGAGACCGACACCGAACGTGTCGTGGCGGGGATCTGGGCCGAGGTGCTCGGGCTGGAGCGGGTCGGTGTGGGGGACAACTTCTTCGATCTCGGCGGGGATTCGATCCGGAGCCTGCACATCGCCTCCCGGGCGAGCGCGGTGTTCGACATCCGGCTCACCCCGCGTGACGTACTGACCGCCCGCACCGTGGCCGTACTGGCCGAGACGGTCGAGGAGAAGATCCTGCGGGATCTCGAACTCCTCGCCTCCGGTGACACCACCACCGAACTGTGAGGACACACCCATGACGTCATCCAAATCCGACCGAATCGCGGCACTGCCCGCCGAACTGCGGGAGAAGCTGCGCACCAGGATGGCAGGCGCGGCCGGGCGGGCGGACGTGCTCCCCACCGCGGATCGTGACCGCCCGCTGCCGCTGTCGTTCGCCCAGCGGCGACTGTGGTTCCTCGACCGGCTCCACCCGGACGACGCCGAGTACAACAGCGCGCTGGCCTTGCGGTTCACCGGGGAGCTCGACATCCCGGTCCTGGCCGAAGCCCTGCGCGCGCTCGTGGAGCGGCACGAGTCGCTGCGGACCACGTTCGACGAGGTGGACGGCGAAGGTGTCCAGATCGTCCACCCGGCGGCAGGACTGCCGCTGCCGGTGGTGGACGTCGGCGCCGAAGCGCTCGACCGGGTGCTGCTCGAGGAGTACTCGCGGCCGTTCGACCTCCGGCGCGGGCCACTGGTGCGGGCGCTG
This sequence comes from Amycolatopsis sp. cmx-11-12, assembly GCF_046269425.1. Taxonomy (NCBI): domain Bacteria; kingdom Bacillati; phylum Actinomycetota; class Actinomycetes; order Pseudonocardiales; family Pseudonocardiaceae; genus Amycolatopsis; species Amycolatopsis sp. cmx-11-12. The sequence continues at coordinate 313,655 of NZ_JADNQM010000007.1, read as the reverse complement.
GTCGCGCGGACCGGCCCCGAGGAGCATGTGCTGCTGATGTGCGTGCACCACATCGTCACCGACGGCTGGTCGATGGGTGTGCTCACCGGCGAACTCGCCGAGCTGTACAACGCAGGCGTCCGCGGTGAGCGGGCCGTGCTCCCGTCGCAGCCGGTGCAGTACGCCGACTTCGCGGCGTGGCAGCGGAAACGACTGTCGGACGACGTGCTCGCGGAACGGCTCACCTACTGGCAGCACAGGTTGGGCGGGCTCGCGCCGCTGGAACTGCCCACCGACCGGCCGCGGCCGGCGACCCGGACCACCGAGGGCGCGGTGCGCGAATTCAGCCTGCCGCGGGAGACCGCCGCGCGGCTGGCCGAGCTGGCACGGTCCTGCGAGACCACGCTGTTCACCACCGTGCTCGCGGCGTGCAAGGTGCTGTTCGCGCGCTACGCCGGGCAGGAGGACGTGGCCGTCGGCACGGTCGTCCAGGGGCGTGACCGGCCGGAACTGCAGCGGGTGGTCGGGTTCTTCGTCAACACCGTGGTGCTACGGTCCACTGTGGACCTGTCGCGGAGCTTCCGCGAGCTGCTGGGCGGAGTGCGGGAGACGGTGCTCGACGCCTTCTCCCATGACGACGTGCCTTTCGAGCGGCTGGTCGACGCCGTGCACGCGGACCGCGATCCCAGCCGGAACCCGCTGTTCGACGTGATGGTGCTGCTGCACAGCGCCTCCGGGGCGAAGCCGTCCTTCGACGGGCTCGCGGCCGAAGACGTCGGCGTCGCACGGAAATCGTCGAACTTCGACCTGACCGTCGAATTCGAGGAACGCGACGGCGCGCTCGCCGGACTGGTCGAGTACAGCACGGCGCTGTTCGACGCGGACACCATCGACAGGCTGATTTCCCATCTGGCGGTGCTGCTGGACGCCGTCGCCGCCCGGCCGGACCGGCCGCTGGCGGAGCTTCCGCTGGCGACCGCGGGCGAGCTGCGCCGGATGCTGGTCGAGTGGAACGACACCGGCATCGACGTACCGGACACGACCGTCGTGGACCTGCTCGACGCCCAGGCCGCGGCGACGCCCCACGAGACCGCCTTGGTGTTCCGGGACGAGTCGCTGGACTACGCGGAGCTGATCCGCCGCGTCGACGAACTCGCCGGTGAGCTGGTGCGGCGGGGAGCCGGACCGGAGCGGATCGTCGCCGTCACGCTGCCACGGTCGGCCGAGGCCGTGGTGGCGCTGTTCGCCGTGCTGAAGGCGGGTGCGGTGTACCTGCCGGTCGACCCCGGTCTCCCGGCGGAGCGCATCGAGACGCTGCTACGTGACGCGGACCCGGTCGTGGTGGTGGACGAGAACTTCGAGTGCACAGGGCACACAGCGGCGCTCACCGGCCTTCGCCCCGATCAGGCCGCGTATGTCATCTACACCTCCGGGTCGACGGGCAAGCCGAAAGGCGTCGTGGTCGAACACCGCGCGCTGGTCAACCTGCTGGCCAACCACCGGCGGGTCTTCGGCACCGGCCGCCTGCGCGTGGCGTGCACGGCGGCCTTGTCGTTCGACACGTCCTGGGAGGGACCGCTGCTGCTGGCCGACGGTCACGAACTGCACCTCGTGGACGACGACACCCGGCTGGATCCGGACGCGCTCACCCGGTACGTCACCGGGCACCGGATCGACTTCCTCGACCTGACCCCGTCCTACCTCCGGCAGCTGCTCCCCGCCGGACTGCTGGACGGGCCGCACCGCCCGAAACACCTGATGCTCGGCGGTGAGGCGATCGGGGAGACCCTGTGGCGCGAGCTGACGGAGCTACCAGGGACGACCGCCCACAACTACTACGGGCCGACCGAGACCACCGTCGACGCCGTGTGCACACCGGTGTCCGGTGACCGGCCGCTGATCGGCCGCCCGCTTGGCAACTTCCGCGCCTACGTTCTCGACGAGACGCTGTCACCCGTACCGCTCGGAGTACCGGGACAGCTCTACCTTGGCGGCGCACAGCTGGCTCGCGGATACCTCGGCCGTCCGGGGCTGACCGCGGACCGGTTCGTCGCCGACCCGTTCGGTGCACCGGGCACCCGGATGTACGCCACCGGCGACCTCGTCCGCTGGACCGGTGACGGAGCGCTGGACTATCGCGGCCGGTGCGACGAGCAGGTCAAGATCCGCGGGTTCCGCGTCGAACCCGGCGAAGTGGAGGCCGCCCTGCTGCGTCACCCAGCGGTCGCCGAAGCCGCCGTGGTGGCGAGGGAGGACCGCAACGGCAAGCGGCTCGTGGCCTATTTCGTGCCGGGCGGCGGACGCCCTCATCTCGGCGAGCTCCGGCGTTTCCTGGCCGGGTCGCTGCCCGACTATCTGGTGCCCTCGGCCTTCGTCCGGCTCGACCGGCTGCCGCTGACCCGGCACGGCAAACTCGACCAGGCCGCCCTGCCGATGCCGGACTTCTCGGCCGCCCGCGCGCGGTATGTCGCCCCGCGCGACGACGTGGAGCGGCTGGTGACCGGCGTCTGGGCGGACGTGCTCGGTGTCGAGCGGATCGGGATCGAGGACAACTTTTTCGATCTCGGTGGGGATTCGATTCTCGGCATCCGTGTCCTGTCCCGTCTTCGGGCCGCGCTCGGGGCGGAGGTCCCGGCGCGGTTGCTGTTCACCGCGCCGACTCCCGAGCGGCTCGCCGCCGCCCTGCCCGGCGAAGGTACGGCCGGGCGCGAGCTCGCGATTCCGGTCCTCGAACGCGAGAACGGCGCGTTGACGGCCCCGCTTTCGTTCGCCCAGCAGCGACTGTGGTTCCTCGACGAGTTCGAACCGGGCAGCACCGAGTACGTCTCGCCGACGGCGTTGCGGCTTCGCGGGGAACTCGACACCGGCGCGCTGGACCGGGCGCTGACCGCGCTCGTGGCCCGGCACGAATCCCTGCGCACCACCTTCGACACCGTCGACGGGCACGGAACACAGGTCGTGCGTCCGCCGTCCGGCGTCCGTGTCCCGCTCACCGACCTGAGCGGACTGTCCGAAGAGGAGAGATCTACCGGACTGGCCGCCGCACTGGCCGAAGCGTCGACGGCGCCGTTCGATCTGCGCGACGGTCCGCTGCTGCGCACCCGGCTGCTGCGGCTGGCCCCGGACGAGCATGTGCTCACGCTGGTGCTGCACCATATCGTCACCGACGGCTGGTCGGCGGGAGTGCTCACGGGCGAGCTGAGCGCGCTGTACACCGCTTTCGTCCGCGGTGAGCGTGTCAGCCTGCCGGACCTGCCGGTGCAGTACGCCGACTTCGCGGTGTGGCAACGCGAACGCCTGGCCGGGGCGATACTGGACGAGCAACTGGGTTACTGGCGTCACCGTCTCGAAAACGTCCCGCCGCTGGAACTGCCCACCGACCGCCCCCGGCCAGTCGTCCGCACCAAGAACGGCGCGCTGCTGGAGTTCACCGTTCCGGAAACAACCACCGCGCGGCTGAAGGAGCTGTCCCGGCGTCAGGACGGCACGCTGTTCATGACCCTGCTCGCCGCCGCGCAGCTGTTGTTCGCCCGCTGGTCCGGGCAGGACGACGTCGCCGTCGGTACGGTCACCTCCGGCCGGGAACGCACTGACCTGGAAGGGCTGATCGGCTTCTTCGTCAACACAGTGGTGCTGCGGTCCGAAGTGGACCTTTCCCGGCCGTTCGACGCGTTCCTCCGCGACGTCCGCGAGCTGACCCTGGACGCCTTCGGGCACCAGGACGTCCCCTTCGACCGCGTGGTCGACGACCTGCAGCCGGTCCGCGACACCAGCCGCACCCCGCTGTGCCAGGTCATGGTGGTGCTGCACAACACGCCCGAGGGAAAGCCGGCGCTGCCTGGGCTGGCCGTCGAGGAACTGGCGCCGCCGGTGGTGACCGCGACCTTCGAACTGATGATCCAGTTCCAGGAGGTCGCCGGGCGCCTCGACGGAGTGGTCAACTACAACACTGATCTGTTCGACACCGCCACGATCGAGCGGTTGACGGGTGGGCTGCGGCTCGTCCTCGAAGGCGTCACCGCCGCCCCGGACCGCCCGCTCGGCGAACTGTCGCTGCTGACCACCGGTGAGCGGCACCATCTCCTGCACACGCTGAACGACACCACCCGGCCGCTGGACGAGGCGACCCTGCCGGAACTGGTGCGGGCCCAGGCCGGGCGGACCCCGGACGCCCCCGCTGTCACCGATGGCGGCGTCACTCTCTCTTACGGCGAGCTGGAGCGGCACGCCAATCGGCTGGCTCACTGGCTTATCGCGGCCGGGGCCGGGCCGGAACAGCGGGTTGCCGTCGTCCTGCCGAGTTCGGTCGAACTGTTGGTGGCGTTGCTGGCCGTGCTCAAATCCGGTGCTGCTTATGTGCCGATCGATCCGCTGTACCCACCGGAACGTATCCGGTTCATGCTTGACGATTCCGGGCCGTTGGTGGTGCTCGACAGCCGGGAGGCGGTCCTGGACACCGCGGGGCTGCCGGAAACCGACCCGGGAGTGCGGCCGCTGCCCGGCCTGCCCGCGTACGTGATCTACACGTCCGGGTCGACCGGCAGACCCAAAGGCGTGGTCACCACCCACGGCGGACTGCTGAACTACCTCCGCTGGGCGGCCGGCGCGTATGCGGGCCTGGGCGGCACCGCTGTGCTGCACTCGTCGGTCTCCTTCGACCTCACGGTGACCACGTTGTACGGCCCCCTGCTCACCGGCGGCCACATTCGGGTGGAGGGCAGCCCCTCACCGCGGCCGCCCACGTTCCTCAAGGCCACCCCGGGTCATCTGCCGCTCTTGGGCGCGCTGGACGAGGACGACCTGTCGCCGACGGGTGAGCTGGTGGTCGGCGGCGATCAGCTTCTCGGGCCGGTGGCCGAAGGCTGGCGCGCGGACCATCCGACCGCGGTGGTGGTGAATGAGTACGGGCCGACCGAGACCACCGTCGGCTGCATGGAGTACCGGGTCGAGCCGGGGCAGGAGCCGTTCGGCGGCGCGGTGCCGATCGGTCATCCGATCTGGAACACGCGGCTGTATGTGCTCGATGGGCTGCTGAACCCGGTGCCCGCCGGGGTCGCGGGCGAGCTCTACGTCGCCGGTGCCGGGCTGGCCCGTGGGTACTTCGGGCGGCCGGGACTGACCGCGGCCGGGTTTGTCGCGTGTCCCTTCGGCGCACCGGGGGAACGGATGTACCGGACCGGGGATGTGGTGATCCGGCGGCACGACGGCGAACTGGAGTACCAGGGCCGCGCCGACCAGCAGGTCAAAATCCGAGGCTTCCGGATCGAGCTCGGCGAGATCGAGGTCGCGCTGGCCGCGCATCCGGACCTCGGCGAGGTCGTCGTGGTCGCCCACGAGGCGGACGGAACCCGGCGGCTGGTCGCCTACCTGGTCCCGGCGCCGGGCGCCTCGGTGCCGGGGACCACCGCCCTGCGGGAGTTCCTCGGCCGCACCCTGCCTGCGCATATGGTGCCCGCGGTGTTCGTCGGTCTCGATGCACTTCCGTTGAACGCCAACAGGAAGCTCGACCGCCGGGCACTGCCCGCACCGGACGGGCACGTGGAGGCGGGCCGCCGGTACGTGGCACCGCGGACGCCGGTCGAGCGTGAGCTGGCCCAGGTGTTCTCGGCGGTGCTGGGCGTCGAGCAGGTCGGCGCGGAGGACAACTTCTTCGGCCTCGGCGGCGATTCGATCCTCAGCATCCAGGTCGTGTCAAAGGCCCGTAAGGCCGGGCTTTCCCTGTCCTCGAAGGACATCTTCCTCCACCAGACCGTGGCCGAGCTGGGTTCGATCGTCGAGGCGCGGGTGGTGCCGGAGCCGGCCGTGCGCGCCGAACCGTCCGGACCCGCACCGCTCGGGCCGATCCAGTCATGGTTCTTCGCAAGCGGCCTCGACACCGGCCATTTCACCATGTCCGTCCACATCGGACTGCGTGCGGACGTCGACCTCACGCGCCTGTCCGACGCCGTCGGCCGGGTGATGGCACACCACGACGCCCTGCGGATGCGGTTCTCGATGGCGGCGGGGGAGTGGGTGCAGGAACCGGTGGCGCACGAGGACAACACGCCGCGGATCATTCGTTTGTCCACAGTGGACGAGAATGCGATGCAAGCGGCGGCACTGGCCGCGCAGGGTTCACTGAGCATCACCGACGGGCCGTTGTGGCGGGCGATCGTGTTCGTCCCCGGTGACCAGGCGCCCCGGCTGTTCCTCACCGTGCACCACCTTGTCATGGACGGCGTGTCGTGGCGTGTCCTGCTCGCCGACATCGAGGCCACCTACCGGGGCGAAGAGCTAGAGCCGGTCGGCACGTCCTACACCGCTTGGGCGCGGTCGCTGGCCGGTCACGTCCGGGCGGGTGGGTTCGACGAGGACCTCGAACACTGGAAGACCGTGTTCAGCGGCACGAGTCCGGACCTGCCGGTGGACCGGACCGGCCGCAACGAGGCGGGCTCGGCGCGCACGGTCTCGGCGAGCCTCGGCCGGACCGAAACGGCCGCGCTGCTGCACGAAGTGCCCTCGGTGTACCGGACGCAGGTCAACGACGTCCTGCTGGCGGCGCTCGGCCGGGTGCTGGCCGGTTGGACCGGCCGCGACCGCGTCGTGATCGCGGTGGAGGGCCACGGCCGTGAGGAGATCGTCGACGGGCTCGACCTGTCCCGCACGGTCGGCTGGTTCACCGCCCAGTTCCCGGTCGCGCTGAGCCTGCGCCCGGCCGCGGACTGGGGTGAGGAGCTGAAGTCGGTCAAGGAACAGGTGCGCGCGGTGCCGAACAAGGGTGTCGGCTACGACGCGCTCCGCTATCTCGGTCGCGAAGGAACCTCGGCGAACCTGCTCCGGGACGACCCGGCACCCCGGATCTCGTTCAACTACCACGGGCAGTGGGACGTCGCGCCGTCCGGCGAGAGCCTCTATCAGGAGCGGCACGAGGCGCTCGGCCAGGACATCGCCGAAGCGACCCCGCGGACGTACCTGCTGGACGTCATCGGCGTCGTCGAGGACGGACGGCTGCGGCTGTCCTGGGAGTACTCCGCCGATCTGCACGACGAGGCCACAGTCCGGCGGCTGGCCCAAGGCACGGTCGAAGCGCTGCGGGAGATCGTCGCGCACTGCGCCCGGCCGGACGCCGGGGGCCGCACGCCGTCGGACTTCCCGCTGGCCAGGCTCGACCAGTCCCAAGTGGACCGGATCGCCGGCGACGGCCGGGACGTCGAGGATGTCTACCCGTTGACCCCGCTGCAGGCGGGCATGGTCTTCCACAGCCTCGTCGACGCCGGTTCGACGGCGTACTTCGACCAGTTCCGGCTTCGGCTCTCCGGTGTCGCCGAGCCCGTCTTGTTCGGCGAAGCCTGGCAGCAGCTCGTCGACCGGACGCCGATCCTGCGCAGTTGCGTGGTGTGGGAAGGAGTCGACGAGCCGTTGCAGGTGGTTCGGCGCCACGTTCCGCTGCCGGTCCGGCAACTCGACTGGCGGGGACTGTCCGAAGAGGACCAGAAGACCGCTTTGGCCGACCTGCTTGCGGACGACCTCGCCGCGGGCATGGACCTGACGGCCGCGCCGCTGATGCGCCTGGCGATCGCACGGCTGACCGACGACGAGGTCCAGTGCGTGTGGACCTCGCACCACGTCCTGCTCGACGGCTGGAGCACCGCGCAGGCTTTCGGCGAAGTGTGCGAGCGGTACGCGGCACTCGTCGGCGGGCGGCGGCCGGAAGTGCCGTCCCGGCGCCCGTTCCGCGACTACCTCGGCTGGCTGGCCGAGCAGGACGGCCAGGAGGCCGAACGCTACTGGCGTCACGTCCTCGCCGGTGTCGAGGCGCCAACGCCGTTGCCGTACGACCGGCCGCCGGTCGAGGCCCACCGCGCCGAATCCGGCGAAACGGTACTGCTCGAACTCTCCCCCGAAGAGTCACGGCGGTTGCACACCATGGCGAAGCGCGCGGCGCTGACCGTCAACACCGTGGTGCAGGGCGCCTGGGCACTGCTGCTGGCGCACTACAGCGGCGAGCAGGACGTGCTGTTCGGCACGACGGTGTCCGGGCGTCCGGCCGAACTGCCCGGGGTCGAGTCCATGATCGGCATGTTCATCAACACCGTGCCCACGCGAATGCGAGTCCGAAGTGGACAGACCGTCGCGGCCTGGCTGCGCGAGGCGCAGGCTGAGCAGGCGGACTCGCGGCGGTTCGACTTCCTGTCACTGGCGCAGCTGCAGGCGCTGACCGACGTGCCGGCGGGGACCGGCCTGTTCGACAGCGTCGTCGTCTTCGAGAACTACCCGATCGACGACGCGGCGGGCGGCGACGGTGTCGTGGTCCGGGACGTCGACTCGCTCGACACCACGAGCTTCCCCCTGAACCTGACGGCGTACCTGCACGAACGGCTCGGGCTGGAACTGTCCTACGACCCGCGGCTGTTCGACGCGGCGACGGCCGAACGGCTGGCGGAACGTCTGGCCAGGCTGGTCCGGCGGATCGCCGAGGAGCCGGACGGCCGCGTCACCGAGTTGTCCCCGCTGGGCGACGCGGAGCGCCGACGGCTGCTGGTGGACTGGAACGACACCGCGCTCGACGTTCCCGGGGGCACGGTGCTGGACGTGTTCCGCGCCCACGTGGCCCGCACCCCGCACGAGACCGCTTTGGTCTTCGGGGACACCGTCCTGACCTTCGCGGCGCTGGACGAGCGGTCGGACCGGCTGGCAGGCCCCCTGATCGCGCAGGGCGCCGGCCCGGAGCGAGTGGTCGCGGTGGTGCTGCCCCGCTCCGCCGAAGCCGTCATCGCGGTCCTCGCGATCTTCAAGGCGGGCGCGGTGTACCTGCCGGTGGACCCGGACCTGCCCGCCGCGCGGTTCGAGTGGCTGCTGCGGGACGCGAGCCCGGCTGTCGTGCTCGACGACCCGGCCCAGGTCCGCGAATGGTGCGACCGGCCCTCACCATGTGAGCTACCCGGCGCCGAGGCGGACCACGCTGCGTACGTCATCTACACCTCCGGGTCGACCGGACTGCCCAAGGGCGTGGTCGTCGAGCACCGCGCTCTGCTGAACCTGCTGGCCGACCACCGCCGCGTCTACCTGGCCGACGCCGCCAAGACCCGGATGCGCGCGGCGCTGACCGCAGCGTTCTCCTTCGACACCTCGTGGGACGGCCTGCTGTTCCTTGTGGACGGACACGAGCTGCACGTCCTCGATGACGACACCCGTGTCGATCCGCGCGCCGTCGCCCGCTACGTCGACGAGCGGCGGATCGATTTCCTCGACCTCACGCCGTCCTACCTCCAGCAGCTGCTGGCCGACGGGCTGCTGGCCGGTGCGCACCGGCCCGGCACCCTGATGGTCGGCGGCGAGGCGATCGGCGAGGCGTTGTGGCGTGACCTGGCCGGCATCCCCGGCACGGCCGTCTACAACTACTACGGCCCCACCGAGGTCACGGTGGACTCGGTGTTCCGCCGCGTGCACGGGGACAAGCCGCTGATCGGGCGGCCGAGCGGGAACGTGCGGGCCTACGTGCTGGACCGGACGCTCTCACCGGTCCCGGCTGGCGTGCCCGGCGAGCTGTACCTCGCCGGCGTCCAACTCGCCCGGGGTTACCTTGGCCGTCCCGGCCTCACCGCCGACCGCTTCGTCGCGAACCCGTTCGGCGGGCCCGGCGAGCGGCTGTACCGGACGGGCGACCGCGTCCGCTGGACGACCGGCGGGGAACTGGACTACCTGGGCCGGGTCGACGAGCAGGTCAAGATCCGCGGCTTCCGCGTGGAGCCGGGTGAGATCGAAGCGGCCCTCCTCGGACACCCCGCCGTCACCGAGGCCGTCGTCATCGTCCGCGAAGACGAGCCGGGAGACCGGCGGCTGGCCGCCTACGTCGTGCCCGGCGCCGAGGCGCCCGACGTCACCGAACTGCGGGCCTGGCTGCGCCGCGCCGTGCCCGGCCACCTCGTGCCGTCCGCCTTCGTGGTGCTCGACCGGCTGCCGCTGACCCGCAACGGCAAGGTCGACCGGCGTGCGCTTCCCGTGCCGGAGAGCAGCGGCACCGGCACGACGTACGTGGCACCGCGGACCTCTGCCGAGCGCACGCTGGCCGAGATCTGGTCCGACGTGCTCGGCGTGGAGCGGGTCGGTGTCGAGGACAACTTCTTCGAACTGGGCGGCGATTCCCTCCTCAGCATGCGGATCGTGTCGCGAGTGCGGGCAGCGTTCGACGCGGACGTGTCCCCGCGTGCGTTGTTCTCCGACCCGGTCCTTGGCCGGTTCGCCGCCGCGGTGGCCGATCGAGGACCGGCAGGCCGGGCCATCCCGGTGACCGACCGCGACGGCCCGCTGCCGCTGTCGTTCGCGCAGCAGCGCCTGTGGTTCCTCGACGAATACGAACCGGGCAGCACGGAGTATGTGTCGCCGACGGCGTTGCGGCTGCGTGGCGAACTCGATGTCGCGGCGCTCACCGACGCGCTGACCGCCTTGGTCGCCCGGCACGAGGCACTGCGGACGACGTTCGACACGGACAGCGGGCACGGCGTCCAGCTCGTCGGCGCTCCGTACGCGGTGGAACTGCCGCTGGACGACCTCGGCGGACTGTCCGAAGAGGACCGCTCGGCCGCGCTGGACCAGACGCTGGAACGCGAGGTGCGACAACTGTTCGACCTGCGGACCGGCCCGCTGCTGCGGGCGAGGCTGATCCGGCTGGCCCCGGACGAGCACGTGCTCACGCTGGTGCTGCACCACATCGTCACCGACGGCTGGTCGTCCGGCGTGCTCGCCGGTGACCTCGACGCGCTCTACACGGCGTTCGTCCGCGGCGCGGAGCCGGAGCTGCCGGACTTGCCGATCCAGTACGCCGACTTCGCCGTGTGGCAGCGGCAGGTCGTCGAAGGCGAACTGCTGGCGGATCAGCTCGGTTACTGGCGCGACCGGCTCGACGGCGTGCCACCGCTGGAGCCGCCCACCGACCGGCCCCGGCCCGCGGTGCGCACCACGAACGGCGACTGGTACGCCTTCGACGTCCCACCCGGACTGGTCACCGCGCTCAAGATTCTCGCCAGAGGTCAGGACGGCACGCTGTTCATGACGCTGGTCGCCGCCTGCCAGGTGCTGCTGGGCCGGTGGTCGGGGCAGGACGACGTCGCGGTGGGCACGGTGACGTCCGGCCGCGAGCGGCCGGAACTGGAAAGGCTGATCGGTTTCTTCGTCAACACCCTGGTGTTGCGGTCCACAGTGGACGCCAAGGCGACGTTCCGCGAGCTGCTGACATCGGTCCGGGAGACCGTCCTCGGCGCCTTCGCCCATCAGGACGTTCCGTTCGAGCGGGTCGTGGACGCCGTGCAGCCGGAGCGCGACGTCAGCCGTACGCCGCTGTTCCAGGCGATGGTGGCCTTGCAGAACACCGGCGACCCGGTGCCCGACGGCGGCGCGCTGGCCGCCGAGGAGATCGCGCTGCCCTCGGCGACGGCGGCGTTCGACCTGCTCGTGCAGTTCGAGGAACACGACGGCGGCCTACGCGGGGCGGTCAACTACAACACCGACCTGTTCGACCCGGCCACCATCGAACGGCTGACCGGCTGGCTGCGGCTCATCCTCGAAGGCGTCACCGCCGCCCCGGACCGTCCGCTCGGCGAACTGCCGCTGCTGACCGCCGTCGAACAGCACCATCTCCTGCATACGCTGAACGACACCGCGCGGCCGCTGGGCGCGGCCACGCTGCCGGAACTGGTGCGGGCACAGGCCGAGCGGACCCCGGACGCGCCCGCGGTCACCGACGTCGGCGTCACCCTCACCTACGCCGAACTGGAGCGGCACGCCAACCGGCTGGCCCACCGGCTGATCGCGGCCGGGGCCGGACCGGAACACCGGATCGGGATCGTGCTGCCGAACTCGGCGGAACTGCTGGTGGCGTTGCTCGCCGTGCTCAAATCCGGTGCCGCTTACGTCCCGATCGACCCGATGTATCCACCGGAACGGATTTCCGCCGTGCTCGGCGATTCCCGGCCCTTGGCGGTGCTCCACGACCGGGAAGCGGTACTGGACACCGCGGGGTGGCCGGAGACCGACCCTGGAGTGCGGCCCTTGTCCGACCACCCCGCGTACGTGATCTACACCTCCGGGTCGACCGGCAAGCCCAAGGGCGTGATCACCACCCACGGCGGGCTGCTGAACTTCCTCCGCTGGGCGGCCGAGACGTATCCCAGCCTGAGCGGAACGGCCGTGCTGCACTCGTCGGTCTCCTTCGACCTCACGGTGACCACGCTCTACGGCACGCTGCTCGCGGGCGGCCGGATCCGGGTGGCGGGCACCCCGGCACAGCGGCCGCCCACCTTCCTCAAGGCCACACCGGGCCACTTGCCGCTCCTCGACGTCATGGACGACGATCTGTCACCGACCGATGAGTTGGTGGTAGGCGGGGACCAGCTTCTCGGCTCGGTGGCCGACGCCTGGCGCGCGGACCACCCCGGCGTGGTGGTGATCAACGAGTACGGCCCGACCGAGACCACCGTCGGCTGTATGGAGTACCGCGTCGGGCCAGGACAGGAACTGGCCGCGGGCGCGGTTCCGATCGGGCATCCGATCTGGAACACGCGGCTGTACGTGCTCGACGCCCGGCTGAACCCGGTCCCGGCCGGGATCGCGGGCGAGCTGTATGTCGCGGGCGACGGACTGGCGCGCGGGTACTTCGGGCTGCCGGGGCTGACCACGGCCGGGTTCATCGCGTGCCCGTTCGGCGAGCCGGGGGAGCGGATGTACCGCACCGGTGACGTCGTGATCCGCCGGCACGACGGCGAACTGGTGTGCCTCGGCCGCGTCGACGAGCAGGTCAAGATCCGGGGTTTCCGGATCGAGCCGGGAGAGGTCGAAGCCGTCTTGCGAAGCCATCCCGGTGTCACCGAAGCCGTCGTCGTGGCTCGCAGGGACGACGGACAGGCACGTCTGGTCGCCTATCTGGTGCCCGCGGCGGACGCCCCGGACACGGCCGCGCTGCGGGAATTCCTCGGCCGTTCGCTGCCCGAGTACATGATCCCGTCGGCGTTCGTGCCGCTCGACGCGCTTCCGTTGAACCGCAACGGGAAGCTGGACCGCAAGGCGCTGCCCGAGCCGGAGGCGCCGGTGGCGACGGCGACGTTCACGGAACCACAGGGGCCGGTGGAACGGGCGCTCGCCGACATCTGGGCGGAAGTCCTCGGCCTCGACCGGGTCGGGGCCCAGGACGGTTTCTTCGAGCTGGGTGGTGACTCCATTCTCAGCATCCAGGTGGTGCACCGCGCCCGGCAGGCGGGCTGGCGGATGACGTCGAAGGCGTTGTTCCGGCACCGGACCGTCGCGGAACTGGCGAAGGTCGTCACCCCCGTCGAAGCCGAACCGGACGAGCGGGAGGCCGTCGCGGGGGAAGTACCACTGACCCCGATCCAGCGATGGTTCTTCGACGTGTACACCGCCAACCCACATCATTTCAACCAGTCCGTTCTCGTCGAACTGGATCCGGCGGTGGATCCGGAGGTGCTGCGGCAGGCGCTCGACGCCGTCATCGCACACCACGACGCGCTGCGGATGCGTTTCGAACGCGTCGAGGGGGAATGGCGGCAGCACAACGATCCCGTCGGGTCGTCGACGGCGCTGCGGATCGAAACCGTGTCCACAGTGGACGATGGGGAACAGCGGGCGCGGATGGAGGAGGTCGCCGACGAGGCGCACGCCGGGTTCGACCTGTCCGCGCCTCCGCTGCTCAAGGCCGTGCTGTTCGCCCGCGAACCGGGGCCGCTGCTGTTCCTGGCCGCGCACCACCTGGTGATCGACGCGGTGTCCTGGCGGATCCTGCTGGAAGACCTCGAGCGGGCCTACCGGCAGGCGGCCGACGGCGAACCCGTCGACCTCGGCGCGAAGACGACGTCGTTCCTGGACTGGTCGCGCCGGCTGCGGGAGTTCGTCGAGGGCGGCGGGCTCGACCACGAGCGCGACCACTGGTCGCGGGCGCTGCCTGCTTGCGAGCTGCCCGTCGACCAGGTCGTGCCGGTCCCCGGCACCCCGTCGGAGTCCGTGACCGTCCGGCTCGACGCCGACGACACCGACGCGCTGCTGCACCTCGCCCCGGGCGCCTACCGCACCCGCATCAACGACGTCCTGCTCGCGGCACTGGCCTGGGCGCTGGCGCGATGGACTGGCGAGGAGCAGGTCGCGGTGGATCTGGAAGGCCACGGCAGGGAGGAGATCTTCGACGACGTCGACCTCACCCGCACGGTCGGCTGGTTCACCACGCTGTTCCCGCTGGCACTCGAAGTCACCACCGCGGACGAGCCGCGCTGGCGTGACCTGGTGAAGTCCGTGCGCAGGCAGCTGCGGGCGGTGCCCGGCAACGGCTTCGGCTTCGGCGCGCTCCGCCAGCGGAGATTCCCCGAGCTCGGCGGGCGCTCCCCGCAGATCTCGTTCAACTACCTCGGGCAGGGCGACGACACCGCCGCCGGAACCGGGCTCTACCGGGCATCGCACGCGCCGATCGGCCACGAGCAGGATCCGGCGGATCCGGGCGGCCATCTGCTGGAGGTGGTCGGCGGCGTCCAGGAGGGACGGCTCGAGTTCTCCTGGTTCCACCGCCCGGATCGGCACGACCGGGCGACGGTGGAGTCGGTCGCCACGGACTTCGCCACGGCCCTGCGCAGGATGGCCCGAGACGTCCGGGGTGAGCCGGCATGACGACGCTGTTGTCGCGCAACCGCGACTACCGCCTGTTGTGGGGCGGCCAGGTCATCTCGGAGGCCGGTTTCAGCACGTCGATGATCGCCTTCCCGCTGCTGGTGCTGGCGGTCACCGGCTCGGCGGCGCAGTCCGGTCTGGTGCTCGGCGCGGTCGCGATCGCCCAGCTCGCCGCCGGGCTGCCCGCCGGGGCGCTGGTGGATCGCTGGAACCGCAAGAAGATCATGCTGGCCTGCGAGGCCGTGCAGGGCCTCGCGGCCGCCGCTCTGGTCGCGGCGCTGTGGTGGGGTGTGGCGAACGTGGCGATGATGATCGCCGTCGCCGCGGTGATGGGGCTGTGCCGGGCGCTGTTCGAACCCGCCGAGGAGGCGAGCCTGCCACGGCTGGTCACCGTGGCTCAGGTGCCGTCGGCGGTGGCGATGAACGCGGCACGGTCAAGCGCCGGGCAGCTGTCCGGCACGGCGCTCGGCGGGTTCCTGTTCGCCCTGGGCCGGATGGTGCCGTTCGTCTTCGACGTCATCGCCCATGTGGTCGCCTTCATCGCCCTGCTGTTCGTGCGGCTGCCGCCGAAACCGATCGAACACCGGACGGCGACCCCGCATCTGGGCCGGGAGATCGTCGCGGGGCTGCGCTGGGTGTGGCGCCAGCCGCACGTGCGGATCACCGCGGTGTGCGCGATCTGCCTGAACCTGTTCTTCAGCGCGTACTACCTGGTGATCATCGTGCTGGCGGACTCGCGCGGCGTCCCGGCTGGCGAGATCGGCGTGATGGCCGCGATGCTCGGCGGCGGCGGCATCCTCGGCGCGCTGGCCGCGCCGTACCTGCACCGCAAGCTCAGTCCGTACGTGATGATCATCAGCGTGTTCTGGGCACTGACCGTGCTCACCCCGCTGGCGGTGTTCGTCCACAATGGATACCTGATGGGCCTGCTGTTCGCGGCGATGGCGTTCCTCCCGCCCGCCGCGAACACCACCATCAGCACCTACCAGCTGCTGCTCACCCCCGACGCGCTGCGCGGACGGCTCGGCGGCGTGATGGGCGTGACCGGCGGCCTGGCCGCCGCGGCGGGCCCCGCGCTCGGCGGCTGGCTGGTCGACGCGCTGCCGGGCGGCACCGCCGTGCTCGTCTGCGCGGGGGCGATCGCCGCGGTCACCCTTCTGGCCACCTTCAACCCGACGCTGCGCCGGTTTCCCCGGCGTGTCGACGACACCACCGCAGACCTACCCGAGGAAACGGAAATGCTGGATACGAAAGGAAAGTCGAATGGCTGACGAAAACACCTACCAGGTCCTGATCAACGACGAAGAACAGTACTCCCTCTGGCCGTCGGACAAGGAGATCCCGGCGGGCTGGCACGCCACGGGACCCCGGGGCAGCCGTCAAGAGTGCATGGACCACGTCGACGAGGTCTGGACCGACATGCGGCCGCGCAGCCTCCGCGAACGGATGGCTTCGCAGTAGACGCGCCGAACTCGACCCCCGTGCGCCGGTGCACGGACCTGGGCAGGTGCGTGGCTCCGGATCTTGGTCACCGGAGCCACGCACTTGGCGGGTACACCCGCCACGACTGCGAGGATTCAAGTGTGGTGAGCACTGTGAATCGCGACTTTCACGCCTCGCGGTCACGGTTGCCGCTGGGCGAGGAAACCGCGTTTCGAGAACGCCTGGCACGGCCAAGAGACCAGCAACCTGTTCCGGTACGTCGTGGCGGCGATGGCGTTCGCGTCATCTGGGTTCACCGTCGACCTGCGGGACTTTGTAGAGCGTTCCTTGGTGTACGACGATTACGGCACCGGCGACCGTTTTGGGCGGCGTGACTACTTGCCAGGCGGTGCCTTCTGGAGCAGGATTCTTGGTTTTCGTACGCAGGCGAAGTGACTTTTGACGACCATGGCGTGACCTCAGCCTCGATCAACCTCGCGTTCCGCCTTCTCGAGGCCAGAGTCCTGAAAGGCGCGCTGCAGAGATCGCCGGGCGTGCTCGCGTTGATCACCTCGGCCTGGTTCTTCGACGAGGTCGTTCGCCACAGCGGCGTGCTTGACCCCGCGACATTTCGTATGGTCCGGATCTCAGTTAGAGAGACCGACGCTCTCGGCTGGATCTGCCTGCCCGATCAAGCGGGACCGCCCACCGTCGAGGCGGCAGAACCTCCTCCTCGGCCGGAGGCCGTTGTTCCGCGTCAGCTGCCGGCGCAGCCGCGCTCCTTTGTTGGCCGTACGCGCGATATCGAGGTCCTCGACGCGGAGTTGGCGTCCGAGACGCACGCGAGGTCGGGCGTGACGATCGCCGTCGTCCGGGGTGTCGGGGGAGCGGGCAAGACATGGCTCGCGCTGCACTGGGCTCACCGGAATCTGCACCGCTTTCCCGATGGGCAGCTTTTCGTCGATCTCGGGGGATTCGGACCAGAACATGAGCCGCGCTCGCCACACGTGGTCCTGCGCAGATTCCTCGAGGCGCTCGGTGTCGAGTCGACGCGGATCCCCGCCGATCCCGACGCCCGGACGGCGATGTACCGCAGCAGCGTGGCGGACCGGCACATGTTGATCGTCCTCGACAACGCACGGGACACCGCGCAGGTTCTTCCACTGTTGCCCGGGGGCTCGTCCTGCACGATCCTGGTCACGAGCCGTGACCAGATGACAGGACTCATCACGGCCACCGGGCCGAAGAGTTTGTCCCGGTCCCGCAGCGTCGCCAAGTGCGCCAGCGCGTCACCACCACCAGCGATCATCACCGCCAGATCAGCCAAAACCCGCCCCGGCAGGTGAGCTGGTATCCCGTCGTAGGTGTCGAGCAGTGCGTCCGACCAGCCAGTCCCCAGACCGGTGGCGACCGTCAGCTCCCGCAGCAACGCCACCCCGGCCCGCGACACCAGCCCTGTCCGTCCGCGGTGACCTGGACCCGTGACAGCTTGCTAGCCTGCACCAGGGAAGTGCCTTCCTGCCGAGTGAATCCTGGACCTTCGCAAGCCCAAGTTTTCCTTACGGGACAGGCACTTCCTCCATTTCAGAACCTGATCTACATCACACCCCGTGAAAGACGCAGGCTAGCGGTCGGCGCCACGGACAGGACCGCAGTCCACGCGGGGACTGCGGTCCTGTCGGGCCTTCTGGAATATGTCAGCCGCGCGTGTAGTAGTCGAAGGTGGTGAATTGGGCGGGCGCACAGCTGAGGCTGAAGGTCTGCCAGTTGGGCCTCGGTCCCACGCTCCAGCTGACCCGCCGCCCGTCGGCGCAGTTCACGACCGTCCTGAGGTGACCGGACTGCACCAGGCAGGTGAACTGGAGCACCTGGAACGGTGCACGGCTGAAGTACCGGCAGTCGAAGACGGCAGCGATGCCGGCGTCGGCGCGCTCGCTGCTCGCGGTGCCTGAGATGGAGGTGGCGGCCTGATCCTGGGCAACCGGCGTGACCGTGCCGGCCGGTGCGGCGGATGCCGCTGCCGGCGCGGCGAAGAGAGCGGCACTGGCTGCTGCCATGACGACTAACGGTTTGATCCCCAAGGACGCGATGGACTCACGTCCGAAAAGCTGTCGAAGCATGAAATCTCCTCGGATTGACTAGGCCATTTCCTTGGCCCCGCGGCACAGTATGACAAAGGTCCAGTCGCGGCGGAATTAATCGGAGTCCCGCAGCTTCACACTTTTCACAAATGCTTTTCGAGCAAGTCCGTACAACATTGCGAAAGACTTGCCAGTCAGTGCGACCTTCCCCTACCTGATCGACTTGACGCGAATACGATAGCAATACTTTCCCGGTACCTGTAATCCACCAAGCGGGTGACCAGCCCAAACTTTCACTATTATAGATTCAGGCGTAAATTTCTTCGGAAGCCTTAGCGACATATCCTATTCCGCGCGAATTCAGAAGACGGTTCTCTCGAGTGCGCCGTGTTCCGCCACGTTTACGGCATGCTGATGAGATGAGCCCGCCAAACCTGGGCTTGGGTCGTGTGCTGGCGACGCGGTGAACGAGGCACACCCATGTTGCCCAAGGGCGGAATCTCCGGCCAGGCCCCTGAAGGTGCCCGGCGGGCATCAGGACGAAGGGGCTGATTCCCGCTTTCACGTCAAGGCTGGCTCAGGCCGACGCCGACGAGAACGGCTCGACAACGAAGCTGACCAGCGGAGAGAAAAGAGAAACTTGCCGAGCTTCGCCGGAAGAACCGGCAGCTTGCGCTGGAGAACGAGATCTTGAAACGCGCGGCCGCGTACTTCGCACGGAAGAACATCCTCCCAAAGTAACGTTTCCCGCTGTTCCACGAACTCGCCGCGAACGGGTATCGATGTCACGGAGGCCTGCCGGGTCTTGAACGTGTCTCGGTCCGACTATTGCGAATGGCGAGACCGGCCAGCCTCGGCACGCCAGGAAGGGAACGCGTTGCTGCTGAAAACATCGAACAAATCCATGCCGATTCACGAGGAACCTATGGCTCTCCGCGAGTGCATGCGGAACTGGCGCTCGCTCGGATTGCCGGTCAACCGCAAACGGGTCGAGCGGCTCATGCGTGAGGCCGGAACCCAGTCGTCTCGATCACGTCTTCCTCGCCAGGATCAGCGACATCAAGCCCACCGCGGCCCTCACCCCAACCGCGAACGAACGCGCGAGCGTCCTCGAACGCCGATGGTGGACCGTCGCCGACCTCAAGGCCTCGGCAGACATGCTGCTTCCCGCCGGGCCGATCCAGGTGACCGACAGACGCCCCTACTGGTCTTGCTGTGGCCGGGTGTAGCCAGTCCAGGCCGGTGTGCGTTCTGGTCGGATAGAGGGTGACCGGGCGCCGTTCCCGCGTCAGTGCTGGTCGTCGGCAAGGCTTGCTTCCCATTTCGTGGCCAACGGGGCAGTTCGAGCTGCCGGGAATCGACCCAGTCTTGGGAGCCAGTTGCGGCTCGATCCCTTCCTGTTCATGTCGGCCGGGTTTGCGTGCGCTCGAGAGAACTGGGGCGTCAAGCCGATCCACGTGTCCTGGACCGGTGGCGGGACCGGCAACTCAGGTAAGCCGGGTCCCGCCACCGTGGCCGGTCAGCCGCAGGTGAACTGCTTGTAGTTCGACTCGGTTCGGGCGGTGGCGATGCTGCGGCCCAGCCGGGCTTCGTGGATACCGAGCACGGTGAAGTAGGCGGCCCGGCAGTTGGAGCTGGCGACGCTGGTGACTGGCTCGCCCGGGCTCTTGTAGGGCAAGTCGAGGGCCAGGCTGCCGTACGAAGCGATCTCCCAGCGGTTCAGGTCGGGCACCCAGAAGTACAGCGTGGCTTTCGCGCTGAGGTAGTCGACCGGTGCCTGGCAGGACGAGGACGCCTCACCGATGGCGAGGAAGAAACCGCCACCGTCGTTACGCAGAACCTGGCTGAACGCCGAGCAGACCACGACCGCGGCGGTCCTTGCCGTGCCGGTGCGCGGGTGCAGGGTGAACGTCTGCGGCGCGGCCTCGCGTGCCGCCCACTCGGCGCCGCCCGGGGCGGGCAGGGTGGCGGCGGCCTCGGCGATCATCCTGTCCATCTGGGCGTCGGAGAGCGTCGTGACGACCGCCCGGTCAGCAGCCGCAACGGGTGCGGCCTGAGCTGAAGTGTTGGAAGCCAAGCTGATCGACGTGATGACAGCGAGAAGAAGAACAATCACGCGTCTAACCATCGAAATACCCTTCTGGTTGTGTGAACGAGTGATCACGCGAGAGGGGGCAATCCGAGACACGGCGTAGTGTCACCGCGTTGAGCGGGTGTGTGTGCGAAGACCGGGGCCTCCCGACCGGTTTCTTTTTGACAATGGCGTTCGGGTGACGAGTGTGGTGAGCGTGTCCCGTTCCGTTTGTCCGCCTCGTCCGTCATGGTGCTCGGCTGTTCGAGGGAAAACCTGCGGGAAACCTGCAATCGCCGGACACCACTGCTAAACCGGCGCTGACGGGGACGCCGGTTGGGGGGATGTTCGCGATGGTGGTGAGGTTCCGTGTGTTGGGTCCGGTGGCGGCGTGGATCGATGACCGGCCGGTCGAGCTGGGCCATGCCCGGCAGCGGTTTGTGCTGGCGGTGTTGCTGATCGAGGCCAACCAGTGGCTGTCGGCCGATCAACTCCTCGACCGCGCCTGGGGTGAACGAATCCCAGGCGGCGGCAGGGACACGCTGTACGGCTATCTGTCTCGCCTGCGTCGATCCCTGCGGCTCAGCGACGAGGCCGGCATCGTGCACCGGGATGGCGGCTACGTGCTGAACGTCGATGAGGACGCAGTGGACCTGCACCGGTTCCGCAGGCTGCTCGCCGCCGCCCGCGCCGCGGACAACGATGATGATGCGACGGCGTTGTTCAAGCAGGCATTGGAATTGTGGCGGGGAGAGCCCTGCGCGGGCCTGGATACGCCGTGGATGCACACCATGCGCGCCGAGCTGGACCGGCAGCGGTGGGCCGCCGAACTGGACTACGCCGACCTTCGACTGCGCACCGGCCGGCACACCGCCCTGCTCGCCGATCTGGCCTCCCTGCACGCCGTCCACCCGTTGGACGAGCGGCTGGCCGGACAGTTCATGCTCGCGCTGTACCGCAGCGGCCGCCAAGCCGACGCCCTGGACCACTATCAACGGCTGCGCACCCGGCTGGCCGACGAGCTGGGCACCGATCCCGGGCCACCCCTCCAACAGATGTACCAGCAGATCCTCGCCGCCGACCCTGTCCTGGCCGTCCCCAGCGCGGAGACGGACCGATCACGGGGGGTGCCCCGCCAATTGCCTGCCGCTCCCGCGTTGTTTACCGGCCGCGTTCCCGAACTGGCCGAATTGGACCGAGTCCTGACCGCCACCGGAGACGACGTAGTGCCGCGCCCACAGCCGGGCCAGGCGGCGGCAAGGACGATGGTGATCTCGGCCATCGGTGGGGTGGGCGGGATCGGCAAGACCTGGCTGGCGCTCGCGTGGGCGCACCGCAACTTAGACCGCTTCCCTGACGGGCAACTGTTCGTCGACCTGCGGGGGTTCAGCCCCACCGGACACCCGACCGACCCGGCCGATGCGGTGCGAGGGTTCCTCAGCGCCCTCGGCGTCCATCCCGCTGGGCTCCCGTCGGACCTGGACGCACTCGCCGCGCTGTACCGGGGCCTGGTCGCGGGTAAGCGGATACTGGTCCTGCTGGACAATGCCGCCACCGCCGACCAGGTCGTCCCGCTGCTGCCCGGTGGCACTTCGTGCACCGTGCTGGTCACCAGCCGCACCAGGCTCCCCTCGTTGATCGACCGGTACGGCGCCCGTCACCTGTCCCTGGACATCTTCACCCGCGGCGAGGCCCGCGCGCTGCTGGCCACGCGGCTGCGCGAGCAACGGGCCGACGCCACGCCCGAGGTGACCGACGAGCTGACCGAGCTGTGCGGACGCCATCCGCTGGCCTTGGCGATCACCGCCCGTCACGCCGCCACCCGCCCGAAGATCCCACTGCTTGAGTTCGTCGCCGAACTTCGCGACCTGGGCCTGGAGATGTTCGACCACGACATCGACCCCGCCGCCAGCCTGCCCGCGGTGCTGTCCTGGTCCCTGAGGTGGCTCACCGACCGGCAGCGGACGGTGTTCGCGCTGCTCGGGCTGGCTCCCGGCCCGGACATCGACCTGCCCGCCGCCGCGTGTTTGAGCGGTCTGCCGCCGACCGATACCCGCAGGACCTTGCGTGTCCTGGAGGATCACTCCCTGCTCGATCGGCGCGCGGGTGGTCGGTATGCCATGCACGACCTGGTCCGTGCCTACGCCACCAGTCTCGCCGACGACGTGGCTGAGCCGGTACGGCGGGCCGCGCTGGACCGCGTGGTCGACTTCCACCTGCACACCGCCTATACCGCCGAAAGGCTCCTGGACCCTTATCGTCCGCCGATCCAGCTCGACCCTCCCGTTCCCGACGCTCACCCCCAGTCGCTGACCGACCGACCGGCCGCGTGGGCGTGGCTGGACACCCACCACCCGCACCTGCTTGCCGCGCAGCACACCGCGGCCGCTCACCGCCGCCACCACACTGTGTGGCGGATCGCCTGGACCTTGAGCACCTTCCACCGCCGGCGGGGCCGCCATCACGACGACCTGGCCGTATGGGAGGTCGCCACCGAAGCCGCCGACCAACTGCCCGATCCCACCGCTCGTATCCTCGCCCACCGGCTCCTCGGCCACGCGCATGCCGAGCTGGACCACCACGAGCAAGCCATTCTCCATCTGCAGGAAGCCCTCGAATTGGCCGAATACCACGACGAGCCCACTCAGCAGGCCCATACCCACCATGCCCTCGGGTGGGCGTGGGAGCAGCGGGGGGACGACCGGAAGGCGCTGGAGCACGCCCGCCATGCCCTGGACCTCTTCCGCGTCGTCGACTCACCGGTCTGGGAAGCCGTCGCGCTCAACGCGGTGGGCTGGACCGCCGCCCGTCTCGGCGAGTACGACACCGCCCGCGAGCACTGCCAGGCCGCCCTTGTCCTGCACCGGCACTATGAGGACCTCGACGGCGAGGCGGACGCCTTGGACAGCCTGGGCTTCATCGACCACCACACCGGACACCACCGACGGGCCATCGGCCACTACCGGCAGGCCCTCACCCTGTACCGCGGTGTCGGCAACACCACCGAAGCCGCCGACACCCTCGACAACCTCGGCCACCCCCACGCAGCCCTCGGCGACCACGCCCTTGCCCGCGCCGCCTGGCGGCGGGCACTGGAGCTATACCAGGAACAAGGCCGCGACGCCGACGCCAAGCGGGTGCTCAGGCAACTCGACGTCCTCGCCCGAATGCCGGTCAGACCATCAGGCGCGCCCGGGGCCACGCGGAACAGGTAACACGAGTGCCCAACCGGTCTCGGTGAGTGGGACGCTGTCGTTACCGACCATGCGAGTGGCCCACCGGCTCCAGGACGCCCCGGAACGGTCGGCGCTCGGCGGCGAACGCACCGACCGACGACCCGACTCGCCACGGACAGTGGGTTGACCACGTGGCCTGCCCCCGAGCGGGCCGCCGCAGACCTCAAGCCTCGGCTGCCGCTCGTAGCCGCGCCAGCAGCTCTCGACTGGTGGAGTCTTCTGAGTCGAAGCCGTGAATTATCTCTTGCTCGGGGTCCACGGTGGGGCCGCGCAGTAGCGCGCCGTCGCATCGGAAGCAGAAGCTGATCTCGAACAGGAACTGCGTGGCGCTGTGCGCCAGGATCTTCCAGCCTGGGATGAAGCATCGTTTGAGCTCGCCCTTGGGCAGAGCGGCCACCAACGTGAGCGCGGTGCGGGCCTCTGCTGCTTCCCAGATGGCCACCAGTTCGTTGTCGCCGAGACGAATCACCTCGATGAGTTCGACTGGCTCGGTCAACGTAGGAAGGAACACTGCACCACGATAGTCCGGTGACGTTCGACCGCCGGGTTATCTGTACCGGAGGTCAGATTGGCAAGCCCCACCGGAAGGCGCCCGCGCTAGTTGCCGAGTGTCTCGGGGGCGAAGCTCGCCGTCGTGTCGCGGCGATAGACCGAGGCCAGCGCGACGTGCGGGGAGTGGGCCAGTGGCACGGAGACCCGGTCCTCGGCTCCGGCTTCCGGGCGCGTCCAGGATCGCTTCGGCCTCGCGACAACGCGGGTGGCGGGCGCGCTCATCGGATCGCAAGCGTCGACCGTCGTGGCCAGGTTTGGACTGCCGACCGGGGTGTCAGTACTTCCAGGTGGTTCCGGTTCCGCGGTACTGCTCGACCGGGATCGGTGCCGTGCCGTCGTGCATGCGATCGGTGTAGAGCGTGCCGTGCAGGTGGTCGAGCTCGTGGGCGACCAGCCGGGCGACGCCGCGCTCGAACACGGTGATCTTCGTGGTGCCGTCGATGGTGGTGTGTTCAACGTGGATGATGTGCGAGCGTGGGACTTGGCCGCGGACGTCGAAGAAGGACAGACAGCCCTCGTATTGTTCGTCGGTGTCGCCGCTGGATTCGATGATGGTGGGGTTGAACAGGGTGAGTGCCTCGCCGTCTGGTGTGCGGACGATGGCTGCGGGGCGGTCGATCCCGATCTGCGGGGCTGCGATGCCCATACCCTTGCCGAAAGTGTGGGCTTGGCCGACCCGTTCGCAGGCCGAGTTCAGCGCGGTCACTACGCGGCGGGCGTCCTCGGCCTCGGCTGGCAGGTCGAATCGGTGGGCGACGCGGCGCAGTGCCGGGTCGTTGTCTTGTACGATGCCGAGTGAGGCCATCACCTCGCTTGGTGCGGGCGGCGGCCCGTCGGCCGGCGTGAAGTGGCGGGTCCTCGCAGGACCACGAGAAGATGTGCCGGTCGCCGGTGTCGTCGCGGCCGATCGCGGTGGCGAACGGCATCGCCTGCGCGGTCATCGAGGTGTGCAGGCCCCAGACCGATGTGGCGAGATCGGCGGGGAAGTCCAGGCATACCGAGAGCGGACGGCGCGTTGGAACCAGTTGCCCCAGTGTTCTTCGCTGACGGTGTATTCGTACTCGATCCAGCAGGATTCCCCGGGATACAACGGAAAATGCCCGTTCTCGCCGGCGAAGAGCAGCCAGACTTCCTTGAAGGCGTCTCGGTCGTGGTGGGCGGTCCAGCGCATCGGGTTCGCGCGGTCGCGGCCGTGCCAGGCGTGCAGGTCGATCTCGTCCCAGGTCAGAGGGTTTTCGGAGTAGAGCTGGTTCGAGCGTTCAGGGTCGCCCGGGAAGCGGTCGACCGAGATGCGGATCAGGTAGCGGGTGATCGGCTGGGTGCCGTGGTTGACCAGGTGGCGGCGCTGGGTGAGCCGGTAGACGCCGTCGTCGTAGCGCAGGGCGCCGCCGGCGCGGAGTGCGGCTTCGGCGTGGCCGGCGAAGGCTTCCGAGGGGCGCTCGGTGCCGGAGAGCACCTTGGAGACGTAGGAGCGGTCGTAGCCCATGGCCTTCGCCAGTGCGGCGCGGGAGAACCCGCGGACGTCGCGCCAGCGTTCGAGTTCGACGGCGAACACGTTCACCTCGGCATCTGGATTGCCGCCGCTGGTCGTGCCCGTCGTCATTGTCGCCTCCACCGTTCAGAGCCAATTACGTGAGCGTTCAAAGCGGGAGGGTTGTCCACACGGGCGGGCGGTATAAAGGCACTGGCCACGTCCGGGCGCTACTCCATTGTGACTAGTACGTTACATCTTACGGGTGGCCTGCGTTGTGCTAGTAGTCCACACTGGACGTCCCCTGACCTGGAAGAATCTCCTCAGACAGCCACCATCCAAGCAGTCGAAAGCCGCCACTCGACGTACGGAAGAGGCCATTCAAGGGCTGCGGTGATCTGTGTGCATGATGGCGGGCGCGAAGGCGCGCTCGGGGATCTGGCGGCGTTTCGTCAGGAGTTCTATGGGTGCCTGACCGCGCGGACGGATGCGTTGTTCGAACTGGCCGAGGCGGTGCTGCGCGCTGATGGGCCGGTGTTGCCGCTGGCACCGGCGTGGACACGCGCCCTCTGCGACGCGGTGAACTGCGGTCGGATCGATTTCGCCCGGCTGCACGTTGTGCTCGCTGGTTGCCGCTGCCGCGGGCGGCTGATGGCCGTTTGGTGCTGGCGGGGGACGTGTCGTCGTGGTTGCCGAACCTGGCCTGCTTCGGCAGACCCACCGTGGAAGCCCGCCGCGCTGCCGCGGCTGCCCGGTTTCGGCGCGTCCTTGGCGAAGGCCTGCTGCCGCAACGACGTCGTCGACACGTCGTTGCGGCCCGTCCGGGCCTTCACCATCCCCACCACCGACTCCGCCGCCACCGCCTCCCGGAAGTGGCCGTCGTTCCACGACCGCGAGATCGGATCCCAGACCGCGGCGTGCATCGCCTCCGCTCCGACCGTCGGAGGGAGCTCCGCCTCCGCTCGCAAGATCAAATCCTCGATGCGGCCGAGGGCGTAGTCACAGGCCCCCAGAACATCGACGCTCTCCTGCAACGGCTTCGGCCGCGTGATCGTCACCTAGTTCTGGATCGGATCGATCACACCCGCCCCCTGCACGGCGATCGAACCACCCGTCAACGAAATCGCCGCCGAAGCACGCCCAGCCAGCCAGGTCACCCCCGAAGCTCCTCGATCTCCTTCGGATCCACACCGTCCCGGGGAAACACCGCTGGCGCATACCCCGCCGACAACTTCGTTGATGACATGCAGCTCGAGAAACTCGGCCAGCGCCGCACGGAACTGCTCGACGGCGTCCGCCGCCGATCTTAGGTACTCAGGGCTCTTCCTGGCTTCCGTGAGCCGGGAGACTAAACAACAACCCCGCCACAACCGGCCAGCACCGGAAAGTGTGTCGCCCAGCCGGCGACAGCTTAGAAGGCGGCCAAAACGTTCCCGCCACGTTCCGCGACGATGATGGTCATGACCGACGACCCGCGGCCCCCGGCCGCCACCAGCCCGCCACCGAGCCTGACCTCATCGACCCGACGGCCAGCGGAGCTGACTAGGGCGGCGGGCCTGGAGACGCCGGCGTCGTCGGGTGAGGTGCGGCCGGTGTTGCGGCCGATCCCGGGCTGGGTGATCGCCGTGGGGATTCCGGTAATGCTGCTGGTCGCGGTCGGTGCGGTGTGGCTGATGCTCGGCATCGGTGTGGACGGCGCGAAGCTGGATGTGATCCGGACCGGCGGCACCCTGGGCGTCGGCCTCGGCGGCGTGCTCGTCCTGTGGCTGGGGATCCGACGTCAGCGCTCGACCGAACTCGACCTCCTGGCCAAGTACGAGGCGCACGAGCTGGCCGAACGCACCGCCGCGAACACACTCGCCCACCAGCAGGCCGTCGCCGCGGCCACCCAAGCGCACCAAGAGCGTGTTGCTGACGATGCCCGCGGCGACCGGCCACCTCCATCCCCCACCGAGTCAAAGGACGACGACGTCGTCGTCGGTGCGGTGGTTGCCGGAGTTGACGCGGACGGCGATGTGGACCGCCGCGGCTGTGATCGCAGTCCTGACCGCGGCGGCGATGGTGGCGTTGTGGTAGCCGGCCACCGCCGGACTCACCGGCCCCAACCTGGTGAAGGCCCGTCTCGACGCGTTGAAGATCGGGCTCAGCATCGGTGTCGGCAGCGTCGTCGTCGCCCTGTACCTCGCCTGGCGGCGTCAGCATTCCATCGAGGCCGACCTCGACAACCGCGAACGCGCCCTCGCCCACCAGGAGCGCGTCGCGAACGACGTCCGCGCCGATGCAACCGAACGCCGGGTCGCTCTACACCAAAGCCGCGGACCTGCTCGGCTCCGACAAGGCCCCGGTCCGGCTCAGCGGAAACCTCGCTCGCGCCCTTGGTCAGCTCCGCCGTCACGCCCCTGGCGTTCGGATGAGCTGGTCATGGTGAGGGTTGTGTCGGTGGGGTATGGCAGTCTCTGGCCATGTCACAGCTGAACCGTGAGTGGGCGATCGGCAAGTTGAAAGACTTCTCTCCGACGCGTTCTCCACGAACGCGTCCGCCAGCGGGCACCCCGTCTCCGCATCGTCGCGGACGACGGCGGCGATTCGTTCCGAAGCCTGCATGTTGGCGCCGGGAACTTCGCTCGTGGTGTCTTCTCCGCCATCCGGAACCCGAACGCCCATGAAGACGGCGACGAGATCAGCGAGTCCGAAGCGCTGGAACAGCTGGCCGCGTTCAGCATCGTGGCCCGATGGGTCGACAACGCGACCGTCGAGACGATCACGTAGCCGACGACACTGGGGAGAGTGACCGCGTCGCCGACCGACTCGATGGACTCGGCCGAGATTGCGACCAGCAGCCGCGAGGCGGTCAGCACGGCATCGGTGACGGCGTCGATGATCAAGGTGGCGACCGTTCGGTGGTGCTCTCGCGCAGTGGATGACATGAGGATGCTGCTGGCCGAGCAGAGTTCCACTTGCAAGCAACTACTCTCAGTCGCCAGTGGTGGAGTATTGCCTGGCTATGAGGCAGGGAGTATTCGAAGCATGAAGTCGCAGGGAAAAGATCCACAAAGACTGAATACTTCTGCGCACACGACTTTGTTTAGGATGCGCCGATTAGGTGGTGGAAGAAATTGGCTGTGGGACGGCTTTCAGAGCGTTGATTCGCGCTGCAAGGTCGGTCGGCTTGGAATGTCCACTCTGGATCTTCTCGTCCGTTCCTGGGCCGTTTCGCGATCGGTCGCAGCGGCACCTGCCCGCCTTGGGGAGCACCACTGAAGATCTACCCCTCGGGCCGCCCGGAGTTGGGTGCAGGTGCCCGATGTCTCTCGGTGGCTCTACCGGCGCATGGCCAGACAGGATCTCTGGGGCAGGTTGGAGGTCTGTGTCGACCCATGCTGGCGACGTCTGCGCTGGTCAGGTGGTTCTTGGTCCAGCATGAGATGTCTCAGTTGTACTCAGCCAACCTGCAGACCGGGCGTCAAAGCCGGTCGGTGCTTTCACCGTGCGAGGCACTGTCTGATTCGTCTGCGGCTTGCCGTTACCGGTGGCCCCGAACAACGTTCGGGACCACCGGTTTCATCTACGCACATGTAGAAGTCAGCCGTGCTGACTGGCCCACCATTTCTGGCCGGCTTCGGACAGGGTGGAGATCGGGTCGTAGTAGGGGTAGCGGCGCTGCAAGGCTTCGGGGTCCTCGTGCTCGATCCCTGTCCGGTAGTTCTTGGTCCAGTAGGAAATCCCCAGCTCACGGTCATATTCGGCGAGCTGGTGGACCCAGCGCTTCCCGACGTACGGGACATCGCAGACGATCCGCGGAGTGGCGTAGCCGGGCAGATACCCCATGATCGCGTGCTGTAGCTCCTGCGCTTCCCAGACGGCGACGCGCCAGTGCTCAGCATTGGGAATGCTGTCGCACATGTAGAAGTAGTACGGCAGGATGTTCGCCTCGCCCTGCAACGCGAAGCACAGGTCCAGTAGTTCGGCCGGGGTCGCGTTGACGCCCTTCATCAGCACGCCCTGGTTGCGCACGTCGCGGACGCCGACGTCGAGCGCGGTCCGGGCGGCTTCGGCGACCAGCGGGGTGACCGACTGCGCGTGGTTGACGTGGGTGTGGATCGCGAGGTTGATGCCGCGGCGCTGCGCGGTGACGGCGACACGCTCGAGTCCTTCGACGATCTTCGGCTGGATCCAGTGCTGCGGCAGGGCGGCGAGCGCCTTGGTCGCGAGCCGGATGTCGCGGACGGTGTCGATGTCCATCAGCCGCATGAGGAACGACTCCAGCTGCGGCCACGGCACGTTGGCGACGTCGCCGCCAGAAACCACCACGTCGCGCACGCCGGGGGTCTTCTTCAGGTACTCGATCATCGCGTCCTGGCGATCGACGGGCTTGAGTGAGAGCTTGTGCTTCTCGATCAGCTCGGTCGAGTTGCCGACCAGGTCCATGCGGGTGCAGTGCCCGCAGTACTGGGGGCAGGTGGAGATCATCTCGGCGAGGACCTTGGTGGGATAACGGTGCGTCAGCCCCTCCACGACCCACATCTCGGCCTCGTGCAGTGAGTCCCGTTCGGAGTGCGGGTGGCTCGGCCACTCGGTGTCGCGGTCGCTGCGCACCGGGAGCATGTAGCGGCGGATGGGGTCGGCGTACCAGGCCTCGGTCACCTTCGCCGGGTCGGTGCCCGCGTTGGGCGCCATCGTGTTGATCATCTGCGGCGGCAGCAGCATCGACATCGTGGCCATCTCGCGCTGGTCGGCGAGCATGTCCTCGTAGAAGCGCTCATCGAGCTGATCGCCCATCAGGGCACGCAGCTGCTTGGCGTTGCGGATGCAGTGCACTCGCTGCCACTGCGCGTCGCGCCACTCTGCCTCGGTCACGTCATGCCAGCCGGGGAAGCGGCGCCAGTCGGGTTCGATCAGCTCGACTCGGGTGTAGTCGTAGGGCTGATCGTAGGCGGCTACCGGCGAGGTCGGCTCCTGGATCGCAGTCACTTGTACTCCTCGTCGTCGGAAACGCGTGAAAATATCCTGTCACATCGTTCCGAAGACGTAAATATTCCTGTCATGCGCGGTGTGTCGGATCGACACTGCCTCCGCCTTCGACCGGGTGTGATGCCGCGGCGAGGAGCAGCAGGCTCGCCGAGAAATCGAGGTGATGAACCGCGTCAAGCCGCGTAGGCGACTCGGTTTCGAGCTTCCCGGCTCATTTCAGCGACCCTCGCCACGTCGTGATCACCCGCACGCTGCAAACTCGGGAGGGTGACGAACGCGCGAACCACGCTCCTGCTCGGCGGGCGCATCTACAGCCCCTCGGCCCCCGACGCCACCGCCATGGCGATCACGGACGGCACCGTCGTCTGGGTGGGACAGGACGGCCCGGCCAGGGCATTGCATCCCGACGCCGAGGTGGTCGATCTCGACGGTGCCTTCGTCGCACCCGCGTTCGTCGACGCGCATGTCCACGCCACCGCGACCGGTCTGCACCTCACCGGGCTGAACCTCGCGAACATCCGCGGCGCCGGAGAACTGCTGGCCGCGGTCCGTGACGCCGTCCGGCCTGGCCAGGTGCTGGTCGCGCACGGCTGGGACGAGTCCCGCTGGACCGACGCCAGGCTGCCCAGCCGAGCCGAACTCGACGAGGCGGCGAACGGAACCCCGGTGTACCTGAGCCGGGTCGACGTCCACTCCGCGCTCGTCTCCAGCGCCCTCGTCGCCTTGGCACCCGGTGTGCGCGACGCGGCGGGCTGGTCGGCCGACGGGCCACTGACCCGCGACGCGCATCACCGCGTCCGCGCGGCCATGCGCGAGGCGATCACGCCCGGTCAGCGACGCGAGGCCCAGCGCGCGTTCCTCGCCGAAGCCGCCGCGAGGGGGGTCGTCAGCGTCCACGAATGCGCAGGCCCCGACATTTCCGGCGCCGAAGACCTCACCGAACTGCTCGCGCTCGCCGCGGAACCGGGACTGCCGGAGGTCGTCGGCTACTGGGGCGAACGCGGCGGAGTCGACACCGCTCGCGCACTGGGTGCCAGGGGAGTGGCGGGCGACTTGTTCGTCGACGGCGCCCTCGGCTCCCGCACCGCCGCCCTGCACGAGCCGTACGCCGACGCGCACGGCACCTCCGGGACGCTTTACCTCGACGCCGCCGCCATCGGTGAGCACATCTCCGCCTGCACCGAAGCGGGACTGCAGGCCGGTTTCCATGTCATCGGCGACGCAGCGGTCGCCGAGGTCGTCGAAGGATTCCGTCTTGCGGAGAAGACTGTCGGCCAGCGCGCGCTGGCCGCCCGGCACCACCGGCTCGAACACGTCGAGATGATCGACGTCGAGCAGGCGCGGGCGCTCGCGGGCTGGGGCGTTGTCGCGTCGGTCCAGCCGCAGTTCGACGCGGAATGGGGTGGCGAGCACGGGATGTACGTCGACCGCCTCGGCGGCGAACGGGCCGCGAAGCTGAACCCCTTCGCTGCCATGGCCGCCGAAGGACTCCTGCTCGCCTTCGGTTCCGACGCCCCGGTCACGCCGGTCGACCCGTGGGCCACTGTCCGCGCCGGCACCTACCACCGCACCCCGGGCGCGGGGCTGTCCGCTCGCGCGTCCTTCACCGCCCACACCCGCGCGGGTCACCGTGCCGCCGGGGTCAACGACGGCGTCACCGGCAGCCTGGTCCCGGGCGCTCCCGCGCACTACGCGATCTGGGACGCCACGGACCTGGTCGTCGCGACACCGGACTCGCGGGTGCAGCGCTGGTCGACCGACCCGCGGGCGGGCGTGCCTCCGCTGCCGAACCTGGAAGAAGGGGCGACACTGCCCCGCTGCCTGCGCACGGTCCGCGACGGGCAGGTCATCCACGATGTGTTCACCCGGACGGCCTAGGGTTCAGGGGTGTCCTCGACCGTGACCAGCCCGGACCCCGAAGCGGCGCCGCGAAAGCGCTTCTCCCGCGCCTGGCTCCTGCGTTTCCTCGTCGCCGCGGCGTCGGGTTTCACGCTGTACCTGAGTTTCGCGCCGCGTCCGCTGTGGTGGCTCGCGCCGCTGGCGTTCACCGGTTTCGCGCTGGTGGTGCACGGACGCCGGTTCCGCGGCGCGTTCGGCTACGCGTTCGTGTTCGGGATGGGGTTCTTCCTGCCGCTGCTGACCTGGCTGCTGGATTTCCTCGGACCGGACTTCGGGCCGTGGCCATGGCTCGGGCTGGCGATGGCGCTGTCGGTGTATCTCGGCTTCGGCGGGGCTTTCGCCACCGTCGTGTGGAATCTGCCGCTCGGACCCCTGTGGGCGGCGCTGGTGATCATCGCGCTGGAGACGCCGCGTGCCTGGTTCCCGTTCGGCGGGTTCCCGTGGGGCCGCGTGGCGTTCAGCCAGCCCGAGGGCGCGTTCGTCTCGCTGGCGTCGATCGGCGGTGCTCCGCTGGTCGGTCTCGCCGTCGTGCTGACCGGATTCGGGATCGCGGCCCTTTGCTTGCGGCTCAAGGGTTCCGAACCCCGTCGTGCCGTCGTGGCCGCGTCCGCTCTGACGCTGGTGCCGGTGGTGGCGGGACTCGCCGTGTGGCCGACGATCGGTACCGAGGCCCAGGACGGCGAACTCACCGTCGCCACGGTGCAGGGCAACGCCCCCGACATCGGCCTGGCGCTGGAAGGCCGCCGCGACGAACTCCGCAACAACCACCTTGCCGAGAGCGCCCGGCTGCTCGAAAAGCTCAAGGCCGACAACACCAAGGTCGATCTTCTGATCTGGCCCGAGACCGCGATGGCCATGCGCACCGGTGACGCCGGCGTCGATCAGATGGTCCGCGACTACGGCACTCAGGCGATCATCGGCGCGCTGGTACGCCTGCCGGACGGCTCGGCGCAGAACTCCGCGCTCGTCTGGGATCCGGTCACCGGCCCGGGCCAGCGCTACGCCAAGCAGCAGCTCGTCCCGTTCGGGGAGTACGTCCCCGCCCGTGAGGTCGCGAAGCTGGTGACGCCGTTCGTCGACAGCGTGGCGAACATGACACCGGGTAACGGCGCCAACGCCGCGCTGTCGGTCGCGGGAACCAAGGTCGGTGTCTTCATCTGCTACGAGACCGCGTTCGACTACCCGGCCCGCGAATCGGTCGCCGAGGGCGCGGAACTGCTCGTCGTGCCGACCAACAACGCCTGGTACGGGCCGGGGGAGATGAGCTACCAGCAGCTGGCGATGTCGCGGCTGCGGGCGGTCGAACACGGCCGTGCCGTGGTCGTTTCCGCTACCAGCGGGGTCAGCGCGATCGTCGCGCCCGACGGTTCGATCACGGCCTCCACCAGCCTGTTCACCGCAGATTCCCTGGTGGGGCGCGTACCGCTGAGGCAGCAGACTACGCTGTCGGATCTACTCGGTGTGACGACGGAGTACGGACTGCTGGCCCTGGCGGTCGCCGGGGTTACCGGCGGGTACGTACTCCGTTTTCGCACCCGGCGCGCGAGCGTCGCCAAGGCAACGAGGGAAGCGGCGGGCTGACCCGCCGGAACACGGAGGAAAGCGGATGGCGCAGGCGCCACGGGGGGCCCAGGAAATCGACCCGGTGCTGGTGGTGGTCCCGACGTACAACGAGCGGGAGAACATCGGCCCGATCCTGGAACGCCTGCTCACGGCACTCCCGGACGTGAACGCCCTCGTCGTCGACGACGGCAGCCCGGACGGGACCGGCGACATCGCCGACGAGCTCGCGAAGGCCGACTCGCGGATCCAGGTCATGCACCGGACCGAGAAGGCCGGTCTGGGCGCCGCGTACGTCGCCGGGTTCCGCTGGGGTCTCGCCCGGGACTACGCCACCATCGTCGAAATGGACGCCGACGGCTCACACGCGCCGGAGGATCTGCCCCGGGTGCTGGCCGCCCTCGAAGACGCGGACCTGTCCATCGGCTCCCGCTACGTTCCCGGTGGCAGCACGGTGAACTGGCCGTTCCGGCGCAAGGCGCTCTCCTGGGTGGCGAACTTCTACGCGAAGGTCGCGCTCGGCATGAAGATCAACGACATCACCGCCGGCTTCCGCGCGTACCGCCGCACGGTGCTGGAGAAGCTCGCGCTCGACGAGGTCGCCTCGCGCGGCTACTGCTTCCAGATCGACCTGGCGTTCCGGACGAAGCTCGCCGGGTTCGAGGTCGTCGAGGTGCCGATCACCTTCACCGAACGTGAGGTCGGTCAGTCGAAGATGAGCGGTTCGGTCGTACGCGAGGCGATCGTCATGGTCGGGATGTGGGGCATCAAGCGTCGCTGGCAGCAGCTTCGCGGGCTGGCCAAGAAGGGCTGACCCCCAGCACACTCACTCCGCGCTTCCCCAGCTCCTTCACCGTCGGTTCGTCCGGCGCCGCGTCGGTGATCACGCCGGCGACGTCGGACAGGGGGAGCACGGTGAACGGCGAGGCCGCGCCGATCTTCTCCGAACTCGCCAGCACGTAGGTGTCAGCGGCGCGTTTGGCGAGTGTGCGTTTCATCGCGGCCTCGTCCGAGTCGCCGGTCGTCAGCCCGGTCTCGGGATGCACGCCGGTGACGCCGAGGAAGAACAGGTCGGCATTGATTCCCTCGGCCGCCTCCGCCGCGGCCGCGCCGCAGGTGACGGCGGAGTGCTTGAAGAGCCGTCCGCCGATCAGGAACACCTCGACCTTCGGATGCGTGACGAGCGCGGCCGCGACCGTGGGGCTGTGCGTGACGATCGTCGCTTCGAGGTCGACCGGCAGCGCTTTCGCCAGCGCGAGCGCGGTCGTGCCGCCGTCGAGGATGACGGTCGACCCCAGCCGGATCAACGCTGCTGCACGTTTCGCGATCCGTTCCTTGCCCGCGACGCTGACCGCCATGCGGGTGGCGTAGTCCGCGGTGGCGGGGGAGATCGGCAGTGCTCCGCCGTAGACCCGCTGACAGAGCCCGGCCTCGGCGAGTTCTCGCAGGTCACGGCGAATACTGTCCTCTGACACGCCGAGTTCGACGGCGAGGTCTTTGGCCACGATCCGGCCTTCGGTCTTCAAACGTTCGAGCAACAGGTCTCGACGTTGCGCAGCTAACATTTGCACGATCCTCCTTGTTCTTGCCGATTGTTGCACATTAGGCTCCGCCGCATGACCAAACCTTTGATGATCCTCATCGCCGGCCCGTTCCGCTCCGGCACCGGCGACGACCCCGAACTTCTCGCCCGCAACCTCGCCCGGCTCGAAGAGGCCGCCTGGCCGATCTTCCGCAGCGGCCACGTGCCGATGATCGGCGAATGGGTCGCGCTCCCGGTGCTGCGCGGCGCGGGCGGGAAGACCGTGGCCGACCCGGTCGCCAAGGAGGTCATGTACCCGACGGCCGACCGGCTCCTGCACCACTGTGACGCCGTCCTGCGCCTGCCGGGGGATTCCACCGGCGCCGACCAGGACGTCGCGATCGCGCTGTCCCGCGGGCTCGCCGTGTACCACCGCGTCGAGGACATCCCGGGCTACCAAGCCGCATAATGCGTAACGCGATCGAGCGTGACGTTTTCGGGGGAAGGTGAGCCGTGACCGGGAAGGTCTGCGGGATGTGCGAAGGCCCGCTGCCATCGAAGGCGGGTTCGCGCGGGCGTGCGGCCGTCTATTGTTCGGCCGCGTGCCGCCAGCGGGCCTACCGGTCACGGCACGACCCCGCCCCCGACGTGGAAGCCCTCATCGCCGAGGTCGGCCGCGTCGCGAAACGCCTGGCACCTCGGCCGTCGGAGGTGTTCCTCACCGATCTCACCTTGCTCACTTCCGACGTCGGCAGGCTGCGACGCATCGCTCAACTGGTGCTGCGGACCGAAGGCGAAAACGTCACACCGACGCCCGTGACGGAAACTGTGGACGAGGTCGACTTCGCCGGGAGGATCGAACAGCACCAGCGAGAGCTGCGCGTGCACTGCTATCGCATGGT
Source organism: Amycolatopsis sp. cmx-11-12 (assembly GCF_046269425.1). Lineage (NCBI taxonomy): Bacteria > Bacillati > Actinomycetota > Actinomycetes > Pseudonocardiales > Pseudonocardiaceae > Amycolatopsis > Amycolatopsis sp. cmx-11-12. Next base: position 277,346 of record NZ_JADNQM010000007.1, on the reverse strand, counting down.
CGGGTCCTACGACGACGCGGAAGACCTGGTCCAGGAGACGTTCCTGCGAGCCTGGCGCGGCCGCGAAGGCTTTGAAGGCCGGTCGAGTTTCCGTGCCTGGCTCTATCGGATCGCCACCAACACCTGTCTCGATTTCCTGCGGCGCAACAAACGGGTCCCTCGCCCCTACGATCAGCTGCCCGGCGTCGACCAGCACGGCGAACCGCCCCAGTTCATGCCCTGGCTGCAACCCTTCCCGGACAGCCAGCTCGCTTCGGCGGAGGCGGAACCCGGCGAGATCGCGGAGACCAGGGAGACGATGGAGCTGGTGTTCCTTGCCGCCATCCAGCATCTCCCGCCGAAGCAGCGGGCCGTGGTGATCCTCAACGACGTCCTTGGCTGGAGGGCCGCGGAGACCGCCGACCTGCTGGAAACCACCGTCGCGTCGGTCACCAGCGCACTCCAGCGCGCCCGTCCCACCCTGCGCGAACGCCTGCCGGAACGCCGCACCGACTGGGCACGGACGGTCCAGCCGACCGAGGAGGAGCAAACGATCCTGCGGCGCTACATGGCCGCCGCCACCGGCAGCGGCGACAGCCGGGTCATGGCCGAGCTGCTCAGGGAGGACGTGCTGGTCACGATGCCGCCGAACCCGCTGTGGTTCTCCGGCCGGGACGTCTTCCTCGACTTCGTCGCCGAGTCCCTCGACCCCGCGTCACCGACGTACTTCGGCGAATGGAAACACCTTCCGGCCATCGCCAACCGTCTCCCCGCCGCGGCCGGCTACGTCCGGCGGCCGGGCACCCGGGTCTACCGCGCACAGGTGCTCGACGTGCTGCGGATCGAGGACGGGAAGGTCGTGGAGATCACCGCGTTCGAACCGCACTTGTTCCCCGCGTTCGGGTTGCCACTGACGCTCACCTGAGGACCGATTAGTTCCACGCGCCTTCCACGTCTCAACGGTCGAACCCAACTACGCGGAAGGAACACCCCATGAGCCTCGAGAATAAGAACGCGGTCATCTACGGCGCCGGTGGATCGATCGGCGGCGGTGTCGCCAGGGAGTTCGCCGCCCGTGGCGCCCGTGTCTTCCTCACCGGCCGTCACGAACCTGCGCTGACGAAGCTCGCCGACGAGATCAAGGAGACCGGGGGACTCGCCGAAGTCGCCGTCGTCGACGGCCTGGACGAGACCGCGGTCGACGAGCACGCGGCGTCCGTCGTGGCCGAGGCAGGCAGCCTCGACATCTCCCTCAACCTCGTCCCCCGCGGCGACATCCAGGGCATCCCGCTCGTGGAGATGACGGTCGAGGACTACGTCCGCCCGATCACCACCGGCGTCACGACCAACTTCATCACCGCCCGCGCGGCCGCCCGGCACATGATCACCCAGGGCTCCGGCGTCATCCTCGCCCTCGACAGCGGCTCCGCACAGGGCAGTCCGATGATGGGCGCGACCGGCTCGATCGACGCCGCGCTGGACACCTACATCCGCAATCTCGCCGTCGAGATCGGACCGCACGGCGTCCGCGCGCTCGGCATCTGGGTCGCGGGTATCCCGGAGACTTTCACCCCCGAGAAGCTCTCCGCCGTCAACAACCAGCTGCCGGCGAGCCCGGAGATGATGGAGAACATCCTCGACGGTCTCACCGAGGCCCGGATGACCAAGCGTTCACCGCGCCTCGCCGAGGTCGCCGCCACGCTGGCGTTCCTCGCCTCCGACGACGCCATGGGGATCACCGGCACGTTCGTCAACGTGACCAGCATGTACCCGAGCTGATCAAGCCGCCTGGAGTTCCGCCAGCACCGCCCGGATCGCCGGGCTGGCCTCGGCGCTGCGGCGCCACGCCGCGTGCACCTCGCGCGTCGGCGGGCGCCGCAACGGGCTCTCGTGAGTGCTTTGGGTCGCCCGCGTGTCGTCCATCCAGTCAGGTGTGTCGTCCGTCGGATCACACGTGCCGTCCCATCGGTCACGCGAAACCACCGACTCGGCCCGAGTGGTGAGGGCCAAGAGTGTTCTATGTACTTACGGCGGGCTGGGTCGGGATCGCGGTCCGTGAAGGCCCCCTTCACTCGGCTCAGCCGAGGAAACTCGACCTTCGCACCTTCCCGAGTACATGAAGGCCCCCTTCCTGTACCTAGGCGCAAGGAAGGGGGCCTTCATGTACTTCAGGCGACAAGGGCGCCGGTACCGAGAGGGTCGGATGAGTCGTGAGTGGGTAAGGACGGTTAGAGCGATCCAAAACACTCACGCCCATCTGACGTCCCCGAGACATGACGAAGCCCCCGCGGAGGGAGGTCGCGGGGGCTTCGCCGTGTTCGTGGTGGGGCTAGCTACTTTGGCCGTGCGTCAGGCGGACCGGGTGGTCCTGCGTCCCTTCAGCTCGGCGAGACGTTCGTTGAGCAGATCTTCGAGCTCCGGAATCGAGCGGCGCTCCAGGAGCATGTCCCAGTGCGTCCTCGGGGGCTTGACCTTTTTCTGCTCCGGCTGTCCGCCGTCCACGATCTCGGACTCGCTGCCGTGCAGCCTGCACTCCCACACCGAAGGGATCTCGGCGTCGTCGGAGAAGGGCACCTCGAACTCGTGGTTCTTGGGGCAGGCGTAGCGCACGGTGCGCCGAGGCGCGAGGTCGTGGTTGCGGTCGGTCTCGTAGCTGACCGCTCCCAGCCGGCTTCCACGGAGAACACGGTCGGCCATGATGGGGGTCCTTTCAGTCAGCTCCGGGTGGAGCCAGGGTGATGCTCACCCTATGCAACGACGAAGAAGGCCAGGAGATTCCCTGGACACCATGTCCTTGCTCACGATGAGCTGCGTCACCCGGTGGCAACAGCTTCTCCTAGTAGGAGTGGTTTCGCGCTCTGGCGTGACGTCAATACGGCCATCTTGGTGCGGATATCCCCCAGATGGGCTAGTAGTACGCCTGTCACGTCAACCGTAACTGACCGTGTTGGGCCGAGGTAGGCCCCAGGTCGCCCAGTCGAAAGTGTCGACGGCACAATACCTGATAACGGACAGTGTTCATTTCACCCTCGGAACGTGATACCGGTGAAGATTCAACTAGCAACTGCTCGGTATCCGCCACCACAACGGTGTCCCCGGCCCGCAACACCTCGCCGTCGGACACCCTCGCGTTGAACCGCCCCGTCTGCCCGCACCAGCACAACACCTCGACCTGAACCGGCTGCAACTCGTCCGCCAACTCGAACAACCGCGCAGCCCCCGGGAACAACACGCTCCGGAAATCCGTCGCGATCCCGAAGCAGTACACGTCGATCTGGACGTCATCGGCCAGTTCAGCCAGCTGATCCACCTGATCGGGCGACAAGAACTGCGCCTCGTCGACGATCAAGTAGTCCACGTGCCGCCCCGCGACCCACTGCTCACGCACCAGCAACCGCAGATCGGTCTCGTTCCCCACCTCGATCGCCTTGCGCGTCAGCCCGATCCGGCTGGTGATCTGCGGCTCACCGGACCGGTCGTGCCGCACCAGCACCATCCCGCGACGACCCTGCCGCGCGTGGTTGTGGTCGATCTGCAACGCCAGCGTCGACTTCCCGCAGTCCATCGGCCCGTAACAGAACTTCAACTTCCCGACGACCGGCACACCCCGCCGTGAACCCGCCACCGGCACCGACGACAACGCGTCCGTGGGGTCCGGGCCACTCTCCTTCAGTACGGTCACGACGCTCGACCCTATCGGCACGCTCCAGCCTCACAGCACCGCCGGTGGTCGGTTGCCCGCCGCCTCGATCGCCCGGCGCACCGGGACCAGCCACACGAACACGAAACCGAGCACGAAGAAGATCACCAGCGCGATGATCGCGTACCGGAACGAACCGGTGATCTGCCCGACCGCGGCGAACAACAGAGGACCGAGCCACGACGTCCCCCGCTCGCCGACCACGTACAGCGAGAAGTACTGCGCGTCCTTCCCCTCGGGGATCATCTGCCCGAACAACGACCGCGACAACGCGTTCGTTCCACCGAGCACCAGCCCGATCCCGACCGCCACCGCGTAGAACTGCAACGGCTGCCCCGCCTGGATGAAGAACGCGAAGCACAACACCGCCACCCAGGCCACCAGACTGCCCAGGATCGTCTTCTTCGCCCCGATCCGGGCCGCGATCGCCCCGTGGATCATCGCCCCCGCATACGCCAGGAACTGGATCACCAGGATCGTGACGATCAGCACCTGAGTGCTGTACTTCAACTCGTCCTTGCCGTACTGCGCCGACACCGCCACCACCGTCGTGATCCCGTCGGTGAAGACCAGGTAGCTCCCCAGGAACGCCAACGTCAGCGGGTAGGCCTTCGCCTCGCCGATCGTCCGCTTCAACTCCTTGAACCCGGCCGTCAACACCGACAGCCCCCGCTCCGACGACTTCGGCACATGAATCTGGGGGAGTGCCCGCACCGCCGGGAACGTGAACACCGCCCACCAGATCCCCGACGTCAGGAAGCAGATCTGGACGGCCAGCCCCTCGCTCACCCCGAAGGCCTCGTGGCCCATGAAGAACCCCAGCTGTAGCGCGAGCGCCAAGCCACCGCCGAGGTACCCGAACGCCCACCCCTTCGACGACACCGCGTCCCGCTCGTCAGGCTCCGCGATGTCCACCAGGAACGAGTAGTAGACGACCAGCGCACCGCCGTAACCGATGTTGGCCAGGATGAACGTCCAGACCCCGACCTCCCAGTTCGTCCCCGAGACGAAGAACATCAGCGCCGACGCCACCGCGCCCAGGAACGCGAACCCGCCGAGGATCCGCCGCTTGTGCCTGCTCCGGTCCGCGATCGCGCCGGCGATCGGCAGCACCAGCACCTGCGTCACCGTCGCGATGGACAGCAGATACCCCCACAGCGACCCCGCCGGGAAGTGCAGCCCGAACAACGAGACGTCGCAGTTCTGAAGAGTGCTCGAAGCTCCACTCGAATCGGTGCACGCTCTGTCCCCGTTAAGGGTGAAATTCGCCTTGGCATCCGCGGACGCGATCTCGCTCAAATAGAGCGCTCCGAACACCGTGATGACCGACGAATAGAACGGCGAATTGGCCCAGTCGTAGAGGTACCAAGCCCGCCACACCCGCCTGCGTTCACGGGTCACGGCCACCGTCATGCACTGCTCCTGAAGTCGAGAATGTCGAGGTCAGCGGGAGACTACTGGTGATCACGCCCAGCTGTCCGGCACAAGTCCGGACCGTGTTCGTTTCGACGCGAGACGAACCCTTCCCGGCAACCTCCCCGACCTTCGTCGGCGTGTCGCTGACACGAACCACGTGTGTTTCATGTGAGGCTGGTGTGCGAGCTGTGACTCTTGTGAAGCAAGTGTCCAGTACTTACTGTTCCGCTCATGAGGACCCATCGCCTTCGCACAGCACACCGCGTAGTGGCGAGAACGCTCCTGCTCGCCCTCGCCGTGACAGGCCTGCAGATCGCCACCACCGGATCCGCCGCCGCGGATCCCCACGGCTCCCACTGGGCCAAGCTCCGCATGTGTGAATCGAGCGGGCGCTACAACATCAACACCGGCAACGGCTACTACGGCGCCTACCAGTTCGACCTGCCCACCTGGCGCAGCGTCGGCGGCCAGGGGAGGCCCGACCAGGCCAGCCCCCGCGAACAGGACTACCGGGCCCTCTACCTCTACCGCATGCGCGGCTGGCAACCCTGGGAATGCGCCGGCAAACTCGGCTTCCGCAACGACGGCGACGGCCGCAGCAAGCGCGTACCGTCCTATGAGGACTCCGCCTACATCGGCGGGGGAGGACAGCCCGCCCCGCCACCCCCGCCCAAACCGAAGCCGACCCCGCCCGCCCCACCCGGCGGCCCCAAACCCGCCTGGCCCGGCGTCGTCTACGCCTACGGAGACTGCGCGCCGGCGCTCAAGGTGTTCCAACTGCGGATGAACGCCTACGGCTACGGCTTCACCGGCACCGGCTGCTACTACGACAAAACCCGCGAAGCCGTCCTCGCCCTCCAGCGGGCCAACGGCATCAACGACTCCGGCCGCCTCGGCCCCAAGACCTGGGACGCCGCCTGGAACGGCAAACCACCCCGGTAACGCTCCACGACCCGCAATTAGTCACCTACTTGCGACAGCGCAATTAGGTGACTAATTGCGGGTCAGGACGGCCAGGCGCCCCGCTCCTGAAGAACCTCACGCAGCAGATCCGGCCGATCCGTCACGATCCCGTGCACCCCCAGATCCAGCAGCAACCGCATCTCCGCCGGATCGTCCACCGTCCACGTGTGCACCTCGAAACCCGCCCGCGTCGCCTGCCGCAGGAAAGCCCGGTCCACCACCTTCAACCGCCCCTGCCGCACCGGCACCTGCGCCATCGCACCCCGCGCCAACGCCCGCAACGACACCAGCGGCAGAAACCCGTTCGCCCACATCACCGCCACCGAACGCGGCCCCATCGCCGTCACCAGCTTCGGACCCGCCAGCTTCCGGATCCGCGCCAACCGCGCGTCGGAGAACGACGCCGCCGCGACCCGATCGTGCGCCCCGCTCCGCTCGACCGTCCGCACGAAAGGCGCCACCGCCTGGTCCGACTTCACGTCGATGTTGAACCGCGCCTCCGGCAGCTCCTCGAGGACGTCCTCCAACCGCGACAACGGCGCACGGCCACCTACCTTGACGTTCCGCAGCTGCGCCCACGTCTGCCGGGAGATCAACCCCGCGCCATCGGTCGTCCGGTCCAGCGACTCGTCGTGATGCACGACCACCACGCCGTCCGACGTCGCGTGCACATCCGTCTCGAGATAGCGATAACCCTCCGTCACCGCCTGACGGAAGGCGGGCAGCGAATTCTCCAGTCCTTCCAGGTCACCGAGGTGCCAGCCCCGATGGGCGAAGGCACGCGGGAGCGGGTCGGCGAGGTACGGGAAGAGTGTCGACACCCCACTAGTGTGCACTTCGGTCGTGGCCCCGGCATGATCGTCCCGTGGCCAGCTAGGGTCTGAACCGTGAGGGAAGTGGCCGAGCACCCGAAGACGTCCGCCGAAGAGGTGTCCGAGCTACGCCGCGCGGGGGCACCCAAGCACTGCGGATGGTGCGGCCGACGGCTCGAACAGGGCGGCAACGTCGGCAGGCGCCGCCGTTACTGTGGGCAATCCTGCCGCCAGCGGGCCTACGAACGCCGAACCGCACTCCAGCGCAGCGGCCTCCCCGAAGACGCCGTCGTCCTCTCCGACACCGAGATCGCCGCTCTGCAGGACCGGCTCTTCCAACTCCGCTGCGCCGCCGAAGACATCGTCACCGCCGCCGACGACGGAGCCTCCTTGGCCGAACTCCGTGGCCTCGCCGATGAAATCGCCCAGGCGGCCAAGGATCTCGAACAGCTCCGCTGACCTACACGATCCCATCCAGCGCCCGATACGTCCGGTTGCTCGCGGCCGCCGCCCGCTGCTCCCGCCCCGTCGCCTCGATGTAGTTCTGACTGGTCGCCAGGCTCGCGTGCCCCAGCAGCGCCATGATCTCCGACGCCGTCGCGCCGTCCTCGGCCAGCCGCGTCGCGAAGGTGTGCCGCAACGCGTGGAGGTTCGCCCCGACCGGCACGCGGTCGTGCAGGCCCGCCCACCGGTAGCAAGACTTCACGAGGTACTCCAGTGCGCCGCGGCCGATCGGCTCGCCCGCACGATCCCGGAGGAGGGGAGTGGAGGGCCCGAACCGCTGCTGAGGGAAGCGACGGCGGCAGGAGGCCAGGTACTCCTCGATGATCTTCTCCATGATCGGCTGCACCGGAATCGAGCGATCGCGGCTTCCCTTGCCATGGACGTGCAACCGCATCTCACCCTGGCGACCGACCAGCGACCGCGCTGTCAGCGCTCGCATCTCCGCGGCACGCAGTCCGGCGACCAAACCGAGCGCGATCACCAGCACGTCCCGCTCCGGCCACGGATCCCGCGTCCGGCGCGAACCATCCGCGGCGGCCGCGAGCAACTGCTCCGGGGTTTCCTCACCCCGCAACGGTTTCGGCGTCAACGGCGGTGCCTTCGGCCGGGCGACCGCACCCATCGGGTTGCCCGCGAGCAGCCCGTCGGACACGCAGAAGGTAAGGAACTGGTTCCAGGTCGACCACGCGCGCAGGACCGAACTCTTGGCGTGCGTGTCCGCGAAGGCACCGAAGGCGTTCCGGAGCGCCTGAGCCGTGAGCATCTCGACGGTGAGGTCGTCAGGGGAGCGGTCCGACTCGCGGAGCAGGAGAGCGGTGATGCCGGCGAGGTCGCGGCGGTAGGCGTCGGTGGTGTGAGGAGAATCCTTACGGGGACGACGTGCGGCGAAAAAGGCTTGCTGTGCCTCGGAAACCCTCATGGGGATCTTGTACCGCATGGCACCGACAGTCTTACACTGGGTTATATTCCGTTTCATGCATAATAGTGATTATGCATGAAACGGAGCGATGACTCCGAAAGCTCCTCGCGGGGGATCCTGGTCCGCTCGCTGACTCTCAGTGTGTCATGAAAGGGTCGTTTCTGACGTTTTAGTCCTGAACGACCCTTCCATGACATCCGGGCCACCATGGCCGACTGGAGTCTTGAGGTCGGCGGGCCCGGCGGCGGATCGGCTAGGCCAGGCGCCGCAGATGCTTCTGTTCGCACTTGATGACCGATCACCCACCTTCAATACGTCACTGTGACGTATTGAAGGTGGGTGATCGGTCATCCGTTTTGCGCTTCTGGGGGCGTCCCTGGCCGTTTGGGTGGCTTGAGGTGGGTCGAGTCCAGGGAGGACTGAAGGGAACCATGCCCGCATGTCACGCGACGAAGGGAGCTTTCCCTGCATCGCATGCGACGAAAGGCCCCTTCAGCACCTGCCAGAGACCCCTCTCGAGCCTCTTTATCCAGGTCAGCCAAAGTGCCGATAATGTACATTATGTCAAGTAAGCGATCGGGCAGCGCTCCCCGACAGTCGACCCCTGTGGTTCGATCTCCTGGTGATTCCGACCGAAGCGGACCTTGCCGACGCATTGACCACGGCCGCTCGTGCCGTTGTCACCGACCTGTTCCGCGACAACCCCGGCCACACGTTCTACTACGTCACGCTGACCACGCCCGGCGAGGCGTTCGGTCCGGCACTGTCGGCCTGGTCGCACGAGACGCTGTCGCAGCGACCGGACGCCGACAAGGTCCGCTACTCCTACGCCGATTCGCCGTTTTCGATCATGGGTGAGCAGTACCTGAAGCCTGTCCGAGAGCTGTTCGCCGCCCGGCCGGAGGTGTTCGACATCGCCGACGACGATGCGTCCGACGCGGAGTTCGATCTTCGGCTGCGCGCGATGGAGACGGCGATGCGCAGGCTGTCCGATGAAGGGCTGTTCGGTGTCGGCGAGGCTCGCGCAGGTGTGCTGGTTCTGGTCGAGGTCGTTCCTGAGGACGAGGAGAACATTGCCCGGGCTCGTCAGCTCAACCCGTCCGGACCGGAGCTGGACGCTTGGCTGGCCTACTGGACCTAGACACGACACCGCCTCTCCCCTGCGGTGGAGTCAGGAGCATAGGATCTGCCGCGTCGCGCTATGGTCTTCCCTGGAAATCGAACCTGGGGGCCGTCGAAATGTCCGAGAGCATCGCTGTGCGCGTCGATCCGTCCAACGAGCGGATGTTGGAGGCGTGGGACGGCGCGCTCTGGGCGAAGCGCGCACAGCGGATCGACGACGGTGTTGCCGCCTACCGCGAGACCTTCTTCGCCGCGGCCGGGATCCAGCCGTCAGACAAGGTGCTCGACGTCGGTTGTGGTGCCGGGCAGACGACGCGGGATGCGGCACGGCTGGCCACTGCCGGTTCAGCGCTCGGCGTGGACCTCTCCAGCGAGATGCTGGGCCTCGCTCGTCGGCTCGCCGAGCAGGAACGTGTTCCCAACGTCGCCTTCGAACAGATGGACGCGCAGGTCCATCCGTTCCCTGAGGCGGGCTTCGATGTGGTGATCAGCAGGCACGGGTCGATGTTCTTCGGTACTCCCCTGGCCGCGTTCACCAGCCTGGCCCGTGCGACCCGGCCCGGGGGCCGTCTCGTGCTGTTGACGTGGCAACCGTTGCGGCTCAACGAATGGATCACCACTTTCCGGACGATCTTCGCCGCCGGTCGTGAGGTGCCGTCCTCGAATCTCGCGCTCAGCGACCCGCTCGAAACCGAGGAACTGCTGACCTCCGCCGGGTACGCCGACGTCCGGTCGACCGCGGTGAACAAGCCGATGTACTTCGGCCGGGACGTCGATGACGCGGCCGAGTTCATCGTCGAGCAGCATGGCGGGCGGTTGAGTGACCTGGACGACCCCACGCGTGCGAAGGCCGTCGAAGCCTTGCGTGCTGATCTCGCCGAGCACCAGACCAGCCGAGGCGTGTTCTACGACTCGGCGGCCTGGCTCATCGAGGCTCGGCGTCCTTGACTTACGGTTTGCGGGCGATGAGGTACGCCTGCTGCGTGCTCTCGAACTCTTCGGACGGTTCGCGGACGAGTTGGGAGATCATGGTGAACCCCGACTCCCCCAGCTGTTCGGCGATCTTCTCCGGTGCCAGGCGGTAGGCGTCGCAAGAGATGTCGTGTCCGTAGGCGTGCTCGATGTGGCGGATCTCGTCGCCGACCTGGAACGCCAGCAGCAGGTGGCCGCCTGGGGTGAGGATCCGGTGGAAGTCGGCGAAGATCTCCGGCAGTCGCTCTCGTGGGGTGTGGATGATCGAGTACCAGGCGACGACGCCGGCCAGCGAACCGTCCTCAATGGACAAACCGGGCATCTCCCCGATCTGGAAGTCCAGGTGTGGGTACGACTTCCGGGCGACGGCGATCATCTCCGGTGAGAGGTCGACGCCGTGGATGTCGAGTCCCAGTCCGTGGAGGTGTTCGGTGATGCGGCCGGGTCCGCAGCCGATCTCGGCGACGCGTCCGCCGCCTGCTGTTTGGACGAGTTCCGTGTACGCGCCGAGGACGGCGCGGTCCCAGATGGATCCGGCGAGGTGGTCGCGGAGGAGTTCGGCGTAGTCGGCCGCGACCGTGTTGTAGGCGGTGCGGGTCATGTGGAGGTAGTCGGTCACGGCGGGGACCCTATCCCCCGGCACCGACAACAATCGTCGCGTACAGCTCGTCGTCGGTGATCACTTCGGGGGTCAATCCGTTGTGTGCCATGGCTTCCGCGGTGTTCGCGGCCTGGCTTTCGCCGGTTTCGATCAGTAGGTGCCCGCCCGGTGCGAGCCATTGTGGAGCTTCGGCGGCGACGCGGCGGTGGACGTCGACGCCGTCTTGCCCGCCGTCGAGTGCGATGCGGGGTTCGTGGTCGCGTGCTTCGGGCGGCATCATCGCGATGGCGTCGGTGGGGACGTACGGGGCGTTGACGACGAGGAGGTCGACGTGGCCTCGTAGCGACGCGGGTAGGGGTTCGTAGAGGTCTCCTTCGAAGACCTCTCCCCTGGCTTTGGCGACGTTGACGCGGGCGCAGCGGACGGCGGCGGGTTCGATGTCGGCCGCGTAGAGCCGGATTTCGCCGAGTTCGGCGGCGATGGCGGCGCCGAGTGCGCCGGTGCCGCAGCAGAGGTCGAGGACGACCGCTCCGGGGCCGGCGAGGGTGACGGCGTGGCGGACGAGGAGTTCGGATCTTTGGCGTGGCACGAAGACGCCGGGTTCGACGGTGATGCGGAGTCCGTGGAATTCGGCCCAGCCGAGGATGACTTCGAGGGGTTCGCCGTCGATGCGGCGTTGGACCATGGTGTCGAGTTCGGCGGGTGTGCGGGCTTCGGTGCCGAGGAGCCGGGCTTCGTCTTCGGCGAAGACGCACCCGGCTGCCCGGAGTTTGTCGACGATGGTCACTTGTCGCGCAGTCTGGTGAGGATCCCGTCGAGGGCGTGCCGGACGGTGTCGGGGACGCCGTTGGTGCGCAGGTCGGTGAGGAGGTGTTCGTTGAGCCCGCCGGGGGTCATGTGCTTGCCGGTGAGGGTTTCGAGGGAGCCGGTCTGCTGGAGCAGGTCTTGGCCGAGTTGTCCGAAGATGTGGCTGGTGAAGGTGGTCGCTGTGGTGTCTTCGATGCCCTGGTCGGTCATCCAGGCGGCGATGGTGCCGAGGTAGTCGAGGTGGGCGGCGAAGGTGGCGGTGGCGGCGCTGAAGATGTCGAGGTCTTTCTCGGCGTCGGGGACGACGGTGCCGCCGATGCTGTCGAAGAGGGCTCGGGCTTCGGTGTTGTCGGGGTAGATGGCGGTGAGGCTTTGGCGGCGGGCGGCCGGGGGCAGCGGGATGCTGCGGACGACTTCGCGTGCCGGTGTGGCCCACTCGCTCAGCTGGTCGAGTCGGACGCCGGCGAGGGCGCTGATCAGGACGTGTTCGGGCCGGAAGGTGAGGTCTCGGAGGACTTCCTCGGCGATCGGCGTGCGGACGGCGAGGATGATCGTCGTGGCGCTGTCGAGGACGGCTTGGTTGCTGTCGCAGACTTTGACGTTGGCGAAGCGTGCCGAGAGCTCTTGTCCGACGCTGCGGCTACGCGGCGAGAGAAAGATCGAGGGCGGGTCGGCGATGTCGTTGCTGAGGCCTTCGACGATGGCGGCGGTGATCTCGCCCGCGCCGATGAATCCGTATTCCATGGTCACTCCCTCTAGGCGCCGGTGGTGCCGTCGACGCGTTCGCGGATGAGGTCGGCGTGGCCGTTGTGGCGGGCGTATTCGCCGATCATGTGGACGTAGAGCATGCGGAGTGAGAACGGGTCTCCGCCGAGGTCGAAGGTGTCGTCGAGGGATCCACCGGCGGCGGCTTCGTCGGCAAGGCGGATTTCCTCGAGGAGGGTGTTGTAGGCCTCTTCGGCTTTGGTGGCGTCGAGGACTTCGAAGTCGTGGTCCTTGCCGAGGGCGGGGTCATAGAGGGGGCCGATGTCCTGTGCGGCGTAGCGCAGCCGGAACCAGATGCGTTCGACCTTGGCGAGGTGGCGGACGAGGCCGAGGAGGGTGAGGTTCGAGGGCGGGACCGACGCCTGCGCGAGTTGTTCTCCGGTGAGGCCGGCGAGTTTGCCGAGGAAGGTGGCGCGGTGCCAGGCCAGCAGGGAGGGCAGGAGAATGCGCTCGTCGGCGGCGGTGTCGCCGGACGGGCGGGTCACCTCGGGGGCGGTCCATGTCATAGCGGCGATCATGCCATCGGGTGACGTGAGGCTGGTGGTGGACCGCGCGGTGGGGTGGTGAGCGGGGTCACGTGAGGGCGGCTGAATCCTTTGGCCTGGACGGCTGCTCTTGTAGGGGCCGGGACAAGCCCGGTGCTGGAGGAGGTCGTCGTGAAGGCCGAGTGGCCGAGGGAGTCGTTGATCGTGGCCGCGCAGGGCGGGGATGAGACCGCTATCGCCGCCCTGGTCTCGGGTTCCCATCCGCATGTGCAGCGTTTCGCGCGCTCGCTCTGTGCTTCGCCGGAGGACGCGGAGGATTCCGCGCAGGAGGCGCTGATCATCCTGTATCGCAAGATCGGCACCTTGCGGGCTTCCGGTGCGCTGGCGTCGTGGATGTTCCGGATCGTGCGTAACGAGTGCCTGCGCCGGGCTCGGCGAGCGTTGCGCGGGGACGATCTGGCGTGGTCGGCCGCGGTGGTCTCGGCGGAGGATGACGTCCTGCAGCGGCTGGAGGCGCGACGGGTGGCGGCGGCGATCGCCGAGTTGCCCGCTGATCAGCGTCGAGTGTTGATCATGCGTGACATCCAGGGGTATTCGGGCCGGGCGGTCGCCGACGCGCTCGGTTTGAGTACGACCGCGATGAAGTCTCGGCTGCATCGGGCGCGGGCGACGGTTCGTGTCCTTCTCGGTAACCCCATTCCCTGATTTCTCTTGAGGAGTCGTCATGTTCGAAATCGGTTCCACGGTCCCCGACCTCGCGCTGGAGGACACGGCCGGGCAGGTCGTCCGGCTCTCGGATTACCGCGGCACGGACAACGTGCTGCTGTATTTCATGCGTTCGACCACGTGTCCTGTCTGCAACAGTCACGTGAGGGATCTCGCGAAGCTCGCTGGTGTGCGGGTGCTGGTCGCTGTTCCTGAGGGGCGGGAGGAAGCGGCGGCTTGGCGGGCGAAGCGTGGGTTGTCGCTTCAGGTGGTGACTGGTCGGCGCGGTACCCCGCACGAGGCTGTCGGGCTGGCAAGGAAGGTGTTCGGCTCCTTGCAGCAGTCCGGCAGCTTGCTGATCGATCGGGAGGGTGTGGTCCGGCACGCTCATGCCGCGACCATGCCTACCAGCGCATACGACAGGAAGGGCATTGCCGTCGCGCTGGAGGAACTCGTGCGGGCGCCTTGACTGAAGGTGTGAATCGGTGCTTCACTTCTTGAGTGCCGTACCGCCGAACCCCGAGGGTCCAGGAGCGACTGGACGCCCAGCGCGACGCCCTCCTCGCCGCCGCCATGGAGCAGCTGGCCGAGCGCGGGTACGCGGGTTGTTCGGTGTCGGCGGTCGCGGAGCGGGCCGGGGTGGCGGTCGGGAGCGTGTACCGCCACTTCCCCACCAAGGCCGCGCTGGTCGTGGAGTTGTTCCGGAAGGTCGTCACGCGTGAGGTCGAGGCCGTACGCGCGGTGTCGGAGCGGCCCGGAACGCCGGCGGAGCGAGTCGTGGCGGTTTTCGACACCTTCGCGAGCCGTGCGCTGAAGACGCCGCGGATGGCGTACGCGCTGCTGGCCGAGCCCGTCGACGCGCCGATCGAGGCCGAGCGGCTGGTGTTCCGGCGCGCGTTCCGCGATGTGGTGGCCCAGCACGTGGCCGATGGCGTCCGGTCCGGGGTGCTCCCGGCTCAGGACGCGGAGGTCACCGCGGCGGCGCTCGTCGGGGCGGCGGCCGAGGTGCTGATCGGCCCGTTGACCACTGGCAGTGCGGACGAGGTGTCCGGGCTGCGCACTTTCGTCCTGCGTTCTTTGGGAGGTTCCGATGCCGGTCACTCATGAGGTCACCAACCAGGTGCCGCCGCTGGCGGAGTACGACGTCGCCGCGGATCCGGCTCTGCTGGAGGGTCTGGAGCGGGCGGGCGCCGGCTGGGCGGTGGCGGAGGTGCACGCGCTGGGCAGGCTGGCCGGGAGTGAGCACGTCCAGGATTGGGGCAGGCTGGTCAACGAGAACGAGCCGGTGCTGCGGACGCACGATCGGGTCGGGAATCGGATCGACGAGGTCGAGTTCCACCCGCACTGGCACGACCTGATGGACGTCGCGGTGTCCTATGGGCTGCACGCGGCCCCGTGGCGGGATTCCCGGCCGGGTGCGCACGCGGCGCGGGCGGCGAAGATGTACGTCTGGGGTCAGGTCGACGCGGGGCATACGTGCCCGATTTCGATGACCTACGCGGCGGTCCCGGCGCTGCGGTTCAATCCCGAGCTGTCCGAGCGGTACGAGCCGTTGCTGGCGTCGACGGAGTACGACTTCGGGCTGCGTGAGCCGAGCACGAAGCGCGGGCTGATCGCCGGGATGTCGATGACGGAGAAGCAGGGCGGTTCCGACGTCCGGGCGAACACGACGACCGCGCGGCCACTGGGTGACGGCAGCTACGTGATCGTCGGGCACAAGTGGTTCACCTCGGCGCCGATGTCGGACATGTTCCTGACGCTGGCCCAGGCGCCGGGCGGGCTGTCGTGTTTCCTTCTCCCCCGTGTCCTGCCGGACGGCTCGCGCAACGGGATCCGGTTGCAGCGGCTGAAGGACAAGCTGGGCAACCGGTCCAACGCCTCGTCGGAGGTCGAGTACGACGAGGCGATCGGCTGGCTGGTCGGCGAGGAGGGCCGCGGCGTGCGCACCATCATCGAGATGGTGAACAACACCCGGCTGGACTGTGCGGTCGGGAGCGCGTCGGGGATGCGCTACGGCGCCGTGCGGGCCATCCACCACGCGCGTCATCGTCAAGCGTTCGGGGCGAACCTCGTGGATCAGCCGCTGATGGGCAACGTGCTGGCGGACCTCGTCGTGGAGTCCGAGGCGGCGACGACGGTCGGGATGCGGCTGGCGGCGGCGACCGACCGGCCGGGTGACGAGCAGGAGCAGGCGTTCCGGCGGCTGGGGCTGGCGGTGACGAAGTACTGGGTGTGCAAACGCGGTCCGTCACATGCGGTGGAGGCGCTGGAATGCCTGGGCGGGAACGGGTACGTCGAGGAGTCGGGGATGCCGCGGCTCTACCGTGAGGCTCCGCTGATGTCGATCTGGGAGGGTTCGGGCAACGTCGCGGCGCTGGACGCATTGCGGGCGATGGCGAAGCAGCCGGAGTCGGTGGCGGCGTACTTCGCGGAGGTCGAGCAGGCGTCCGGTGCCGACGCGCGGCTGGACGACGCGGTGGGCAGGCTGCGCAAGGAGTTGTCCGATCTGTCGGACATCGAGTACCGGGCGCGGCGGCTGGTCGAGTCGATGGCGTTGGTGTTGCAGGGCTCGTTGCTGGTGCGGCACGGGACGACGGCGGTGGCGGACGCGTTCTGCGCGTCGCGGCTGGGCGGTGATTGGGGTGTCGCGTTCGGGACGCTTCCGTCCGGTGTGGACACGCGGGCGATCATCGCGCGTGGTGAAGTCTGAGCCTGGGCCGGGCCGACGCCTCACTGGACACTCCGTACTTGCCTGACCACGTGGTGCTCCGGTCCGGCCGGCTCCCCCGGCCGGACGGCCGCTGATCAGTGCGAATGGCGGCAGGATTGCGGAATTCGGGTGCATCCAGAGAGGTCCGCGTCGGCTACGTTCGTCGGTCATGGTCGATCGCCGAAGATGCCTGGTCCTGGTTCCCCTGGTGCTGTTCGCCGCCGGTTGCTCGACGGCTCAGCCGACGCCGATCTTCGCCGCGGCGAGTTCGACTCCGGCGGCGGAGAACGTGCCGTTGGCCGGGGTCGCGGCCCCGTCCGGTACGCCGTTCGTCGCGGTGGACGGGCGGAATCTGAAAGCCTGCTCCGACGGGGAGTGTGAGGTGCTGGTGCGGACCGGCGATCAGATCCCCAACGACGGCGGTGCCGGGCCGCTGTCGGTCACGGTCCAGACGGGGAAGGTGGGTCTCGCCCCCGCGTCCGGCGGGATGGGCGGGGCGGTGTCCGGTCCGCCGGGGATGACGCACCAGATCAACCGGCAGGTGATCGTCGTCGTCGCGGTGCAGGACGGTGAAGGGATCGTCCGCCTCAGCAAGAAATAACGGACTGCGCCGGGGGCGGTGAAGTTCCCACCGGCAAGTTCGGATCGGAGTCCCCTGCCCGCGTTCTGTACCTACTAGTATGTACGACATGCATGCGATGCAGTACGAGATCACCCTCCCCGCCGACTACGACATGGGCATCATCCGCGAACGCGTCGCCACTCGCGGACATCTGCTCGACGACTTCGGCGGCCTGGGGCTGAAGGTGTACGGGATCCGCGAGCGCGGCATCGACGGCTCGACGCTCAACCAGTACTCGCCCTTCTACCTCTGGCACGACCAGGCCGGGATGAACGCCTTCCTGTTCGGCGGCCCGTTCAGTGGCATCGTCGACTCGTTCGGGCGTCCCGCGGTGCAGCACTGGACCGTGCTCGGGTTCGAGGAGGGACCGGCGTTCGGCACTCCCCCCGTGGCGGCGGGAAAGCACGTCGAGCGGATCCCCGCCGAGACCGACCCGGTCGCGTTCCTGGGCGAGGCGCTCGACGGACTTCGCGAGCACCTGCGGCAGGACGGCGCGCACTCCGGAGCGTTGGCCGTCGATCCGCGTACGTGGGAGGTGGTGCGCTACAGCCTGTGGCGTGACGAGGCGCCGGAGTCGGACGAGGTCCGGTACCGGATCCTCCACCTGTCCTCGCCGCAGCTGGCTGAGCTGCGGCGAGGACGGCAGTGGGATCAGCCGAGCAGCGCGGCGAACAGCGCTCCGGGATCGGTTTCGGGCGGGCCGGCGGGCCACTGATCGCGGTACGGGTACCAGAGCCCGTCCTTGCCCAGCCGTACCTGCACACCCGTTCCGTGGACGGTGCAGTGGTTGCGTTCGACGTCCAGGCCCTCGCCGGGATCGTCCATCACCTCGGTGAAGGCCGCCCGCGCCCGGCCCATCGCTTGTGACGGCGGCGTCCACGCGGTCTCCAGGACTTCGAGACCGGCTCGGCCGCCGTGCCACCACGCCTGCACCGCGCGGTCGAAGTCCTCACCGTTCTCCGCCGGGCGCAGCCTGTCGGCGGTCTCCGGACGGGTCGCGGCGAGGCGGACGGCGTCCTGCTTGCGGGTGAGCTTCGGCTGCGACGCCAGCAGTGCCCCGGCCGCCTGACTCGCGTTGGCGGCCAGCAGGGCGAAGGTCTCCGCCGGGATGCCGGGTGCTTCCGGCACGGTCGGGCCTCCGGCGGGCGCGAACCCGGCGAGATCGGGCAATGGGCCCGGCTCGTCGGCGTAGGCCTTCTCTGCCGGGGTGTCGTCGTCCCCGGTGCGCACGAACCGAGGCGCGTTGCGCCGCTGCAGCTCGTCGAGGAGTTCCCGCTCGCCCTTGCCGCGCATCAGCAGCAGCACGAACGGATCCGCGTCGAGCAGCCACGAGGCCTGGAACGACAGCGCCGCGGCATGACGGCACGGCAGTTCCCAGCCGGGACAGTCGCAGTCCGGGTCGAGGTCACCGATTCCGGGCAGCAGGTGCACCCCGGCGTCGTCGGCGGCTTCGACGAGGTCGTGCGGCATGTCCCGGTCCAGCAGCGCGGCCAGATGCCCGGCGCGGGAAGCGACCCTGTCGAGGAACCGGTCCCATTCCGTGCCGGTCAGCTCCGCGAGCCGCACCTCGGTGCGGTACTGGCCTTCCTCGTCGTCGACCACCGCGGCGATGCGACCGGGGCTGACCGTGATCGGGCCGACCCGGCCCCCCGCGGCGTACTTGCGGCCCTGTTTGAGCTGCCGCAGATCCAGCGCGGTGTCCTCCATCGCGCTGATCCACGCGCGGCCCCACCACGAGCGGGCGAACTGGCCGTGGCCACCCTGCCGCCCGAAGGCGGGGAAGCCGCGGACACGATCGTCGGGCGTACTCATCGGCGGCTCCTCAACTCGACCAGATCGGCCAGTTCCGCGTCGGTCAGTTCGGTCAGGGCGGCCTCGCCGCCGGCGAGCACCGCGTCGGCGAGCGCACGCTTCTCCCGCAGCATCGCCGCGATCCGGTCCTCGACCGTGCCCTCGGCGATGAGCCGGTGCACCTGCACCGGGCGGGTCTGCCCGATCCGGTACGCGCGGTCGGTCGCCTGGTCCTCCACCGCGGGATTCCACCAGCGGTCGAAGTGCACGACGTGATCGGCGCGGGTCAGGTTGAGCCCGGTCCCGGCCGCCTTGAGCGACAACAGGAACACCGGCACTTCACCGGCCTGGAACCGGCGCACGAGGTCCTCGCGTTTGGGCACCGGGGTGCCGCCGTGCAGCAGTAGCGTGGCGATCCCGCGTTGCGCGAGATGGCGTTCCAGCAGCCGCGCCATCGCGACGTACTGCGTGAACACCAGCACCGCGCCGTCCTCGGCGATGATCGTGCCGAGGAGTTCGTCGAGCAGTTCGAGCTTGCCGGACCGGCCGTCCAGCACCGCTTCCGACGGTTCCTTGAGGTACTGCGCGGGGTGATTGCAGATCTGTTTGAGGCCGGTGAGCAGCTTGACGATCCGGCCGCGGCGCGCGATGCCTTCACTTCCGGCGATCTCGGCCATCATTTCGCGCACCGTCGCCTCGTACAGGGCCGCCTGCTCAGCGGTGAGCGTGACCGGCCTGTCCGTCTCGGTCTTCGCCGGCAGTTCCGGCGCGATCCCCGGATCGGACTTGCGGCGCCGCAACAGGAAGGGGCGGACCAGCCGGGAGAGTTGCTCCGCGGTGGCGGGGTCCTTTCCGGACTCGACCGGTTTCGCCCACACCCGGCGGAAATCGGCCATGGTGCCGAGGAGTCCGGGGGTGGTCCAGTCGAGGATCGCCCACAGTTCGGCGAGGTTGTTCTCCACCGGTGTGCCCGTCAGCGCCACCCGGGCCGACGACGTCAGCGTCCGCAACGCCTTCGCCGTGCCGGAGCGGTGGTTCTTGACGTGCTGGGCCTCGTCGGCGACCAGCAGTCCCCAGTGGACTCCGCCCAGCGGTTCCGGGTCGACGCGCAGGGTGCCGTAGGTGGTGAGCACGAAACCGTCGCCGAGGTCGTCGAGGGAGCGTTCGGTGCCGTGGAACCGCCGTACCGGGACGCCGGGGGCGAACCGGGTGATCTCGCGTTCCCAGTTGCCCAGCAGCGAGGCGGGACAGACGACCAGGGTCGGGCCGTCCGCGCGATGCAGGTGGAGGGAGATCAGCGTGATCGTCTTACCGAGCCCCATGTCGTCGGCGAGACAGCCGCCGAGCCCGATCGACGTCATCGCGGTGAGCCATTGCAGGCCGCGCATCTGGTAGTCGCGCAGGGTCGCGGCCAGACCTGGTGGCGGTGCCTGTGGTTCGGGTGGCGCGAGCAGCCGTTCCCGCAGGGCGGCGAGCCAGCCGTCGGTGAGGACGTCGACGCGTTCGCCGTCGACCTCGGCCGTACCGCTCAGGGCGGCGCCGAGCGCGTCGATCGGTGTCAGCGGTTTCAGCGCACGGTCCCGTGCCTTCGCCGCCAGCGCGGGGTCGACGAGTACCCACTGATCGCGCAACCGCACGACGGGACGGTGAGCCTCGGCCAGGGTGTCCATCTCGGCGGCGGTGAGCGGGGCGCCACCGAGGGCCAGCTGCCAGTCGAACTGCAGCAGTTTGCCGCCGGCGAAGAACGACGGAAGGTCGTCCGGTGGCGCGTCACCGCCGCCGATGACGGCTTTCGCACTCAGGTCGCGGGCGAGATCGGCGGGCCAGTGGACGTCGATGCCCGCCGTTGCCAGCAGGGGCGCGGCGGTGGTGAGCAGTTCGGTGACGTCGGTGTCGCGGAGTCCGACCTCGTCGGGCACCGCCGCGCTGAGCAAGGGTTCCAGCGGTGGCCAGAGCTGGGCGGCACGGCGCAGGGCCAGCATCACGTCGATCCGGGCCCGCGGGCCGAACCGGTCGTCACCCGACCACAGCGCGGCGGCGTCGACCAGGACACCCGGGTCGGCGAGACTGTGCACCTGGACGACCCCGGTGAACCGGCCGCTGCTGAAGTCGTCCCCAGCTGCCTCGATCCGCACCGAGACCCGGACGCCCGAGTCCAGTCCGGCCGCGACCTCGGCCGCCCAGTCCCGTAACTGCGGGACGCGGTGCGACGACGGGGCCGCGAAGGCCTTGACGCCAGCCGCCTGCGCGGCCGCGGGTGTCCGGGGAAGGGTGTCGGCCACGGCGTCGAGGAACGCGCGCAGCAGCGGATACCGTGCGGGCAGCAGGTTTCCCTCGCCCGGGATCGCTCGTGCTCCGGGTGGCATCGCCTCGGACAGCTCGCGCAGCCACGAGGCGTCGGCGGGTTCCAGGGGCCCCGCGCGCCACGCGTCCACATCGGACTCCGTGATACCGGGAAGCAGGCGGCCCGCCTCGACGAGCCTCAACGCCGCCGTGGCGGCTGTGCTCCAGAAGCGCGCGGAGGGATCGTCACTGGTGCGCAGCCGCAGGAGGACGGGGAGCGCCTCGGCCATCGGGAGCCGGACACACGGCACCGTCCGGATCTCCGGCAGGGCGACCTTCACCTCCCCGGTGCCCGCCGTGCCCCCGTCGGCGTTCCAGAAGACAAATCCGCTGGTCCGTGCTGGATTCTTTGGTTCGAACACGACACTGTCGAAACCGTCGTGAGACGTCACTCAGCCCCAATCTCTGTACGGTGTACAGTTCAGGATAACACAACTCTGTACGGCGTAGAGAGAAGCGGATGAGCTACGCGGACTACACGGGAACCGGCGATCCACGACGAACCATCGAACTGCTCTGGGGCGTGCGGGAGAAACCTCGCCGCGGCCCCAAGCCGAAACTCACCGTCGAAGGAATCGTCACCGCCGCGATCGAACTCGCGGACGAGGAGGGCATCGCCGCGCTGTCGGTGCGCCGGGGCGCGGAACGGCTCGGCGTCTCCCCCATGTCCCTCTACACCTACATCCCCAGCCGCGCCGAACTGCTCGACCTGATGATGGACCGGGTGCACGGCGAGCTGACCGACCCACCGCCGAGCCACGACTGGCGGGCCACCGTGACGATCCTCGCCGAAGACGCCTGGGAGATGTACCACCGGCACCCGTGGCTGCTCCAGCTCACCAGCAGCCGCCTCCCCCTCGGCCCCAACACCTTCGCCAAGCACGAACGCGAACTCGGTGCCGTCGACGCGATCGGGCTCACCGATCTGGAGATGGACGCCGTGGTGGCGATGGTCAACGGGTTCGTCCAGGGCATCGCACGCGGATCGGTCGAATCGGCGACTCTCGTGCGGCGGTCCGGGATGACGGACATGGAGTGGTGGACGGCCAGCGCCCCGGTGCTCGCGGAGATCCCGGAGGCCGACGCGGGACTGTTCCCGCTGGCGGCCCGGATCGGCCAGGCGGCCGGAGAGGCGCACGGTTCGGCGAGCGCGCCGCTGCACACCCTCCGGTTCGGGCTGGCGCGGATCCTGGACGGAGTCGAGCAGCTGGTGACCGGGGCCGCGCGTGGGGCGGACCGGGAACTGCCCTCGTGAGCGGGTAAGGCAAAGGTGGCGTCGAGTGATCTTAGGGAGGACACGCGTGACTGGAGGGAGATCACGCGTGTCCAGGCGGAGATCTCTCGTGATCTCCCTCCAGTCACGCGAAATCTCCGTCCAAACACACGTGATCGCCATCCAGTCACGCATGTGGTCCCCAGCAACACGCCAGGAGAGCTTCGCGTGGCCACGAATTCACCAACAGCATCATCCAACGCGCCAAAATCCACACCGTAAGGGACGCGGTCCAGCAGCGGGGACCGGTCACCGGCACCGCGCCCGAACACGCCACCTTCGCCCTGCCCTCACTCTGTCCGATTACTGCGGCGTCGCAGCGAGCGGTACAGCAGCCACAGTGCCAGCGCGACCGGTGTCAGGACTGCCGCGAACAGGATTCCCGCGAACATTCCGTAGCCGTGCGGATCGGAGGACACTCCGGTGGCGCTGAGCACCGCCGTGCCGACCAGCAGCACGATCACCGCGGCGACGCAGGCGAACGCGCCGAGCACGACGCGCCGGAGCGCTGTCCGCGGGGCGCTCGTGCGGGTAGTGCCTTCCGGCCTGTCCATATTCGGCTCCGCGGGTCGAAACGTCACTCCGGGTCGGGAGTGCAGACGGTCAGGAACGACTTCCGGTTCTCGCGTTGGACGTCCGACGCGTCCATCCAGCCGCGCTGGCCGAACAGGTAGCTCCCGGACGGGTGCTGGGCCGACTCGCGCAGCACCTGGGCGACGTCGGCCTTGGCACCGTTCGCTTTCGGACCGTCGACGGTGACGGCGATCGAGCCTGCCTTGGTCCAGTCGTAGCCGGCGGGCAACGGTGTCTGGACCTGGAGAGGCCCGCCGACGTCCGGCGACGACCCCCCGCCGGTTCTGAGCAGGTCGAGGCGTTCCACCTGCACCCCCGGCCGCGGCGCGGTCCACACCTGCTCCGTGCTCTGCTGGGTGCCGGAGTCGAAGGTCAGTCTCAGGCGGATGACGCCCTCGCACGGGGTGCCCGTCCACAGTTTCAGGACGCCGTCGTCGACGCGGAACCCGGCCGCCGGCGGCAGCGACGGCGCGAACTGCGCCTTGGTGTCGCACGCCCCGGTCACCGCCGCGACGAGCAAGGCGGCGCAGGCGACGCGCGGCCACTTAATGGTATCCGCCATCGGAAAGTCCAGCGTCTTCCTCGGTCTCGTTGCCGCCGGTGACCTTTTCCCACGCGTAGGAGGCGAGGAAGCCGGCGTAGCCTTCGCGCGCCCATTGCTGGGAGTGGCGCTCCTCATGGTGCAGCAGCCGGTCCAGGTCGAGCGAACCCTGGGACGCGCCGTCATCGTCCTCGTACCAGGCGTGGCCCGACTTCACGACCTCGCGAAGCTGTTGCGCCGGATCCTTCGCGTCGTCGATGTTCAGCATGAACGTGTCGCCCCAGGCGGTTCCGCCTTGCTGGCTGAACTGGTCCTGGACGAGGTTCCCGCCCAGGCCCATCATCATGCCGTTCGGCGTGGTCACCAGCCGTCCGCCGTTGCCGTGCACGAAGCCGACATCGTCGTCGTAGCTCCAGGAGTTCTCCCGTTGCCGCTCGGTGATCCGCCGCAGTTCCTCGGATCCGTACGGAGTCGGCGCGAAGTCGGTCTTCTCGCCTTCGGTGCCGTAGTCGGTGCCCGCGTTCATGATGTAGGTCATCCGGACCGCCTTGGCGGCGTCGTCCCCGCTGATGCCGGTCGGCATCAGGAAGTACGACTTGAAGGTCCCGTCGCCGTCCTCGTCCTCGCGGATCTCTTCCATGCCGTCGAGGACCTTGAAATCCTCGGGCGTGATGTCGTGTTCGTCGGCGATCTTCTTGATGGTGTCGATCGATACGCCCCGGCGTACGGCGTTCTCGAGCCACTGCCGGTAGTGGCCGGACGCGGGCGGCCCGGTCAGCAGCCCCGCCTCGCGCAGGGACTGCTCCATCTCGATGACTCCGGCCTCGATCTCGCCGCTCTTCTTGGCGCCTGCCAGGTCGGTCGCCCCGTGGTCGCTGATCTGGGCATCCTGCGCGAGCCGCATCACCCGGGCGAGTGCGGCGTCGATGTTGGTCGCCGTCGTGAGGATCGCCTTGGTTTCCTGCTCCAGCTGCTTCCTGATGGTTTCGCGGTGCCGCGCGGTCTCGGCGCGGTCTTCGGCCTCGAACCGCGACTTCGGCGGCGGGTCGGCAGGCTTGTCGTCCACGATCGCGCCATCCGCCGCGACACGGAACTGGTAGGTGCCGGCGAGGGAGTCGTTGTTGGCGACCCTGGTCTTGAGCGCGGACACCTCGTCCGACGCGTTCTGCAGGGCGTTTTCGACGGCGGACAGCTCCGCGATCAGGATCTCGGCCTTGTTCCGCGTATCGCCGAGCGAACCGCGTGCGCGCTCGCCCGCGGGGCCGCGCCAATCGGGCAGTTTCCTGGCGTCGTCGAGTTCGTCCTGCAACCCGATGAGCTTGTCCCGCCGCCCACCCAGGTTGGTGGCCGTCGTTTCGAGCGCCTCAGCGTCCCATTTGCGGACGTCGTCGTAGCCGATCGTCATCCCCCGAAAGCCTCCTCCGCGGAGTTCTCGTTTTCGGAGTACGCGTTCGCGGCCTTCGTGATCGATTCGCTCCAGCCGTCGATCTCACCGGCCCAGCCCTTCGCGCGCTCGGTGAACGTCGACGCCAGCGTGGGCGCGCTCTTCGCGGCCTCACCACCGGGCAGCGCCGTCGCGATCGCCTCCACGCCGGTGCCCGGTTCCACGGCTCTGGCCTGGTCCGCGGCGGATCCCGCCGCCTTGGCCGCGTTCCGCAGCTGACCGATCTCGACCTCGTACCCGCTCACAGCCCGCGACCCCCAACCCTGGATAGGTCAGCGGGACTCTACTGGAGCTCGGAAGCCTCCACACCCGATTCGGGCGAGAGAGCGGGCGCTTCTTCCACCACCGGAGGGCGGGCGAGGTCGGCCAGCTGCCGCACGACGTCGTCGTACCGCGCCTGATCGGCGACCGCACGGGCCTGCGCCCGCTCCAGTTCCTCACCCAGCGCCGTCGCCCGTGCTTCGGCGAGGCTCCTCGCCGTGTGTTCTTCCGCGAGTGACGCCCGGACGCGGTCCAGTTCGCCCCGGAGCCCGGCGGATTCCTCCCGCGCGGCGGCACAGTCCTTTTCGGACACCGTCACCCGGGCCCTCGCCTCGTCGAGCCGGTCCAGCAAGGACTCCAGTTCGGCCACCGCCCGCGCCAGCGCCGTGTCCCGCTCACCCAGATCCGCGGTCAGCCGCGTCTTTTCCTCCCGGACGGCCGCGAATTCCTCCCGCAGCGCCCGGACGTCCGAGACCAGCGCGTCGCGGGCGCGTTCGGCCGCGACGGTCGCGGCTTCCGCGGCGCCTCGGGCTCGTTCGTGGGCGGCGACCTCGGTCCACGAACGCTGACGGGTTTCCTCCGCGTCTTTCAAGGCCTGTTCGGCGGTGCGTTCCGCCTTGGCCTTGGCCATCTTGTCGTCCCTGGACGCGGCCAGCGCCGTCGCACGGGCCGCGTCGGCCTTCGCCGCCGCCTGCTGGGCGTCCTCGGCCTCGCGCCGGGCCGTGGCCGCCTCGGTCTCGGCTTCGGTGACCCGGCCCAGCGCCGCCTCGGCGGCGTCGTCGAACCGAGCGCGCATCGCGTCCAGCAACTCCACGAGCGACGCCGCTGTCGGGGTGAACTCGTCGGCGATCCGGCGGACCTCGAGCAGCGGGTCGGCCACACTCGCCACCGCGGCCGCCCGCCGGGCCCGCGATGCCGCATCGGCGTGCGTCTTACCGCAATAGGCCGAGGGCCGCCCGCCCTTGCGTTTCCCGTCGGCGTCCACCGCGGGCGGGGGCAAGGGATTCTCGCAGCCTTCCAGCGCGCACAGCCGGACCTCGTCGGCGTCCGTATCGATCACCGCAGCAGGGTAGCGCTGCCCCTCGGGGTGCGAAGCGAGGCAACGCCGGGAAACCCCTTGGTCCCGCCGATAGGGTCGACCCCGTGCGTATCCTATTCACCTTCGCCGGCGGCAACGGCCACTTCCGGCCACTCCTCCCGATCGCCCGCGCGCTCACCGACGCGGGTCACACGCTCGCGTTCACCGGCGAGCCGCTGATGGTCCCGATCGTCGAGGCGGCCGGATTCACCGTGTTCCCATCTGGCCCCAACCTCGGCAGCGTGGGTGAACGGCACCCGTTGCTCCCTGTCGACCGGGAGCGCGAGGACGCCGACCTCCGCGACGGTTTCGTCCGCCGCACCGCACCCCGGCGCGCGGAGGACGTCCTGGCCTTGTGTGAAGACTGGGCACCGGATCTGCTCGTGTGCGACGAAGCCGATCACGGCGCGATGATCGTCGCCGAGAAGCTCGGTCTCCCCCACGCGACCGTACTGGTCACCGCCGCCGGCGCCCTCATCCGTCCCGATCTGGTGGACGACGCGCTCAACGAGGTCCGCGCCGCCCACGGCCTTCCACCGCAACGGAACCTGGAGATGGCCTACCGCCATCTCGTACTCTCGCCGTTCCCCGCGAGCTTCCGCGATCCCCGTTTCCCGCTGCCGCCGACCGCGCAGTCCTTCCACACCCCCGTTCCCGGCCGCGGCCCGGCGCCGGACTGGCACGTCGAAGGACGGCCGACGCTCTACTTCACCCTCGGCACGATCTTCAACACCGAGTCCGGCGATCTGTTCGCCCGGGTGCTGGCGGGCCTGCGGGAGGTCGACGCGACCTGCGTGGTGACCGTCGGGAACCTCATCGACCCCGCGGAGTTCGGCCCTCAGCCGGACCACATCCACCTCGCGAAGTACCTGCCGCAGGACGATGTCCTCCCGTACTGCGACGCGGTCCTCACCCACGGCGGCTCGGGCAGTCTGCTCGGCGCGATCGCGCACGGACTGCCGATGGTGCTGCTGCCGATGGGCGCCGACCAGCCCCACAACGGCGATCGTGTCACCGAACTCGGGCTCGGCTTGGTCCTCGACGTCATCGAGGCGACACCGCACGACATCCGTGACGCCGTGTCCTCGGTCCTGCGGGAACCGGCCTACCGGGAGACGGCCAGGCGACTGCGGGACGAGATCGCCGCCTACCCGCCACCAGAGAAAACCGTTCCGCTGCTCGAGGGACTGCTCCGGTGACGGCCGAACTCGACGCCGCGATCACCCAGGCGTTCCGTGAGGAGTCGGGCCAGGTGATCGCCACCCTGATCCGGGTCACCGGCGACTGGGATCTGGCCGAGGAATGCGTCCAGGAGGCGTTCGCGCTCGCGCTGCGCACCTGGCCCCGCGACGGCGTCCCGGCGAAACCCGGCGCCTGGCTGACCACCACCGCCCGCAATCGCGCCACCGACCGGATCCGGCGGGAGGCCGTCGGCGCGGAGAAGCTGAGGGAAGCAGCCGAACTGACCGCAGTCGCCGAGCCGGAATGGGACGAAAGCGGTGTCCACGACGACAGGCTCCGCCTGATCTTCACCTGCTGCCACCCCGCCCTGCCGATGGAAGGCCAGGTCGCGCTCGCGCTGCGGACCCTGGCCGGGCTCACCACCGCCGAGATCGCCCGCGCCTTCCTGGTGTCCGAGGCGACGATGTCGCAGCGCCTGGTCCGGGTGAAACGGAAGATCCGCACCGCGGGCATCCCGTACCGCGTTCCGCCGGCGAATCTGCTGCCCGAACGGACGTCCGCCGTGCTGGGGATGCTGTACCTGCTGTTCAACGAGGGCTACTCGGCCAGCGCGGGCACCGATCTGCTGCGACCCGACCTGTCCGCGGAGGCCTTCCGTCTCGCCCGGGTTCTCGCCGAACTCATGTCCGGTGAACCGGAGGTCCTCGGGCTGCTGGCGCTGCTGCTCCTGCACGACGCCCGCCGGGCCACGCGGGTCGACGGCGAGGGCACCCTCGTCTCGCTCGAAGACCAGGACCGTGGCGGCTGGAACGCCTCCGAGATCAGTGAGGGCACCGAACTGCTGGAGACCGCGCTCCGCCGCGGAGTTCCTGGGCAATACCAGATCCAGGCCGCCATCGCCGCCTGTCACGCGACGGCGGCCCGCGCCTCCGACACCGACTGGGCCCAGATCGCCGCCCTGTACGGGGAACTGCTGCGTTTCGTGCCCTCGCCGGTCGTCGAGTTGAACCGCGCGGTCGCCGTCGCGATGGCCGAAGGTCCCGAGGCTGGGCTGGAACTGGTCGACAAGCTCACCGCGGACGGCAGTCTTCCCGGCTATCACCTGCTTCCCGCGACCCGCGCGGACTTCCTCCGGCGCCTCGACCGGTTCGCCGACGCCGCCGACGCCTACCGCGAGGCGCTCGCGCTCACCGGCACCGACGCCGAGCACGCCTACCTGTCGGGAAAACTCGCCGAAATCTCCTGACGCGGGGCTGCCGGTCCGGTGCTGCTGTGCGTTCCCGGCGGTGCCGCCGCTTTCGCTCCGCGGCTTCGGGAAGCTCTCGAAGCCTGACCCGGTGTTATGAACGGACCTTTCATAACAGGATTTGTTATGAAAGGTCCGTTCATAACACGCGCGGTGGCGGCTCAAGCGCGGGCGTGCACGATCAGCCCGCCCACCAGAGCACCGAAGCCGCCGATCGCGGCCAGGGTCCGGACCAGGTTCCACCGTTCCCAGACGCCCTCGAACTTCGCCCGCAGCGCCTCGAAGTCGGTGTTGTCGCCGTCGAAGCCGGCTTCGAGCGCGTTGTTCAGCGGCACGTTGATCGCCATGGTCACGATCAGCATCACCAGCAGCAGGACGAAACCCGCGATGAGCCACGGCAGCGCCGACCGCAGCTCCGACCGGAAGTGCAGGCCCGCCGCCACTGCGGCGAGCAGTGGCGCACCGCCGAAGCTCAGCCCGAACCAGCCGTTGAGGATCGCGATGTTGATCTCCCGCATCCCCGTCACGTACGTCCGGGCGTCGGCCCGCGCCAATCCCGGCATGACCGAGCACGTGTAGGCGTAGAACAAGCCCGCGATCAACCCCGCCGCGATGACGGCCGCGATCAGGACGATTTCGCTCAGCGTCGCCATTCCTGTCGCCTCCCTTCCGATTCCCGCTCGTTTCATCGATTCCAGACCCCAGTGGCCGCGGCCTTCGCCGCGTACTCCGAGAAGTCCCTCGCCGGCCTGCCCAGCACCTTCTCGACGTCACCGGTGAGTGATTCGTTCCGGCCGTCGAGGACCCGCGTGAACAGGTCGGTCAGGCCCTCGATCTCCTCCTCGGGCACGCCCTGCTCGACCGCGCCCGCCGCGAACTCCGCGGCGGAAACCGGAACGTACCGGACATCCCGCCCCGCAACCTTGCTGATTTCTACCGCCACGTCCCCGAAACTCAGCAATCGGGGGCCCGTGAGCTCGTACACCTCGCCGTTGTGCCCGTCGGTGGTCAGCGCCGTCACCACGACGTCGACGATGTCCTCGACGTCGATGAACGGCTCGGTCACCTGCCCGGCGGGCAGCACGATCTCACCGGCGAGCACCGGTTCCAGCAGGAAGTGCTCACTGAAGTTCTGTGCGAACCAGCTGGCCCGCACGACCGTCCACTCGGCACCCGAGTCGCGCACACCCTGTTCGCTGACCACGGCTTCCTCTTCGCCGCGGCCAGAGAGCAGGACCAGCCGCCGGACGCCGTGGTCCACGGCCAGTTTCGAGAAGTCGCGGATCGCTTCGGCCGCGCCGGGGAAGGCGAGATCGGGGTAGTAGGTCAGGTAGGCCGCGCTGACGCCGGTGATCGCGGCCGTCCAGGTCGATCGGTCGTCCCAGTCGAACACGGGCCGCGAGGCCTTCCGGACCTCGATCCCCTGCTCGGTCAGCCGCTGCGCCACCCGGCGCCCCGTCTTGCCCGTCGCACCCAGGACCAGGACTGTTTCGTTGTTTGTCATGGCACTAGTCAAGCGCCTCGGAATGAGACGGAACATAGTTCAGAGGCTCTGTTCCATGTTTCATCGTCTACACTTCGCAGCATGGATCCTCTCGCCGGGCTGCTCGACGGCCCCCGCGCGCGTGGCGCGTTCCTGTTGAAGTCGGTCATGACCCCGCCGTGGTCGCTGCGTATCGAGGACGAGGCACCGCTGACGGTGCTGGCCCAGGTTCGCGGCGAGTCCTGGGTCGTGCCCGATCACGGGGACGCCGTCCGGCTCGGCACCGGCGACATCGCCATCGCCCGCGGCCCGGACCCGTATCTCGTCGCCGACGATCCCGCCACGCCGCCGCAGGCGATGATCCTGCCGGGACAGGAATGCCTGACGCCGGACGGGCAGCACCTCACCGAACTGTCCGACTTCGGCGTGCGTACCTGGGGCAGCGATCCGGACGGCCCCGTCGTGCTGCTCACCGGCACGTACCCGCTCGAAGGCGAGATCAGCAAACGGCTCCTCAACGCGCTGCCGTCGCTGCTGGTCGTGCGCGACGAGGACTGGGAGAACCCGCTCGTACCGCTGCTCGCCGGGGAGATCGTCAAGGACACGCCGGGCCAGGAAGCCGTCCTGGACCGGGTGCTCGATCTGCTCCTGGTCGCCGCGCTGCGGACCTGGTTCGACCGTCCCGGCGCCGCGGCACCCGCCTGGTACCGCGCGCATAGCGACCCCGTCGTCGGGCGGGCGCTGAAACTGTTGCAGCACAAGCCTTCCGAGCCGTGGACGGTGGCGGGCCTCGCGGCCGACACCGGCGTCTCCCGTGCCGCGTTCGCCCGGCGGTTCACCGCCGCCGTGGGCGAACCGCCGATGGCCTACCTCGCGAGCTGGCGGATCGCGCTCGCGGCGGATCTGCTGCGCCAGCACCCCGACGTCACGATCGGCGCGGTCGCGCGGCAGGTCGGCTACGGCAGTTCGTTCGCGCTCAGCACCGCGTTCAAACGCGAGCACGGTGTCAGTCCGCAGGGTTACCGCACCGGTGTCGCGTAGCGCTCGACCAGTTCCGCGCCGATCCGCGCGAGTTCCTCTTGGACCGATGGTGGACCCAGCACCTCGATCATCGAGCCCCAGCCCGCGAGCTGCTGGGCGATCATCCACGCCACCGGCGCCGACACCGTCACCCGCACGCGCCCGTCGTCGAGCGTCTCCTCCACAGTGGACTGGCGTCCGAAGTGGTCTTGGAGGATCGGCAGGTGCCGCTCGGCGATGAGCACGGTCGCGTCCAGCCCCGAGCGGCGTTGCTCGACCTGGTCGACCACCTGCTCCCACGCCCGCGACAACTCGAAGTCGTCCGGCCGCCCGGCGGGCAGGTCACTCACCTCGGCGTCGGACATGCGATCGACGCGGAAGGTGCGCTGGCCCTTCTCGGTGCCGGCGATGAGGTACCAGACGTCGTCCTTGTCCACGAGTCCCCACGGATCCACGACCCGCTCGACGGGTTCCGCGCCCTTCTTCGCGTAGCCGAAGCGGACTTTGCGGCGACGGACGATGCCCGTCTGAAGCACGGTGAGCAATTCCGGCCGTTTCTTCTCTCGTTCGCCCCATTTCGACGGGTCGATGACGACAGCGTCCGCGGCGGCCTGGGCGTCGGCCCGGAAGGTGTCCGGCAAAGCCCGGACCAGCTTCCGCAGCGCGGATTTGACCTCGGGCGAGATCGACGCGGCGGGCCCGGCGAGCAGGAACAACGCCTGCGCCTCCGACGCCGACAGTCCACTGAGGTCGGTCCGCGCACCGCCGATCAGCGACCATCCGCCGCCACGTCCCGGCTGCGGGTAGACCGGCACACCCGCCGCGGAGAGCGCTTCGAGGTCACGCCTGGCCGTGGCGACCGAGATCTCGAGTTCGTCGGCCAGCTCGGAAGCCGTGACACGGCCACGGGCCTGCATCAGCAGGAGGGTGGCCACCAGGCGATCGGCACGCATGGGCCCAGTCTCGCAGCGAAACCGCTCATCCGATGCGCACTTTGGGCTTCCGTCCTTCGCGTTTCAACCTCTGGATACGGTAGTTCGCGATGCCAACTACCGCATCCAGAGGACGAAACGCGGGTTACCAGTGCGCGGGGTGGGAGAGCGACTCCGGCAGCTTCGTGGCCGCGTCACCCTTCGCGGCGTCCAGTTGCGACTGGATGAGGAACAAAGCGTCGCGCAAGTCCGCGCCCCGGAGGTCGGCGTCGCGCAGATCCGCCCCGATGACGTCGGCCTGCCGCAGATCGGCGCCTCGCAGGTTCGCGCCGATCAGGTAGGCCCCGCGAAGAAGCGCGCCGCGCAGATTCGAGCCCTTGAGCTTCGCGCCGATGAGGTCGGCGCCGCGCCGGTCCTTCTTCTTACCCGGCACATCGGCGCGGGCGAGTTCGCTCGCCCGCAGCAGCAGGGCGTTCACCGCGCCCCGGTGCGTGTGGACGTCCAGTTTTCGCAGCACACCGGGCGTTTCCAGCGTCATCGCCTCGGTCTGGCCGATGACCGCCGCCAGATCGTCGCGGATCGCCGCGGACGTCGGCAGGGTGGCCGCCTCGGTGAGGTAGTAGAGCAGCTCCTGCAAGTCCCGCATGACCGGGAAGACCGCGAACATCGACTTCGCCGTCTTCGGCGCCTTCCGCCAGTCCTCGCCGTCGAAGGTGATCTGAGAGACCTTCTGGCCCGCGCCGAAACAGTCGTAAACCGTGCAGCCGGTGAAGCCCGTCTTGCGGAGCTTGTCGTGGATGCCGCACCGGGAGTCCTCGCGCAGATTCGGGCACGCCTGTCCGGCCGGTTTGGTGATCGCGAAATCGGCCGACGCCGCGAAGGCCGGGACGACACAACACAGACCGAAGCAGTTCTCGCAGTCGGCTCGCAGGCTCGAAGTGACAGGCACGGTGGTTCGGACTCCAGATACTCGGCAGGTGTTCCGTCCACAGCGTACGGCGGGGCCGACGTGCACTTTCCGTGCAGGGCACCCGCCGCCAATGGCCGCCAGACGAAGGTCGGGTCCTGCCCCATTCAGTCGATATCGGACATGTCAAACGCTCAATAACCTCGATCTTCGTGGGACTCGGCAGGTGCCGTCCCATGTGGTCGCGCTGGACCGCTTTCCGCCGCTGTGGTCTTGACCGGCCGGTCCCCTGCTAATGACAGGACGAACACATGCGAGAGATGAGACAAGCGCGTTGGCTGTCCCGCGCCGGTATGGCGAGCGCGGTCGCAGTGGCGATCAGCGTGACCGCCGCTCCCGCGCAGGCCGCCGAGGGACAGATCCTCGCCGCGGGATCCCCCGAAGCGATCCCGAACAGCTACATCGTCACGCTGAAGGACTCCGGCGTCGTGAGCACGCTGGCCAGCCGCTTCGGCGCGAAGGTGGAGCAGGTCTACAGCAGCTCGCTCAAGGGCTTCTCCGCGACACTGTCGGAGAGGCAGGCCAAGCGCCTCGCCGCCGACCCGTCGGTGGCCTCCGTCGAACAGAACCAGGTCGTCCACGCGAACGCGACGCAGGTCAACCCGCCGTCCTGGGGTCTCGACCGCGTCGACCAGCGCAACCTCCCGCTGGACCAGCGCTACAGCTACACCTCGACCGGCGCCGGCGTGAACGTCTACGTCATCGACACCGGCGTGCGGATCAGCCACCAGACCTTCGGCGGCCGCGCCCGCAACGGCTACGACTTCGTCGACAACGACGCCGTCGCCCAGGACGGCAACGGCCACGGCACCCACGTCGCCGGCACCATCGCCGGTTCGCAGTACGGCATCGCCAAGGGCGCCACGATCTACGGCGTCCGTGTGCTCAACAACTCCGGCAGTGGCACCACCGCCGGGGTCATCGGCGGCCTCGACTGGGTCACCAGGAACCACGTCAAGCCCGCTGCGGCCAACATGAGCCTCGGCGGCGGCGCCTCCACCACCCTCGACGACGCCGTCCGCCGGTCGATCGCCGCGGGCGTCACCTACGGCGTGGCCGCCGGGAATTCCAACGCGAACGCGTCCGGCTTCTCCCCCGCCCGTGTGAGCCAGGCGATCACCGTCGGCTCGACCACCAACACCGACGCGCGGTCCAGCTTCTCCAACTACGGCAACCTGGTGGACATCTTCGCGCCGGGCACGAACATCACGTCGTCGTGGCACACCAGCGACACCGCGACGAACACCATCAGCGGCACCTCGATGGCGACCCCGCACGTGGTCGGCGTCGCGGCCCGTTTCCTCCAGAACAACAAGACCGCCACGCCCGCGCAGGTGGCCACCGCGCTGATCAACGCGGCCACCCCGAGCAAGGTGACCAACCCGGGTTCCGGTTCCCCGAACCGGCTCCTGTACTGGGCGCCGACCGCCTGATCGACCGAAAGTCCGTGAAGGCCTCCTTCCCTACCTTGAGGATCAGGGTCCCGGCAAAGTCGAGATCTTGCAGGTCAGGCGGCTATTCGCCGCCTGCGTGAGGCTGACGGAGAAGGAATCGGGACGTTGAATGTCCCCATTCCCTCACCGTCAGCGGGCACACCGATTGCGGAGCCCCCCGAGCGGGGGAGAATCCGGCCGTTCAACGTCCGGAATCCTCCCCACTCGACCCTTTCAGGCACCAGCGATGCCAAGCCCGGATCACCAAGAGCAGCGCTGACCAGCAGCCCTGCGACTTTGCCGGAACCCTGACCTTGAGAGTAGGAAAGGAGGCCTTCACTACGTTGCCGCAAGCCCCCTTCAGCCCGCACCCGGGATGAAAAGGCTGTTATGAACGGGACTTTCATTGCAAATTTTGCAATGAAAGTCCCGTTCATAACAATCTCGAAGGATCAGAGCACCTTGCGGATGCTCGGCACTACGGCCGCGAGTCCGGCGGCGTTCGGGTGCAGCGGCGCGAAGCTGTTGTTCACCACCGACGGGATCAGTCCTTCGATCCACTTGACGCCGATCGGCTGACAGGCGTCGTGGCCGATGCTCGGTGTCCGGATGTCGACGTACTCGGCGCCGTGCGCCGCGGACTGCTCGGCCATCCGCGCGTTGAGCCGGTCGATGTTGGCCTGGATGTAATCCGCGTCCTGCGGCAGCACCGGGACGACCGGCCAGCAGCCGCCGGGTTTGATCCCGGTCGGGTAGCCGACCATGACGATCTTCGCCTGCGGGGCGCGCCGCCGGATGGTCTCGATGACCGTGCCGTATGTCGCGGCGAAGGCGTCGATCTTGTTCGCGTACTTGTCTACGCCGCCCGCGGTGTTGGCCGCCTTGCACGACGTGCCCACCGGAAGCAGGTTCACACACGACGTGGCGAGCCCGACCAGCCCGACGTCGTTGCCGCCGATCCCCACGGTGACCAGTGTCGTGTCGGCCGAGAGAGCGTCGTACTGCGGCGGGTTGGTGCCGGAGATGATGCCCTTCTGCGGGTTGGGGAAGTTCGTCGTGGTCGCGGCGCCACAGGTGACGTCGCGCAGTTCGTCGACCTTCAGCTGCTTCGCCAGCAGGCCCGCGTAGTTGATCGAGGACCGTGCGCAGGTGAGCAGATCGGACTGCGGCAGGACGACGGAGCCGGCGGAGAACGAGTCCCCCATGGCGACGTACACCTGACGTTCCACCGCGAGGGCCGGCGTCCCGATTCCGACGAGGGTCAGCGCGGTGCCCGCCACCGCGGCGATACGAGCGAATCTTCTCCAGCGAGAACGTGTCACTGCCGCCTCCTGCATGCGTCGTCGAATGCTGGGGACAGCGTCCGCCGGGCGGTGGGTGATTCACTAGATTGCAGCCGCGCGTTCTTGTCCGGAGTTTTATAGGTTGCCTCTATGGCTACGTCGTCGGCACAGCCGTGGCGGCGGCTGGACGCCTCGGTGCTGACCCGGCTGGAGCCGGACACCGCCGCGATCGCGTCCGCCGCGATGGACCAGGTCCGCGCCGGGCTCCGGACCCCGCTGGACGAGCGGACGGCGGCGAACCTCCACGTCACCCTCGACGTCGCACTGGACACCTTCTTCAGCGAGATCGGCCATCCCGACATCACCACCGACCGCGAGGTCTACCGCGCACAGGGCCGGGCCCAGCACACCGCGGGCCGCAGCCTGGAGGAGATGCTCGGCTTCTACCAGTCGGCCGCGCTGGGGGTCTGGCGGCAGCTCACCTCGGCGGCGCCCGCCGTGGATCTGCCGACCCAGGCGATCGTCGAGCTCGGTGAGGCGCTGTTCGCTTTCATCGCGGAACTTTCGGCCGCGGCCGCCGACGGATACGCCGAAGCACGGTCACAGGCGGCGCGGGCCGGGCAAGCGCGGCGGGACCGGCTCCTCGGCCTCCTGCTCACCGAACCGGCTGTCCCCCGCGACGTGCTCGACGACGCCGCGAGCCAGGCCGCGTGGGTGCTGCCCACTCGTCTCGTCATCGCCGTCACCAGCGCCGATGTCGCACCGCGGTTGCTGGACAGGATGCCGGGACGGGTGCTGATCGGCCGCCACCACGACCTCACGGCCGTCGTCATGCCCGCCGACCGGTTCGAGTGGTACCTCGGCAGGCTGCGTGACCTCCTCGGCCGTGAACAGGCCGGGGTCGGCCCGGTGGTGCCGCTGCGCTCGGCCGCGCTCAGCGCCCGCCGGGCGAGTGCGCTGTGGCGGCTGACCCGCACCGGCGCACTCGGCGACAGCGCCCTCGTCCACACCACCGATCACCGCATCGACCTGCTGCTGACCGCCGATCCCGAACTCGCCGCCGAGTTCGCGAAGGACGTCCTCGCGCCACTGTCCGGTCTGCCCGAACCGGCACGGCAACGGCTCACCGCGACCCTCTCGGCGTGGCTCGCGCGCCCTGACCAGCCGCAGGCGATCGGCGGCGAACTGCACGTCCACGTCCAGACCGTCCGGTACCGGATCCGGCAGCTGCGGACACTGTTCGGCGGCACGATCGACGATCCGGCCGGCCGGTTCGCGCTGGCGATCGCGCTGCGCGTCGATCCACTGGTATCGAGGGAACCTACAAAACGTTCAGAGCGGGACGTCCATCCGCTGCGTCCCGACGACCGATAGCAGCCGCAACGCCTCCTCCGACCGGCTGCCAGGCTCGGCGGTGTAGATCACGACCTGCTGGTCGCGGTCGCTGATGTCGAGGACGTCGCAATTCACCGAGACCGGACCCACCATCGGATGCTGAAAGGTCTTGCACAAGGTGGGGGCGGCACTCACGTCGTGCGCGGCCCACAGCCGCGCGAACGCCTCGCTGCTGTCGAGGAGTTCGCTGATCAGGCCGGTGAGTTCGGGATCGCCGGGATAGCGGCCGGCGGTGGCGCGCAGGTTCCGGACCGCGCTCGCGGAGAACTCGTCGACGTCGGACACCCCGTACATCCGCCGCCCCGGTGAGCCGAGGAACGCGCGCCGGACGAGGTTGCGGTCCCGGCGCGACAACGCCGAGAAGTCCTCCATCAGTGCCGCGGCGAGATCGTTCCAGGCGATGACCTCGTAGGTCGCGGACAGCACGATCGCCGCGGCCTGCGGAAGACGCTGCAGCAACGCGAGAATGCTCGGCCGGACCTCACGGGACGGTCCCGGCGGCGGCCCGGGCGGGGCACCCGCGAGGTGATGCAGGTGATCGCGTTCCGCGTCCGACAGCCGCAACGCCCTGGTCAGCCCCGCCAAGACCTCCCGGGAGGGCTGAGGACCGCGGGCCTGCTCCAACCGCGTGTAGTACTCGGTCGAGATGAACGCCAGCTGCGCCACCTCCTCGCGACGCAGTCCCGGTGTGCGGCGACGCGGCCCGGCGGGCAGGCCCACGTCGGCGGGGGTGATCCGCTCGCGCCTGCTGCGCAGGAAGTCGCCCAGTTGTCGTCTGTCCACCCCTCCAGTGTGGACGATCGTGGCGCGCCAGCCAGGTACCGCCGATGCCTGGATAGGTTCTCGGTGCCGGTGAACTCTCGACGGCATGACCAACACAACTGTTTCGGGCCTGCTGGACGGCAAGGTCGCTTTCATCACCGGCGCCGGGCGAGGGATCGGCGCCGCCGCGGCGCGGCTGTTCGCCAGGGAAGGCGCCAAGGTCGTGCTCGCCGCCCGCACCGAGACCCAGTTGAAGACCGTGGCCGAGGAGATCCGCGCGGCGGGCGGCGTCGCGGACCATGTGGTGTGCGACCTGGGTGACTCGGCGAGCGTGCGCGCGGCCGTCGACCGTGCGGTGGACCTGCACGGCAGGCTCGACGTCGCGTTCAACAACGGCGCGACGAACGTGCCGCCCGGTCCGATGGACCAGGTGACCGAGGCCGATTTCGACCGCATCTACGCGGTCAACCTCAAAGGCCCGTGGCTGGCGATGCTCGCCGAGATCGCCGCGATCCGGGCCACCGCGGGAACCGGCGCGATCGTCAACAACACCAGCGTCGGCAGCCTGATGGCCAACCCGGACCTCCCCGCATACGGCGCGATGAAACGAGGCCTCAACAGCCTCACCGCCTCGGCCGCCGCCACCTATGGCCCGGAAGGGATCCGCATCAACGCCGTCGCCCCCGGCACGACCTTGACCGAGATGTTCAACGAGTGGGTCGAGGCCTCGCCGGGCATCCTGGAGCAGCTCAACGCCCAGACCCCGCTGGGACGCGTGGCCGAACCCGAGGAGGTCGCGGAGGCCGCCGCGTGGCTGCTGAGTGACCGTTCCTCCTACGTGACCGGCACGGTCCTGCGGGTGGACGGCGGCATGCTGTCGTGAGTGGCGATTGTGTCTTGGGTACCTCCTAGGTTCGGGCTTCGGCTGGTCGCGGGTCCGGTCCGTGAAGGCCTCCTTCCCTACTCTGAAGGTAGGGAAGGAGGCCTTCACGGACTTCAGCCGACAAGGGCACCGGTACCGAGAGAGTCGGGGCTGTCGTGAGTGGCGATCACCCCGCTAGTCACGCTAGCTCGCGGGAAGCTTCGACTCGATCTTGGTCAGCCGGGCGATGATGTCGTCCACCCTGGCTTGCTCGTGGTTGAACTGTTCCCCGTTGTGGTTCTCACCCTCGACACCCGCGGACATCTGCAGCACCCGGTTCAGCACCCGATCCCACTGCCACTGCGGAATACTGGCGAGGTTCTTGTTGGCCAAGAGTTCTTCGACCTTGGCCAGGCGGGCGATGATGTCGTCCGTTCTGGTCTGCTCGTGGTTGAACTGTTCCCCGTTGTGGTTCTCACCCTCGACACCGCGGACATCCGCAGGACCCGGTTGAACACCCGATCCCACTGCCACTGCGGCACCTCGGCCATGTCTTCCCCCTGTTTCTTGGTCCACCATGTGGTCTCCTTGCGGGCACCCGCCCACGAGAAGCTGAAATGGACGTGATCGGTATGCGGCGAAGGACCGGAGTACCGTGTCCAACCCGCCCGCGCGTTGTACGCTTCCCAAATTCGACGATTCCAGATGACGTACATGATTCCGAAGCGCCGGACGAGCGCATGCTCGTTACCGTGCCTGTCCGTGGCGAGTAACCAGGTGAGCAGATCGTTGGCGATGTGCTCCTGGCCATTGACGTTGACACCCCAGTCCCAGGCGCGCCCTTCCTTGTGCTCACTGTCGCCACCCACATTGCAGGCGCGGCTGATGCCCAGATTTGTGGTTCCCGAATAGGCGGCAAGCACGAGATCGCGAAACTCCACGACACCGGGCTTAGCTGTCGGATCGCATTTCTTAAACGGATCAAAGGCGGCATAATTATCGATCTCCCGCCCAAAATCCGGTGCGGGTGGTACCATAACCGCTCCTTTCGATGAGGTTTCTTCTATCCAGTGTCGCGACCTGGCAGAGAAAACACCTCGCTCAAATGATTGAATCGGCGTAATACCTTGGAATGAGCATCGGCGTGCACGGCAGTCCGCGGGATCGCTTCGATCGCCGCCATATGCTCCGTACCCCCGTGCCCGAGCGGCACGAGTGCGATGGCGAGTGAGTTTCCGAAAGCCGTCAACCGAATACTCGACCTCGGGCGGGACACGGTGCCGAGTTCCTCGGCGGAGCAGTCAAGGACGCGGCCCGCCGGACAACTTTGTTGTACGAGGGTATTGCGCACGACCACGAGATCGGACGTGAGGGCAAGGTCGACGCCTCCTGGCACGAGCCGATTCACGACCTGCACAGAAGCCGTAGTGAGGACGCCAGTTGTGGTGGTGGCGCGGGGCGAGCGGGTGACCAGCTCTTGGGGACAGCTGTCCAGGACGCCGTAGCACCAGTCCCATCCCCCGGCCTGCCGTGTGACTGGACGGCGAGACCCGAGGCTTTCCACAACATCTTCGCCCGCTACCTGCAGTTTCTCAGCAGATCCTGGCTCAAGTGTTTCGCGTTTGCCAGTCGCGAAACTAGTTACGCGCTCCGCCAGCGCGAAACTAGAGGGACTTGAGGACGCCGTGATAATGCCCCTTATGACTGAGCATCGAGGAGACACGGATTGTTGGGGCTCGATCCGCCGCTGCGCTCGCTCAGAAGTGGGCACGGCGGATCGCGAAAGCGCTCGCGCGAATCAGGAAGCGCCGGGGTGGCGACACCCGGACGACGGATTTCGGCGCTCAGCGGCGATCTGAGAGCGTTTTACCTGGTCAGAGGCTTGCTTTTTCACCACTGGCGGCGCGGTGGCCCCCGGGCCTAGACAGCCTCGAGGACGAAGAACAGAAAGCTCAGGAAAGCCGTCTTCCCCGCGAGCTCTTCCGGGAACCGCTCGCGAGCGCCCGGCGCGGGGTAGGGCTCGCTGACGACGGCTGTTCGGAAACCGGCCGCGGTGAAGGCGTCGGTCATCGCGTGCAACGGCCTATGCCAGAAGGTGAGCTCGGCTTGCTGGCCGTCGAAGGTGTACTGGCCGACCCACTTGACGGTCGCGAAATAGTCGGCCTCGGGATAGAGAAGCTTGAAGATGAACGGGTGGTTGACGGCCATGATCAGCCTGCCACCGGGCTTCAGTACGCGCCGGATCTCGGCCAGCGGCGCGGTCCAGTCCTCGAGGTAGTGCAGTACGAGGGCCGAGATGACATCGTCGAACTCGCCGTCGGAAAACGGTAGCGGGTCGCCGATGTCGGCGACCCGTAGGGCGGCGTCGCCGCCGAGTCGCTTCCGGGCCAACTCCACCATCTTGGCGCTGGAGTCGAAGCCGGTCATGATGGCACCCCGGTCGAGCAGTTCCGCGAACAGAGGGCCTGCCCCGCAGCCGGCGTCAAGGATCCGCCTGCCTGCGACGTCCCCGGCCAGGTCCAAGATCGCGGGCCGCGTGTAGTAGGCGTTGTTCAGACTGGTCTCGGTCTCTGCCGCGTACGCCTCGGCAAAGGAGTCGTAGTCGTTTTCCACGGGCTCGGCGAAGCTCTCAGGACGAGTAGGCATATGGCCCAATATGGCACAACGCGGCAGCCGTTCGTCCCTGTTTGTCGATGGCATAGTTACAGCATCTGAGAACATTCGCAGTCAAGCGGCGAAGGTGCTATCCGCAGGGCAAAAGGCCTGCCCTGCCATCGGGACTATGGAGCTGTGATGGTCGAGGCCAGGGTGTACCTCTGCCGCGGGGTAGGGGTTGGACTTGCGGGTATCCGGTGAGATGAACCGCCGGCTGGCCTGGATGGGCAATTGCCAACCAGGGATCCTGTCTGCGACAGTGGTAACTCGGCCGGAGGTGGACGACTCGGCATCTTGGGGTGGGGGAAACGGTGTCAGATTCAGTGTCGCTGGATGCGTTGATGCTTGCCGACTCACCGCGGCTTGACGGG
This sequence comes from Amycolatopsis sp. cmx-11-12, assembly GCF_046269425.1. Lineage (NCBI taxonomy): Bacteria > Bacillati > Actinomycetota > Actinomycetes > Pseudonocardiales > Pseudonocardiaceae > Amycolatopsis > Amycolatopsis sp. cmx-11-12. The sequence goes on along the minus strand of NZ_JADNQM010000007.1, from coordinate 235,369 downwards.
GAGGACCCGAAGCACGTCGAATTGCTCGCCGGGGCGGGCGCAGATCTGCCGCCGGTTCTTGTGCATCGGTCTACTATGCGGGTGATCGATGGGACACATCGAATCCTCGCTGCCCGCCTCCGTGGAGACTCGGAGATCTCGATTACCTACTTTGACGGTACGGATTTCGAAGCGTTCGTGCAGTCCGTACAGTCGAATGTGCAGCATGGCCTCCCGCTTACTCGAGCAGATCGCGAGGCGGCGGTCTTGCGGATACTGGAGTCGCAAGCCGCATGGTCGGATCGGGCCATAGCCGAGGTGACAGGGTTAAGCGCGCCGACGGTAGGGGCGATCCGAAGCCGTGCGACTGACAATTCCTGTCAGTCGCACGCACGGATCGGCAAAGACGGCAGGATACGGCCGCTGACCACCGCGGAAGGTCGACGGGCAGCCGCCAAGATCATCGCTGAACGACCAGATGCCCCGTTGCGCGAGATCGCGAGCACGGCCGGAATCTCGACTGGGACGGCCCGCGATGTCCGCGACCGGCTGCGACGCGGTGACGATCCAGTGCCGATGAAGTATTCGAAAAACAAGGTGCTCCCGGAGCCGCCTCGGCAACGCTCGGCCGGCCCGGACTTGCAGGGCCTGCGCAAGGATCCTTCATTGCGGTTCAATGCCGTCGCGCGGACCTTGCTTCAATGGCTCAGTATCTGCGACATCAATGATGACCAGCGACACAATCTCATTCAGGGCGTCCCTGAATACCGTCGCGACAACTTCGCCGAACTCGCCTTGGTGTGTGCCGAACGATGGAGAAATCTCGCCGAGGAACTGAGGCAGCCGAATCGTAATACCGGATAGCGACACTTCGACACTCTGAAGAGGCGGCACGTTCGACAGCTGGGCAATTGTGTGCTGGCCTGACGTGCGGTGTACACGCTCTACCCGGCTGCCTCTGATGAAATCCTCCCTGGTGACCAACCGGTCCGTGAGCTGGCCGCGGACGGTGTCGACGTCGCCGTGGCCAGCCGGGTATTAGACGTGCCACGCTCGGGCTATCACGAATGGCGTGACCGGACACCCTCGCCCCTGGGAATGCCGAACTTGTGCTCGGACTGGGCGTGGCTCCGGACCCTGGGCTGCACCATCCGCTGCGCCGCCGTCATGGCCGCCTACTCCCAGCGCATCATCGGCTGGTCCATCGTCAATCACATGCGGACCGAGTCAATGATCGAGGCGCTCGGCCTGGCCACTCTCCGCCGCAAACCCCACTCACCGCATGAGCCTTCGGCCCGCCTGAATCATGCCCTCAATGGGCAGCGTAGGCGATTGTTACGACAATTCCATGATGGGAATCGTTCTGGGCACGTCTGCCCTCTGCCGCCGGAGGCATGCTGTTCCCAAATCATCAGGACAGCAGCAGGGTCAGAGACCGGCTCGGTCCGATTGGCCTGCTCACCAACAACGCAGGCTGCCTCGGGGGTTCGATCCCGGGACCGTGCCGCGGTGCGGTGCGGTGACCAGGGACATCGTTCAGGGATGTGTCGGGCCATCGGCCGGGTCTTTTGCACCGTTGCAGTCCGCAATGGACTGCCCTTGTGGCACAAGGATGAACGGCAAGTCTGGATCGAGCTCGCGCAGCCGTAGGTAGTTGATGCATTTGATGAGTCAATGCGAACTATTGCCGTGAGTGTTTGATATCCGCTATGTTATATAGCCATGATCTACCTAGGTCTACCGACAGTCGCAACCATGCTCACTGCGTCTCTCAAATCCTCGCTTGCGCGATTCTGCACAACCGTCGGCGGCCGTCTTCCGGCGGGCATCACCGGTCCCGGCGGAATCCTGTGGTGCGCGAACGCCGTCGACCCTTCTTTCCTGGCGGCCCGGCGATGACCCCGGGCGTTTCCGATTCGCCCGTTTACGAGGTTTTCGCCCTGCGATACGCCTCGCACTACGGCCGCAAGAGCGCCGCCAACTTTCTCGGCGAGGATCCGCTCCATGGGTCGGAAATGCCGCTTGACTTCTTCGTGTGGCTAATTCGCGGGCAAGGGCGCACTGTGCTGGTCGATACCGGTTTCACGCCTGAGACCGCTATCCGGCGTGGTCGGCACTACCATGCACATCCGCTCGATCTTCTGGGGCGTTTGGGTGTCACCGCCAATGATATTAGCGACGTAATCGTGACCCACATGCATTATGACCACGCTGGAAACATTTCCGAATTTCCTGGCGCGCAAATTCATATGCAAACCACCGAGATGCAATATTGCACAGGTCGTAGCATGCAGCATTCGCAATTGCGAAAGAACTATGAGTCCGTCGACGTGGCTGCCGCCGTGCAGAGTCTTTATGAGGGTCGGCTACACTTTGTCGACGGTGACGAGGAGATCGCGCCAGGCATCTCCGTGCACCTGTGTGGTGGTCATACCAAAGGTCTGCAGTACGTCACCGTTGCCACAGCGCGCGGGGAGATCATACTCGCCAGCGATGCCACGCACTATTACGAAAACATTCGTCGGCGCCTGCCCTTCCCGAGCTTTGTTGACTTCGAGGAGTATCTCGACGGTTACGAGCGTATCGCGGCGCAGGCCAAAGATCTCGATCGCATCATCCCGGGACACGATCCGTTGGTCCTGACCGCATTTCCCCCCTCTCAGTTCAGTCCGGACATCGCGGTGGTGCACGCCAACCCGGTCACACGTCTGACTTTCGAAGATTCGCGTGCCGGCGCAGCCAATGTCTAGCTTCCGGCTTGCCATCATTGGCGGCGGCCCCCGGGCGCTGACCATCCTTGAGCGGCTTGTGGAGCACAGGAAACGGCTACCTCACCACGTAAGTCTCGATGTGGTGGTGATTGATCCTGGAAATCTCGGTGAGGGAAGTCATCCCACGGATCAGCCCAGCCACCTTCTGATCAACACCCTCGCGTCTCAGGTCACTATGCGCCCGCCGCTGAGTTCCGTCGGAGATGACAGCACGCCATCGGTGCGCGACTGGGCCGCTAAACAGCGCTATCGCCGGCACCTGGGCGGAGCCCGGGCTCCTGACAGGCGTGAAGAGCAACCAGTGGCGGAGCGGAGCCACCTCCCTCGCGTCCTCCTTGGCGAGTACCTGGCTGCCTTCGGCCGTGAGGTCGTCTCCGCGCTTCCTCTCAATATCCGTGTCCAGCACGTGCGTGCACGGGCAATTGATGTGCGGTTCGAGAACGATGTGTACGCGATTGATCTCGACAACGGGAAGACGGTCTTTGCGCACTATTCCGTGCTTGCCATGGGACACGGTCAACGTGCGCAGACAGATGAGGATCGGCGGCTAGCCGCCTTCGCGCAGGATAAAGGAGCCGCGAACCCACATCTCACCTACTTCGCGTCTCCCTATCCCATTAGCAAGCTGGACGCGATCACAAGTCACGCGCGTGTGGCGGTCCAGGGTCTCGGTCTTACTGCTCACGACGTGGTTTCGGCGCTTACCCTGGGTCGTGGTGGCAGGTATCGGACCGAGAAGGGCAAGTTGGTGTATAAAGCTTCTGGACGTGAGCCACGGCTCTGGCTCTGCTCTCGTCAGGCACTGCCTTTCGCCGCCCGTGGTGTCAACCAGAAGGGGCAGACCGGACGCCACATTTGCCAGTTTTTCACGCCTCAGGCCGTCGCTCGACTTCGTGCCCGCGCCATGGCACTGGGCGATGCGCGGATCGATTTCAGTACTGATCTTCTACCGCTACTCATTACCGAAATGGCCTATGCCTATCGGACCGCGGAACGTAGTGAGCACGTCGACGCGACCGGCTTCACGCCGACGCCGGAGGAAATTCGTTTGATCCGGCAGATCTTGTGGCCACTGGAAGACGAGTACTTCAGATCGCCGGTAGAGTTTCGCCGATGGTTCCTGGCATTCATGACAAACGATCTCGGCGAAGCGTATCGCGGTAACCGCACAAGCGGCGTCAAGGCCGCGACGGACGTCTTGCGGGATGCCCGCGAGGCGTTCCGCGCGGCGGTGGAGCATGGCGGCTTGACGCCGGCCTCACATCGCTATTTCGTCGAGCAATTCGATCCGATCGTGAACCGGGTTTCATTTGGCCCTCCCCTGCGCCGCAATGAAGAATGGATGGCCCTGTTCGAAGCTGGAATCCTCGATGTCGCCGGTGGTGCTGCCAGCAGGATTGAGACGCCCGATAATGAGCACAACTACCGGATTTCGTTAGATTTCCCCGATGGTCCCGTGTATATCCCCATCGACGTGGTAATTTCTGCGAGACTCGACAAGTACTCGCCCCATACTGACTCTTCTCCCCTGTCGGCAAACCTTTTGCGACGTGGCCTGGTTAGGCCATTCATGAACGGGGAGTATCATCCGTCCGGGATCGACATCGACGAGAACCTACGTGTAAAAACGGCTGACGGTCGAGTTCGATCCAGGTTGTGGGCAGTCGGGTTCGTGGTCGAGGGGCCGCACTTCTATACACACGCCTTGCCGCGTCCGGGAATTGCGTCGAGGCAGACCGTCGATGCCGAACGGATCGTACTCGGGATTTTTGACGATATCGCCACAGCTGGCACTACGCGCTCGACGGCTACGCCTGATGTTCGTTCGGAGGCAGTCCGATGACCAGCAGCAACTACATATCTGATCTTACTTTTCAAGGATATCTACAGGAGATTCGCTCAAAGCACCCCAGCCTATACGAACTGCTCGACCCAGAGCGCATAGAGACCGATGCGGTCGAGGACTACCTCAAGGAACTGAACACGTTGTCCTGGGAGTTCGAAGACCAGGAGACAGGAGGCCGCGGGCTGGCTTGGAGCCAAGCGCAGAACAGCTCGAACAGCCGGCGGGTTGGCATGACGAGCCTCCTGAAGTGGTTCTCTCCAGCTTCTCGCGAAATCCCCGGATCGGCCCTTCGGGTACTTGACGTCCTCGGCGGCAGCGGCACCATTGCGCGGTTATCGGCGACCCTCGGAAATGATGCTCCTACCGTATTCACGGCTGATATCTCAAACCTGATGATAAGCTCTTGTCGCGCACGTGATCTGCCCTATATTCGCCAGTCCGCGACTAGAAGCCTGTTTCGAGACGACTCATTGGATGGCGTTCTCATTGGGTATGGTACGCAACTTCTGAGTCCGCACGCCCGGCAGTTGGCCGTCTTGGAAGCATACCGCACGCTCAAGCCCGGATCCCGGCTTGTGCTGCACGCATTCGAGGCCGGCCAAGGCGCCGCGCGGTTCTTCGACGATGTTGTGCATCCATATTCGCGCACGGGTCACCCCCATGAACACCTCACTCGCGCAGAGATCCGCGGTCTCTTTGCGGACGCCGGCTTTGGCGATATGAAAATGTGTGATATGCATGACCCGTTTATGCTGGAGGGGCAGACGGCTGGGGAGGCAAGACGCAACGCACTCATGCATTTATACAGCGCATATGACCTCTGCAATATCTCAGGCTCACAGCAAGACATCGAGGCGAGGCTTGAAGCTCTCGTCGAGGAGACGCTCGGACCAATCTCGGTTCGACGCGAGCAAGAGCACTACATCGCGGAAGTCCCGCGCACCGCCCTGGTGGCAATCGGTGTCAAGATGTAGTGACTGACAAGAGAACGCACGCAACCACCCTAGGAGGAGTAGCATGCGAGACGTCGAAGCATCCAACGAACCGACCATCGGGACATCGGCCGGCGCAGTACATGTCCAGGGAAATATCAAGCGGACGCTTTTGCAGAGGACCGAGTTTCCCAATGGATACATCATGAACACGAGCATCATCGAGGTCCCGGCAGGCACGAGTGCGTCGCCGCACACCCATCCCGGTATCGAGACTGGCTACGTGATCGGTGGCGAGTTCTACTTGTGCGTCGAAGGCCAGCCTGATCAGCATCAGCCAATCGGCAGTTCCTATACGGTTCCTGCTGACGCTGTGCATTACGCGAAGGTGCCCGGCCCTGATCCGTTGAAGGTGCTGTGCTTCTTCGTCGTCAACGACACCAAGCCGCTCGCTACAGTGGAAGGGGCTGCTCCGTAACGGATGTGAGCCCAGTCTGAGTCCAAGAGGGCGTCTCCAGGGCATGCTAGCGAGCGGCAATGTTCATCGAGCTTGCGGAGTCAAGCTTCACAACCGCGTCTTGAGGTAATTGGCAGTGACAGCAGATTCACCCCCGGAAGCTGACGACAGTCAAAGGCGAATGTGGCGGGAGGTCATCACCGCGCTGGGGTTGTCCGGGGGTGCAGCGGTCGCTTTAGGGCTCTCCCGGTTTTCTTATGGCTTGCTGCTGCCGCCGATGCGCGCGGACCTGGGATGGACGTATGTTGAAGCCGGCGCGATGAATACCGCGAACGGCGCTGGCTACGTCGTGGGTGCACTCGTAACGGCATGGATGGCTTATCGCTGGGGTATGGCGCGTACGTTTCTCCTGGGTTTCTCCGTAAGTGTCGTGATTCTGCTGGTTACCGCCACCACCACAAATGTGGTTGCCCTCATTGCTTTGCGGACTATCGGAGGCGGTTCGACGGCTCTTACCTTTATCCTGGGCGCCGGATTGGCATCCGCGATCTGCCCGGCGCAGAATCCGCGCCGTCGCGGCACGCTTGTCGGTCTCTATGTCGCAGGTGTTGGTGTCGGCATTCTCCTGGCCGGTGTGGCCATTCCCATCGTTCTGAGCAGTGGTGCGCAGCAGTGGCCAGAGGGATGGATTGTTCTCGGCCTCATCGGCGCCGCGTGCCTGCCGGCAGTGTGGTGGGCCGCCCGTAGTGTGCGAGAGCCGACGGGCGGCCGCATCGCTTTGTTGGGAGGTCGGGAATTCCGCCAGATCGCGCCAACATTCATCGGGTACGGGCTGTTCGGAGCTGGCTACGTCGGCTACATGACGTTCATTATCGCGCTGTTGCAGGAGCAGGGGCGCAGCAGCGGACAGGTGATTTGGTTCTGGTCTGTATTGGGGCTTGTGTCGGCCGTAGCGACCATGCTGTGGGGAAAGGTACTTGGAGTCATTCGGGAGTCTCGGGGGCCGTCCATGGTGTTCGCGACGGTCATGCTGGGCACGTTGCCTGTTCTTGTCTTTCCTGCGAGTCCGGCAGCGATGTTCCTCTCTGCGATCCTTTTCGGGGGCAGCTTCTTGGCAGGTCCGACCGCAATTACCATTGTGGCGCAGCGGCAACTGCCAGTCTCGTCGTGGACGGCGGCCATCGCGTTGCTGACTGTCGCGTTCGCGTTCGGGCAGGCCGTCTCCCCAGTGTTGGCGGGTGCGATTTCTGACGCCACAGGAAACATCTCTGCCGGCTTCTGGGTGTCGCCGGTGCTGCTGGCGGCCGCCGCAGGCGTGAACCTACTGCAGCGTTCAGCCGCTGATCAGATGAGCCGATCGCACGACGGATACAGCGGTCGGCCCACCTGACCTCAAAGCCCAGGAGGAACGGCATGCCCTACGAATACCTGCTCATCAGCGTGCACGGCGAGGGCCCGCTGAAGACCGGCCTGGTTCAGCTCAACCGAATGCCCTCAACGACCGGGTCATGGACGAACTGGGTTGCGTGAACAGGGCGTTCGAAAGCGCGCTGTCCGAGGGGCTGACCTACGAGCGGCGCAGGTTACATGCGTTGTTCGGCACGGAAGACCAGCGTGAAGGTATGGATGCCTTCCTCACCAAACGCACACCACAGTTCAAGCACCGCTGATACCGCGATCAGTCGGCTGACCCGGAAACGGAGAGTTGACGCCGAGCGCTGGCTTTCTTGACGCTCTTTTCTCGAGGAGGAACACGACGACCATGAACGCTGAGCAGCGAAGACGCCCTCACTGCGCCGACTCGCTGGCCCTGCCCCACGTAGCGCGGGGGCCGTCCAGGATTGGAGAGGGCTTCGCGGCCTTCGTCAGCGGAGTGAAGGTGCGCACGTGACCCTGATGGATACTGCCCAGACAACCTCCATGAACCGCGGGTTCCGTGCCTTCACCGCGAGACACCTGGACCAGCTGACCGTCCGCGCGGGGTTGTCGCCCGCCGAGCGGCTGGCGGTGCGAGCCGTGGCGGAGGTTTTGCCGTTTCGGACCAACAACTACGTGGTCGATGAGTTGATCGACTGGTCATCGGCCCCTGACGACCCGATATACCGGCTGATGTTCCCGCAGAAGGACATGCTGCCGGAGGAGGACGTCGCCCACATCGCCGGCCTGCTGCGACGTGCCGCGCCGCGGCACGAGGTCCAGCAGGCCGCCCATCGGGTGCGGATGCGGCTTAACCCGCACCCGGCGGGTCAGGTGCAGCTCAACAGCCCGGTCTTGGACGGACATGTGTTGGAGGGTATGCAACACAAGTACCGCGAGACGGTTCTGTTCTTCCCCCGCCAGGGGCAGACCTGCCACGCCTATTGCACTTACTGCTTTCGTTGGCCGCAGTTCGTCGGTGAACCTGGCTTGCGGATCGCGGCCGACGGTGGCGTCCAGGCACTCGTCGATTACCTGCTCGCACACCCCGAGGTCACCAACGTGCTGATCACGGGTGGCGACGCGATGATCATGAGCGCGTCGGTGCTGCGGCAGTATGTGGAACCCCTGCTCGCACTCGAACAGATCGAGTCTGTCAGGGTCGGCACCAAGGCTCTGGCGTTCTGGCCGCGCAAGTTCGTGACCGACCCGGGCGCCGCGGACCTGCTCGCGCTTTTCGAGCAGGTCGTCCGCTCGGGCAAGAATCTGGCCCTGATGGCCCACTTCTCCCATCCGCGAGAGCTCGAAACCCCGATCGTCGAGCAGGCGATCGCCAGGATCCGGAGCACCGGGGCCCTCATCCGCACCCAGGCACCGCTGATCCGTTCCATCAACGATTCGCGGGAGGTGTGGGAATCGATGTGGCGCCGGCAGGTGCGCCTGGGCATGGTCCCGTACTACATGTTCGTGGAGCGCGACACCGGTCCTGCGGACTACTTCGCGGTGCCGCTCGCGCGTGCGCATGAGATATTCCGCGGTGCCTATGCCGCGGTCTCCGGCCTGGCGCGGACCGTGCGGGGACCCTCGATGTCGACCACGGCGGGCAAGGTCTGTGTGGACGGGGTGGTCGAGCTGGCGGGCCGTAAGGTCTTCGCCCTGCACTTGATCCAGGCCCGCAATCCCGACCTGGTCGGCAAGCCCTTCTACGCCGAATACGACCCTGCCGCGGCCTGGCTGAGCGATCTCAAACCCGCCTTCAGCGACCGGTTCCCCTTCGAGGAAAGCCCCGGTCCCGAAGCGTCCGTCTACCAGTAGCCGTGGTGCGCGGCCACCCGGCAAGGCCCGCCCAGCACGTTTGGTTTGTTCCACGGACGGCGATCTCGCGTGATCAGACGGCGGTTACGCGTGATTGGACGGAGATCTCGCGTAACCGCCGTGTGGCCCGGATTCGATTAGTCAAGAAGTCGCGACCGGCACCGGGACGGGACCTGCCCGATCACACAAGATCGCACACTTTCGCAAATCTTCGACCATCTTTCGTTGACTGCGCGCGAAAGTCCTCGCTAGCTTGAGGTGACGCGGTTGTTGCGCAGCGGAGCCGGGAACCGCGCCTGCCGAGGAGGAGCCCCATGCGGCTGCCCGTCGCCCTGCTCACCGTGGTCCTGGCCGTCGGGTTCCCCGCCCCGGCCCTCGCGCGGCCCGAAATCCCGCCGCAGGAACCGGGAGTCACGATGCGCGTGTTCGACGTGCAGGTTCCCCTGGAGAAGTACTGCACCCTCAAGCCCAGCCAGACACCCAACGTCGACAAGCTCATGCCGACGATCGATTGGTCCACCGCCGCGCAGTTCGGGTTCGCCGACCGGTTCGTCACCGAGGTCACCGGCTACCTCAAGACGGGTACCGTGGGCAGGTACGACTTCCGGCTCACCAGTGACGACGGCGCCAGGCTGTTCCTCGGCGACGCCCAGGTCATCGACCACGGCGGCAAGCACGGGGCGACACCGAAGGACGGTTCGATCCAGCTCGGCGCCGGTGATCAGCCGCTGCGCATCGACCACTTCGACGCGGACTTCGACCAGCGGCTCAAACTCGAGTGGAAACCGCCGGGCGCGAGCGATTTCACCGTCGTGCCGACCTCGGCGCTGAGTACCGACGCCGAGGTCACGCGGGTCACCTCCCCCGGGCGCAAGGTGTGCGAGGGGGTCGACGAGTCCCCCGGTGACGGTTTGCCGCTGACCGGGGTGCATCCGAACTACACGCTGACGGACTTGCGCCCCAAGGGTTTCGAGCCGCAGGTGACCGGGATGGACTGGCTGCCCGACGGCAGGTTGGCCGTCTCCACCTGGGGTGGCGGCCGGGAGACCGTGCTCGGCGAGGTGTACCTGATCGACGGCGTCACCGGTGCCACCGATCCGTCACGAGTGACGTTCAAGAAGATCGCCGGGAATCTGCGGGAGCCGATGGGGCTCAAGTACGTCGACGGCACCATCTACGTGTCCGAGAAGCATCAGCTGACCGCGCTCGTCGACACCACCGGTGACGAGGTCGCCGACGAGCAGCGCAGGATCGCGACCTGGCCGTTCGGCGGCAACTACCACGAGTTCGCGTTCGGTTTGCTTTACCGTGACGGGTTCTTCTTCGTCACCACGGGTATCGCGATGGTCCCCGGCGGAGCGACCGCCGATCCGCAGCCCGTCGCCAACCGGGGCTCCACGCTCAAGATCGACAAGGTCACCGGCAAAGTGTCCTCTGTGGCCGGTGGACTGCGGACACCGAACGGCCTCGGGTGGGGTCCGGACGGCGACGTCTTCGTCACCGACAACCAGGGCTCGTACGTGCCGACCTCGAAGCTGGTGCGGATCAAACCGGGCCGTTTCTTCAACCATCACACCAATCCCGACGGCCCGTTCGACGACCGGCCGGTGACCGAGCCCATCCTGTGGCTGCCGCACGGCGAGATCTCGAACTCGCCGAGCAATCCCCTGGTCCTGCCCTCGGGTGTGTTCGCCGGGCAGATGGTCTTCGGCGACGTGACCTACGGCGGCTTGCAGCGCGCGTACCTGGAAAAGGTCGGCGGCGAGTACCAGGGCGCGGTGTTCAGGATGACGCAGGGACTGGAGTCGGGCGTCAGCCGGATCAGTCTCGGCCCGGACGGCGCGATCTACACCGGCGGCATCGGCTGGCAGGGCAACTGGGGTCAGGAGGGCAAGCTCAAGTACGGCCTGCAAAAACTGTCCCTCACCGGCGGCGACGCGTTCGACATGCGTGCCGTGCGCGCGATCGGCGGCGGTTTCGAGATCGAGTACACCCAGCCGCTGTCGGAGAAGACCGCGCTCGATCTGACGTCGAAGTACAAGGCCGCCCAGTGGCGGTATGTGGCGACGCCGCAGTACGGCGGACCCAAGGTGGACGAGGAGACGTTGAAGGTGACGTCGGCGGCGCTGTCCGCGAACCGCAAGAAAGTGACGCTGAAGGTGGACGGCCTGAAGCCGGGGCGCGTGGTGCATCTGCACTCCCCCCGTCCGTTCGCCGCGGAATCCGGTGCGGAACTGTGGAGCACCGAGGCGTGGTACACGATGAACAAGCTGCCCGACGGTTCGGTTCCGCCGCCCGAGTACGAAGCGGAATCCGCCAAACTGGCCGGTGGCACCGGGTTCAACACGAACCACAGTGGCTATTCGGGCACCGGTTTCGTCGACCGCAACTGGGAACCCGGCGCGAGTACCACCTTCGCCGTGAACATCGCCAAGGCCGGCCGCCACGATCTCGCCCTGCGGTACGCGAACGGGCCGAATCCCAGCCCGGAACCGGTGAGCAAGTCGATGAGCCTGTACGTCAACGGCCGGAAGCAGAAGCAGATCTGGCTCGCGAGCACCGGCGCGTGGAACCAGTGGGCGACCCACGTCGAATCCGCGGTGCTGCGGCCCGGCGCGAACACGATCGCCTTCGTCCACGAGCCACAGGACAGTGGGCATGTGAACCTCGACAAGCTCACCGTCACCCCGGCCAAGCGGACGGTCCTCTTCGACGGGAAGAACCTCGACGCGTGGGAGTCGGCAGGTGGTGGCCCGGCGTCCTGGCCGGTGGCGGGCGGCTCGATGGAATCGTCCGGCGGTGACATTCGCACCAAGGAGAAGTTCGGCGATTTCCGGATGCACGCCGAGTGGTATCAGCCGCACTACCCGCCGGAGCAGACCGGCCAGGCCCGCGGCAACAGCGGCGTCTACCTCCAGGAACGGTACGAGATCCAGGTGCTGGAGTCCTTCGGTGTCACCGCGCCGAAGACCGACGACGCCGGCGCGATCTACACGAAGAAGGCGCCGGACGTGAACGCGGCCACCGCGCCGGGCACGTGGCAGACCTACGACATCAGGTTCCGCGCGGCGCGCTACGACGCGAAGGGCACCAAGATCGCCGACGCGCGGGTGAGCCTGTGGTGGAACGGGAAACTGGTGCACGACGACGTCGCGATCGACGGCAAGACCGGGGCCGGTCGGCCGGAGGATCCTTCGCCTGCCCCGGTCCGGTTGCAGGACCACGGTGATCCCGGGGAGAACCCGCGGTTCCGCAACGTCTGGATCGAACGGCTCTAAGGGGTCCTAACAGAATGAGTTGGCTTTGAGTCGGCGCCAGCAGATGATGGTGCAGCCGATGGTGAGGAAGGCTTCGTGGATGTCGTCGCGGACCTCCCAGCGGATGCGTAGACGCCGGAACCAGTGCAGTAGGGCGAACGCGCCCTCGACGACCCACCGGTGCACGCCGAGGCCGGAGCCGTGTTCCTCGCCGCGGCGAGCGATGACAGGCGTGATTCCCACGGCGCGGACCAGTTTGCGGTACTTGTCGTGGTCGTAGGCGCGGTCGGCGTAGATCCGACGCGGCCGACGGCGAGGCCGCCCACGGCGGCCACGCACCGGTGGCACCGCGTGGATCAACGGCATCAGCTGGGTGACGTCATGCCGATTCCCGCCGGTCAAGGTGGCTGCCAGCGGGATACCGGTGCCGTCGGTGATCACGTGGTGCTTCGACCCGGTGCGGGCTCGGTCTACCGGGCTGGGTCCGGTTTTCGGCCCCCTTTTAACGCCCGCACATGCGATCCATCGACCGCCGCTCGCGACCAATCCAGCAGGTTCGCCGCGTGCAACTCCGCCAGCAGCAGCTCGTGCAGCTGCTGCCACACACCCGCCTCGGTCCAGTCCCGCAGCCGGCGCCAGCACGTCATGCCCGACCCGTAGCCCATCTCCTGCGGCAGGAACTCCCACGGGATCGCCGTGTAGAGCACGAACATGATCCCGCACAACGCCTTACGGTCGTCCAACCGCTTACGCCCAGGATGCCGAAACCGACGCTCCACCTGTGGCAACAACGGCTCAATCCGCTCCCACAGACCATCATCGACCTCCCACGGACGCCGCTGCCCCACCCAGCCCACCCCTCACCGAAGATCAACGAGACACGACATCCAACCACACCCCGAGATCATTCTGTTAGGAGTCCTAAGTAAGAGTGCGGCCGAGCAGGTCCAGCAGCCGGTCCCAGTGGCGCCGGGATCCCTCGGGGTTGAAGGCGTCGGTGTCGGACATGGTGAAGCCGTGGACGGTGCCGGGGTAGATCTCGCAGGTGTAGCCGACGCCGGCGGTGTCGAACGCCTGGCTGATCTCGGCGATGGCCTCGGGCGTCATGTCGTTCTCGGCGAGGCCGAGGTGGACTTGGGCGGTGAGGTTCGGGATCTGACGGTGAGGGCTGTCGGGTGCGTCGGTGACCAGGGCTCCGGGGTGGAATCCGGCGACGGCGGCCACCTGGCCGGGGTGGGCCGTCGCGGTGCGCATCGCGAGGACGGCGCCCATGCAGTAGCCGATCGCGGCGACGGGTCCGGCACTGACCTCGGGTTGGGTGGTGAGGAATCGGAGGTAGGCCTCGGCGTCGCGCAGGGCGCGTTCGGCGGTGTGCGCCTCGATCAAGGGCATGATCTCGCCGAAGAGCCCGGACCGGTTTTCGGCGGTGATGTGCTCGGGGAGGTCGAACACCGGTGCCGGGCGGTGCCGGTAGAAGACGTTGGGGACGAGGACGTAGTAGCCGTGCCCGGCCAGTTCGGCCGCCATCTCCCAGAGGACGGGGCGCGGCCCGAAGGCGTCCGGGTAAAGGAGGACACCCGGATGCGGCCCGTCGCCGTCCGGGGAGGCGACGATGGCGTCGGCCTGACCGTCCGGGGTGGGGATCTGCACTGTCGCGGTGGGAATGACGGTACTTCCTTTCTTGCTACTGGGACGGCCCGACGCGGAGGTGTGCGCGTTCGCCTTGCCGCCCGATGAGGCTCAGATACTCGACGGGACCGGCGCCCGTGGCGCCGAACCAGTGCGGGGTGCGGGTGTCGAACTCCGCGGCTTCGCCCGGCTCGAGGAGGAGGTCGTGCTCGCCGAGGACCAGGCGGAGCGTGCCGTTGAGAACGTAGACCCAGTCGTATCCCTCGTGGGTGCGCAGGTCCGGTTCGGTGTCGTCGTCTCCCCTTGGCAGGACGAACTTGTAGGCCTGGATACCGCCGGGTCTGCGGGTCAGCGGCAGGATGGTCGATCCGTCAGCGCAGGCGATCGGGCGCAGGTTGATCCGGGGGTTGCCGGTCGGGGGCGCGTCGACGAGTTCGTCGAGGGTCAGGCCGTAGGCGTGGGCGAGCGGCAGGAGCTGCTCCAGAGTGGGGCGCCGCAGCCCGGCCTCCAGCCGGGAAAGGGTGCTGGCCGAGATGCCCGTCTCCTCGGCGAGATCGGCCAGCGTGATCTCGTGACGCTGACGCAGGTGTTTCAACCTCGTCCCGACGGCGTCGAGCGTGCGGTCCAGGTCCACGCGTCCAGTTTGCCATTCGGCAACAAGATTTGCCCTTACGCCTCCGGGATCGTCACCATCGCGGAGACGAACGGAGAGGACCGACCGATGACGCACGGGTTCGACAAGGATTATTGGGAAGAGCACTGGCGGCAGAACGGCGCCGGGAGCCCGCCGAATCCCTATCTGGCCAGGGAGATCGGCGACTTGGTGCCGGGTACGGCGCTGGACGCGGGGTGTGGCGAGGGTGCCGAGGCGATCTGGCTCGCCTCACGGGGTTGGCGAGTGACCGCCGTCGACATTTCGGCCGCGGCCCTGGCCCGGGCGGCCGAGCGTGGCACGCCGGAGCGCCTGCGGTGGGTCGAGGCAGACCTGGGGAACTGGACACCGGAAACGACCTTCGACCTGGTCACGACCCACTACGCGCATCCGGCGATGCCACAACTGGAGTTCTACGACCGCGTCGCGCACTGGGTGGCGCCCGGTGGAACGCTGCTGGTCGTCGGGCACCTCCACACCCAGCATGGCCACGGGCATCAGCCGCCCGCCGAGGCGTCGGTTAACGCCGCGGCCATCACGGCGCGGTTGGACGAGACGGCCTGGGAGGTCGTCACCGCCGAGGAAGGCCGCCGGAGCATTCCCGGTCGGGAGGTCCCCCTCCATGACGTCGTCGTGCGCGCGACCCGGCGTCCGTAGTCACCACCAGGCGCCGTGCGTCAGCCGAACCGCAGCCGATCCGCCAGGCCGGCGGCGGTGAACGCGGCCACCACGTCGTCGCGGCCTTCGGTGAAGTGGTCCCAGCTGTCGATGTGCACGGGGAAGACCGTGCGGGCGCCGAGGATCTTCGTCGCCTCGACGGCGAGAGCGCTGTCGAGGACGAGCAGGGCGCCGTCGAAAACCGGCTTCAGCCGCGGGGCCCCGGCGAAGAGCACGGTGGCGTCGACCGGGCCGAACCGGTCGGCGACCTCCCGGACGGCGTCGAGCGAAGCGTTGTCGCCGCTGACATAGACGGTCGGCAGATCCTGCGCGGTGAGCACGAAGCCGACGACGTCGCCGGTGACCTTCTCCGCACCTTCCGGTCCGTGGAGCGC
This sequence comes from Amycolatopsis sp. cmx-11-12, assembly GCF_046269425.1. Taxonomy (NCBI): domain Bacteria; kingdom Bacillati; phylum Actinomycetota; class Actinomycetes; order Pseudonocardiales; family Pseudonocardiaceae; genus Amycolatopsis; species Amycolatopsis sp. cmx-11-12. The sequence goes on along the minus strand of NZ_JADNQM010000007.1, from coordinate 219,563 downwards.
GGGCGCGGCTGTCACGGTCACCACTCCCCCGTCCGGCCGGGTCAGGTCGACCGCCTCCCAGGTCTCCAGCCCTTTCGCCGTGCCGCCCAGCCGTCCCGCGCCACTGGGCGTGGTGAGCGTCAACGGCACGTCGGCCAGCAGCGCCCGGCCGGAGTGGTCGAGGTTGTCGGGGTGCTCGTCATGGGACAGCAGGACGGCGTCGACGCGGCCGAGGTCGGCGGGCTTCGCCGAAGCCGGGGCTGTCTTGGTCAGACCGGGCCTTCCGTCGGGCCTCCCGTAGTGGCCGGGCTCGTCGAAGGTCGGGTCGGTCAGGAACCGCAGGCCGCCGTAGTCGATCAGCGCGGTCGGTCCGCCGAAGACCTGGACGGAGAACTGTTCGCTGGTCGGGTTCGTGCTGACCGTCATCGTCCACCTCACGGATAGGTAGTGTTGTTTCCGTGAGCGACGCTAGCGTGTTCTCACGGAAGAGTGCAACCGTTTCCGTGAGAACATGGCGGGCGCCTACCATGAGGCCGTGGACGACACCGCCGGTACCGATCTCGACGCCGCTGTCCTGCCGCCCGCGCCGGGCGCGGAACAGTACGTCGCGCTCGCCCTCGCCAACACCGCGATCGCGCTGCCCGGCGGGCAGTTCGTCGATCTCCTCGGTACTCCGGCTGCCGCGACGGACTGGCTTGCCGACCGGGGACTCGCGCCGATCGACGCCGGACTGCGGGAGATGTGCGCGTCGCTGGTCCGCTCGCTGCGCGAGCAGGTGCGGGTGCTGCTCGCCGCGCGGTCCTGCGCGGAACCGGCTCCGCAGAGCGCCCTCAACGCCGTCAACGACGCGCTGAGCAAAGCCCCCACGGCGGAACTCCTGCACTGGGACCCGGTCCGGGGGCTGTACCGCACCGCGTCGCATCCGATCACCCAGATCGTCGAACACGCGCTGGCGATGCTCGCCGCCAACGCCGCGGACCTGCTCACCGGGCCGGACGCCGAGCGGATCGCCGCCTGCGGGTCGGCTCCTTGCAGCCGGTTCTTCCTGCGTAACGGACGGCGTCAGTGGTGCTCGGTCCGCTGTGGCGATCGGGCCCGCGCCGCCCGCGCCTACGCCCGGCGCTCCCAGCACGAACCGGCCTGAGACCCGATTCGGTCTAGCGAAGGGTCGCGATACCGGCCAGGAAGATATCGATGCCGGAGAGGAATTGCTCGCGGTCGTCGTGCTCGCGGAGCTGTGTCGCCATGCTGGCCGCGCATTGTTGACGGATCGTCCTACCGGGTCGTGTCGAGCAGTGGCCGGATCGGTGTTCCGTAGTCGCCCGGCGGTAACGCGGGACGGCGCTGGTGGCGCCGGATCCCGACGGCCGTCGTCCCCAGTGCGAGTGCGGCGTAGGCGATCAGCCATCCGGTGAACCCGGCGGGTGCCCGGTCGCTGACCAGCAGGTCGAACAGGACGATCGCGGCGAAGAAGCCGGGCGCCGCGGCCTGGCTGTCCAGGACTCGGAGTTCGGTGTCGACGGCCGCCGACGCCGTGTCCTCGGCGTGGACGGGCCGCCACAGTGTGCCGACGAGGATCGCCGCGCAGCACAGGGCTGCCCAGCCGAGCCCGCCGAGCCAGCCCCACGCGTACGCCTTCGCCGGGGTGGTGACGAGGATGGCGGCCGCGAGAGCGGCGCCGCCGAAGGTGATCACGAACGAGGCGATGTACCAGTCGCCGAGGATCTTCCGCGCCGATGGGCGCCCGGAGCGACGGTCCATCACCGGCAGCGGATCGAGCGCCCGTTCACGGTGCAGGTACGACAGCCAGAGCGCGACCTGGATGGAGCCGCAGATGAAGTAGACGTTGACGCCCTCGGGCAGTTCCTCGCCGCGGACCGCCAGGAACCCGTAGACGCCACACAGCAGGACACTCACCACCATCGCTCCGGCGAGCCACCGGAACCGGCCGGGTACCGACCGGCTCAGCCGAGGGCCGATCCGGATGGCGAGCAGTCTCGACGGCTCCCCCACGTCGATACCGCGTTTACCCAGCCACTTTCTGGTCGCCGCGACCTCTTCGAACCTGAGTTCCCCCGGCCACCCGGTGTCCGCCACTGGCTCCCCCTCGCTCGTCTACCGGGGGTACGTCCGGCAGCGTGCGGTGGTTGCCTCAGCGGTACGACGCGAACAGTTCCAGCAAGGGCTTCGGGGAGTCTTCGGCGAAGCAGACGACAAGGCTTTTGGCGGATTCGGCGGCCGAGTCCTCGCTGCGCGGGAACAACGCCTGCTCGTACGTGCCGAGCGCGGCTTCGGGGTCGCCGGGATGAGCCGCGGTTCACGCCACGGCCGGTCCGGCGTGCCTCAGATCTGGGCGAAGCCGCCGTCCACGGCGAGTTTGGAACCGTTGACGTAGCTGGCCGCGTCCGAGGCGAGGAAGACGGCTGCCGCGGCGATCTCCTCGGGTTCAGCCAATCGGCCGAGCGGAACCGACGCCCCGGCGGCGGTGAGCTCTTCGGGTGAGACCAGCTCTTGTAGACCCTGCGTGCGGGTACCGCCGGGCGAGAGCACGTTGATCCGGTACTGACGCGCCCCGGCGTCGTGGGCGAACCCGCGAACCAGGTTGCGGATCGCGGCCTTGGTCGCCCCGTACACGGGCAGATACGACTGGGGGCGCGAAATCGCCGTCGACCCGGTGAGGATGATCGACGCCCCTGGCGACAGCAGCGGCAACGCCTTCTGCACGGTGAACAGCGAGCCCTTGACGTTGGTGGTGAACATGGCGTCGAACTGCTCCTCGGTGATCTCACCCAGCGGGGCAGCGATCCCGATCCCGGCGTTGGCCACCAGAACGTCAATGCGACCCGCCTGCTCGGCAACAGTCGCGTAGAGCCTGTCGAGGTCCTCGAGCCGGCCTACGTCGCAGCGAACACTGGTGACCTCAGGGCCGAGTTCGGCCTCGACCTCGTCGAGCTGCGCCTGGCGACGGCCGGCGACGAACACCCGTGCACCCTCGGCACGGTAGGCCCGCGCGATCGCCAGCCCGATACCCGCGTTCGCCCCGGTGACGACCGCGACCTTGCCCTCCAACACCTTCATGACAGCTCCCATTCGAGTTATTGACCGTGCAGTCCATAACACCCTTTTATGGACTGCACGGTCAATAACTCGAGAAGCAGTGTGTCGCACGCCACCATGGCAGGGATGTTCAGGGCGCGGGCAGCAGGCCGTCGAGCAGAGCCTTGGCCGTGGCCGACAAGGCGGCCGGGTCCTGACCGATTCGACCGAGCACGATCAGCCCGAGCTGACCGGACAGGACCGCGCGGGCAGTGACGTCCGGGTCGAGATGGGGCGCGACGTCGCCCTCGCGCTGCGCTCGTCGTATAGCGTCGGTCAGCGCGGCAGTGGTCGAGGCGTAGCTGCGGCGCGCCTCCGCGGCCACGTCGGCGGCGCTCGCCGAGAGTTCCATTGCCGTGTTGGCGAGCAGGCAACCCCGGCGGGCCTGTTCACCACTGGGATCACACACGGGCCCGGTCACGAAATTCCGGATGACGTCGATACTGCGATCGGCTTGCTCGAGCCACGCACGCAGCATTTGGTCATTGGCCTCGTCGTACTTGCGCAGCACACGCAAAAACAAGCTCTTCTTGTCCCCGAACGCCCCGTACAGACTCCCCTTGCCGAGCCCACTGGCCGCCAGGAGATCTTCGAGTGAGGTGCCCGCGTAGCCCTTGTCCCAAAACGCCGCTTGCACAGCTGACAGCACGCGCTGCTCATCAAACTGACGTGGACGTGGCACAGGGTCGATGCTACCCATCGTGGACCGGTCGGTCCAGATTCGAAGACTCAGCCGCGCGGTCCGCGGTCACCGCCACTTCCAACGTATAGCGCACCCCGGGGCTTGCCACAAGACCCCTGTCGTACCGCAGAATCTCCCGCCGTGGCAACGAGAACACAGGGGGAACTTTGATCGACGTGATCATCGCCGGTGGCGGGCCGACCGGCATGATGCTGGGCGCCGAACTGCGACTGCACGGTGTCCGGGTGGTCGTCCTGGAGCGGGATCCGGAGCCGACCAAGGTCGTCCGTTCGCTGGGCCTGCACGCGCGCAGCATCGAGATGCTGGATCAGCGGGGTCTGCTGGAGCGGTTCCTGGAGCACGGCAAGCAGGCGCCGATCAGGGGGTATTTCGCGGGCATCGTCAAACCGTCGTCGTCGCTGGACAGCACGCACGCGTACGTCCTCGGTATCCCCCAGCCCGTCACCGACCGGCTGTTGCTCGAACACGCCACCGAGGCAGGCGTCGAGATCCGGCGCGGTCGCGAGGTGACCGGGCTGAGCCAGGATGAGGACGGGGTGGACGTCGAACTTGCCGACGGGACGCGGCTGCGCTCGCGCTACCTCGTCGGCTGCGACGGTGGCCGCAGCACGGTGCGCAAACTCCTCGGCGTCGGGTTCCCCGGCGAGCCGACCACGGTCGAGACTCTGCTCGGCGAGATGGAGCTGACCGCGGACCAGGAGACCGTGCTCGCGGTGATGACCGAGGTCCGCAAGACCCAGTTGCGCTTCGGCGCGGGCCCGATCGGGGACGGGGTGTACCGGGTCGTCGTGCCCGCCGACGGCGTGAGCGAGGATCCCCGGGTCCCGCCGTCCTTCGACGAGGTCAAGCGGCAGCTCATCGCCACCGCAGGGACCGACTTCGGCGTGCATTCCCCACGCTGGCTGTCCCGTTTCGGTGACGCGACCCGGCTGGCCGAGCGCTACCGGGTCGGCCGGGTGTTCCTGGCGGGCGACGCCGCGCACGTCCACCCGCCCGTCGGCGGGCAAGGACTCAACCTCGGTATTCAGGACGCCTTCAACCTCGGCTGGAAGCTGGCCGCGGCGATCGACGGCTGGGCGCCGGAGGACTTGCTGGACACCTACCACTCCGAACGGCATCCGGTGGCCGAAGACGTCCTGAACAACACCCGCGCGCAGATGCTGCTGATGTCGCTCGATCCGGGTGCCCGGGCGGTGCGGCGGCTGCTGTCGGAACTGATGGACTTCGAGGAGGTGAACCGGTATCTGACCGAGAAGATCACCGCGACCGGGATCCGCTACGACTTCGGTGACGGGCACGAACTGCTCGGCCGCCGGATGCGGGACCTCGAACTCGAGCAAGGGCACCTCTACGGCCTCATGCACGGCGGCCGTGGCCTGCTGCTCGACCGGACCGGCCTGCTTTCGGTACGGGCCTGGGGAGATCGCGTCGACCACGTCGTCGACGCCGGCGGGGAGCTGGAGGTGCCCGCCGTGCTGCTGCGGCCGGACGGTCACGTGGCATGGGTGGGCGAAGATCAGCAGGAGCTGCTCGGGGCGCTGCGCCGATGGTTCGGAGAGGGCGAATAGCGGGCCCGTGGTCACGGACCCTGCGGCCCGCGGTAGGGCAACGTCTGGTTGTAGACGATGTTGGTGTTCGTGCTCCCAAACAGCGCCAGCTCGTTGACGATCTCCTCCAGCCGTCCCATCGACGGCGCCGCGATCTTCAGCGAATAGCAGTCGTCGCCGGTCGTGCGGAGGCATTCGAGGATCTCGGTCCGTTCGGCCAGGAGCTTGTGCAACGGCGCGTGTTTGCTGCCCGGGTACTTCAGCCGCACCACCGCGAGCAACACGTACCCGGCCTTTTCGAGGTCGACGTCAGCGCGATAGCCGGTGATCACCCCGGCCGACTCCAGTCGCTTGACCCGCTCCGTCGTCGCCGACGCGCTCAGGCTGACCCTCTTGCCCAGCTCGGTGAGCGGGAGACGCCCGTCCTTCTGGAGCTCGACCAGGATCGCCCAGTCCGTCGCGTCGAGAGTCTCGGCCATCGGGCCAGAATACCGGCAGATCCACGGCGCGAAGCCCGTTACGCCGGGAAAGATCTCTTCCCGGGCTTCCGCCGCGGCGATAGCCTTGACCTGTGCGAATAGGTGTCAATGTCCCGAATTTCGGCCCGGGGACCGACCCCGGGATCCTCCGCGGCTGGGCCACCACGGTCGAAGGTCTCGGCTACGACCTGCTCATGGTGTCCGACCACGTCGCCATCACTCCCGACGTCGCCGAGCAGTATCCGGCGCCGTTCTACGAGCCGTTCACGACGCTGTCGTGGCTCGCCGGCGTGACGAGCCGGATCCGGCTGGGCACCACCGTGCTCATCGTCCCGTACCGGCATCCGCTGCTGATCGCCCGGATGGCCGCGAACCTGAACCAGCTCAGCGGTGGACGGCTCGTGCTCGGCGTCGCGTCCGGTTGGGCCCGCCAGGAGTTCGAAGCGCTCGACGTCCCGTTCGAGAAGCGGGGACGGCTGACCGACGACCATCTCGACGCCGTCCGGAAAGCGTGGGCGAACGACGCCGACTACCGGGCGGGCGACATCCCGATCTGGGTCGGCGGGAACAGCGACGCGGGGATCCGCCGCGCCGTCCGTGTCGGTGATGCCTGGCACCCGCTGCGAGCCACCCTCCCCTGGCTCACCGAAGCGCTCACCAGGGTCAAGACCATCGCCGACGCCCATGCTCGGCCGATCCCCGCGTTCACCCCGCGGATCCTGCTGAACATCACCGGCCGTCCGGTCACCGGGCCGGACCGCCTCGCCGGGGAGGGCACGATCGAGCAGATCGTCGACGACCTCGACCGGATTCGCCACCTCGGCGCCGAGACGGTCGTGCTCGACCCGTTCTCCGGTGACCCTGAAGAGACCCTCCGCCCGGAAGCCGCCTGGCAGGCTTTGGCGACCGTGGCCGCACATTGGGAACTGGGCCGATACCGAACCGAACAGGACCGCTGATGACCGAAGAAGACGAGAAGTTCCTCCGCCGCGCCATCGAGCTGGCTGCGAAGTCCCGTGTGGACGGCGACCCGCCGTTCGGGTCGCTCCTCGTCGGCCCCGACGGCACGGTGCTGGCCGAGGACCACAACACCACGGTGTCGCAATCGGACATCAGCCTGCACCCGGAGCTGAAGCTCGCCGTCTGGGCAGCGCGCGAGCTGGAACCGGCCGTCGCGGCGGGGACGACGATGTACACCAGTTGCCAGCCGTGCGGGATGTGCCAGGGCGCCATCGAACGCTCCGGCCTGGGACGGGTCGTGTTCGCCCTCTCCGGCGAGCAGGTCAACGCCCTGAAGCCGCCTGCCACCGGACCGGGCGTACAGCTGGAGGGCCCCGCCCTGTACGACGAAGCCCGGGTCCCGGTGGAGGGCTACTACACCTGAGCCCCGCAATTAGTCCTCTAGTTGCGATGGTTGCGTGTGCATGTACCGCAAGTAGAGGACTAAACGCGGCGGGTCGGGAGCCGGGCAGGGGATCGCTCCGCGACTAGGATGATCACGATGTCCGCCGAACTCGTGCCCACCTCGCTGGAGCCGCCGAAGACCGGGCTGCCGGAGACCAGGGCCGAGAACCGGCGGCAGGTCCTCGCCGAAGCCGTCGCACTGCTGCCCGCGCTCCCCCCTGCCGACCCGCTCGACCGGTACGCGATCCGGCACATCACCGCGCTCTGGCTCGAAACCGACAAGACCGACCACACCCGCCGCGCCTACTACGCCGACCTCTCCGCCTGGCTCGGCTGGTGCGCCCGCACCGGGCTCGACCCGCTGACGGCCCGGCGTGCCGACGTCGACGCCTGGAAGAACACCCTCACCGTCACCGGCAGGGACGGTCTCCCCCGGCCCGCGGCCGATTCCACCGTCGCGCGCACTCTCGCCGGCATCTCCAGCTGGTACCGGTACCTGCAGTCCAACGACGTCGCCGATCGCAACCCGGTGTCCGCGGTCAACCGGCCCAAGACCGGCAAGACCCCGCCGCTGCCGGCACTCGGTGGCGAGTCGACGGCGAAACTGCTGAACCACATGGAGAACCGGGCCCGCGCCAACGACACCGAGCCGTCCTGGCGCGACGCCGCCGTCGTCGCGATCCTGTTCTACACTGGGTTGCGCGTCTCGGGTCTGACCACCGCCACCGTGCGCGACCTCGACACCGACGCCGGGCACACGATCCTGCGTTACACCGCCAAAGGCGGCCACCGCGACTTCGTCCCGCTCGTCCCCGCCGCCCAGCATCCACTGCGCCGCTACCTCGACCTGCGTGCCGCCCGTACCGGTGTCCGCCCGGACGAGCTGACCGGCCCGCTGCTCGCGACCATGCCCCACCGCTACGACAGCACCAAACCCGGCGGGAAACCGTTGGCGCAGCGCGATGTCTGGTTCCTGCTGCGGGCGCAGGCCCGCGCCGCCGGACTCTCCGAGGCGAACACCATCTCCCCGCACACCGCGCGGCGGACCACCGGAACCCTGTTGCTGGCCAACGACGTCCCGGTTCAGAAGGTCCAGGACCTGTTGGGCCACGCCGACATCCGCACCACCCGTGACCGTTACGACGCTCACCGGCACAAGCTGGAGACCTCTCCCGTGCACGCGCTCGCGCAGCTGCTCGCCGACGCGCGCCATCGTCAGAGCTGAGCCTGCCCCAGCTGGGATTTCGTCGCGCCGATCACGACGCCGTCGACGCGGGCGAGCCAGCTCCCGCACAGACACCGGATGTAGTCGAGGCTCCCCTGGGAGACCCGCTGGGAGTTCGTCGCGCTTCCGGGCAATTCGGCCAGCGGCCACCCACACCGCGGGCACTTGTTCGCTTCCATGCCCCGATCGTGCTGTAATGAGTTAATGCACTTCAACCCTTACGGCGGGGCGGCGGCGCAGATCGCCGCCGAACTGGTGAACCTCGGCGACACCGCCGGGCCCGCCGAGCTGACCGCGATCTTCAAGGACCGCATGACGGTCGCCGCCGTCCAGGAGCACGAAGCAGCCGAGATCGTCGCCTGGACGCGGCGGCTCCGCCGCGTCTTCGAAGCGGACCCGGCCGAGCGCGTCGACCTCGTCAACGCCCTGCTGTTCGACTCCGCGTCCAAGCCGTACATCTCCACCCACGACGGCAAAGCGCCCCACCTGCACTACGTCGATGCCCAGGCCGGAACCGTCCCCCGGGTTCACGCGTACACCGCGGGTGGGCTCGCGCATCTGGTCTGCGACGCCCCGGACCGCTTCGGCGTCTGCTCCCGCGAAGGCTGCGAAACGGTCTACGTCGACGTCTCCCGCAACGGACGCCGCCGGTTCTGCTCCACCCGCTGCGCGACCCGGGTCCACGTCGCCGATCACCGGACCCGGCAGGCGAGCTAGACCGGTACGCCAATCCGCCTAGATCGCGTATCGCCACGCCGTCAGCGCGTGAGCCGAGAACCACGCGCCCAGGACAACCCACGCCGTCGCGGCAACCACCGCCGTCGCCGTCCGCCGCTTCGACAGCCCGATCGCGATCGGGATCAGCACCGGGAAGGCGGGCAGGATGAACCGGATCTTCGCGTCCGGCAGCCCCCGCGTCCCGATAGCCAGCAACAGCACACCGACGCCGTACAGCGTCAACGGCCACGGCACCCGCAGGCACGCCGCCACCACGGCCAGCGCCACCGCCCCGAGCAGGAACAACACCGTCAGCGTCGAGAACACCGACTCGTCCGCGGTCAACCGCGCCAGCACCGAATCCCAGGTCTCCACCCCGAAATCGAACTCGGTGTTCCAGCCCCGCAGCTCGATGTCCTGCCACCCGGTCCAGCTCCCCGTCCGGTAGGCCACGAACCCCAGATAGCCCGCCACCCCCAGCGGAGCGACCACCGCACCCGCCAGCGCCCGCCCCCGTTCCTCAGGACGCCGGAAAGCAGCGATCAGCGCCGCGACGACGACCACCGCGACCAGCACCACCGCCGTCGACCTCGACAACCCGGCCGCGAACGCGCACGTCCCGGCCCACACCCAGCGCCGCTCCAGCACACACACCAGCGCCCATACCGCCAGCGCGCAGAACACCGCCTCCGTGTAGGCCATCGAGAACACGATCGCCATCGGCGCCCCTGCCCACAACGTCACCAGCAGCAAACCGGTCCGGTCACCCCGATCCGCCGACACCGCCCGCCCGATCCGGATCAGCCCGCACGCCAGCACCAGGCCGGCCAGCACCGACACCGTCAGCGCCGCGGTCACGACGTCGAGCCCGACCCACATCACCGCCTCGACGAGCTTCGGATACAGCGGGAAGAACGCCATCGGCGCGTCCGAATACGGCTGCCTCGCCGCGTCCAGCGTCCCCGGCAGATCGGCGTACCCGTGCACCGCCAACCGCAGATACCACTGCCCGTCCCACGCGGTCAGCCGGTCGGTCAGCGTCCCGCCACGCCGGGCGGCCAGCAGGTCGAGCAACTGGACACTGGCCGTGCGGATCACGAGATACAGCAGGATCGCCCTTGGATACGGCGACCAGGCCAGCCGGTCGAGAACTCTCCCGAACGCACGCGCCGGGCGCCCCTCGCGGGGCACCGTCTCGGGACCGGCGGGCTGATCAAGATCGTCGACTTCTCGGAGCACGCTCAGAGTGTCCACAATACGAAGTCATTTCGCCGTTCGATCTTGGATATTCGCAGTTCAACGCACGTGGGGAAGGCCACAATCCAGGGTTGTGGCCTCACCTGGATCTTGTGTTTCCCAGCGACCGCCCCACGCTCCTACGGTCGAAACCATGAGCGAACAGAACCTCGACAGCACAGTCGCGATCATCGCCGGCGGCGCGAAGAACCTCGGCGGGCTCCTGTCCACCACCCTCGCCGAAGCCGGCGCCAAGATCGTCGTCCACTACCACGGAGACGCCTCCGCGGCCGACGCCGAGAAGACCGTCGAGGCCGTTCGCGGCGCGGGCTCCGAGGCCGTCGCCGTCCAGGGCGACCTGACCCGGGTCGCCGACGTCCGCCGCCTCTTCGACACCGCCGCGGACACCTTCGGCGGCGCCGACCTCGCGATCAACACCACCGGCATGGTCCTCCGCAAGCCGATCCTCGAGACCACCGAAGAGGAGTACGACCGCATGTTCGCGGTCAACGCGAAGGCGGCCTACTTCTTCATCCAGGAAGCCGGACGACGCCTGGCCGACAACGGCAAGATCATCAGCCTCGGCACGTCACTGCTGGCGGCCTTCACCGACGGCTACGCCACCTACGCCGGCGGCAAGGCCCCGCTGGAGCACTTCACCAGGGCCGCCGCCAAGGAGTTCGCCGACCGCGGCATCTCGGTCAACGTCGTCGCCCCCGGCCCGATGGACACCCCGTTCTTCTACCCGCAGGAAACCCCCGAGCGGGTCGAGTTCCACAAGTCGCAGGCCATGGGCGGGCGGCTGACGAAGATCGAGGACATCGTCCCGATCATCCGCTTCCTGGCCACCGACGGCGCCTGGTTCACCGGCCAGACCCTGTTCCCGAACGGTGGCTACACCACGCGCTGACCGCGGAAACGCGCCTACGCTGGCCGTGACGCCGTAGAAGGGAACCCCCGGGGTGGGCCTGGACCTGTACAAGCTGAACCACCTCGTCGCCGTCGCGGAAGAAGGCAGCTTCACCCGCGCGGCGACCCGGCTGCACCTGAGCCAGCAGGCGCTGTCGACCTCGGTGCGCACGCTCGAACGGGAGGTCGGTGTCCCCCTGCTCGAGCGGAGCGCCACCGGGGTCACCGTCCTCCCCGCCGGACAGGCGCTGATCGCCGACGCCCGCCTGCTCCACGGGATCGCCGACTCCGCCGTCCAGCGCGCCCGGCGCATCGGCCGCGGCGAACCGGAACGACTCCGCGTCGGCCACACCCCCGCCGTCACCGGCGACGAGGTCACCGCCCTGCTGCGCGAACACCAGCCCGACCCCGGACTGATCATCGACGTCAACCAGCGTTATCCCGACGAACTCGCCGCACAACTGCTCGGCGGGCAGCTCGACCTAGGCCTCGGCCGGGCGCTGACCCCGGCGCACGGCCTGGTCGGCACCACCCTGATCCGCCAACGACTCAACGTCGCCGCCGCCGCGGGACACCGGCTCGCCGGACGCGAGGATCTCCGGCTGCAAGACCTCGACGGCGAGGAGATCACCGTCTGGGGACATCCCGGCCGGTCCGGGTACACCGATCTGCTCGTCAACCTCTGCCGTGACGCGGGATTCGAGCCACGCGTACGCCGCAACCCCATCCAGGGAACGCCACCGGTCACCGCCGTCCTCGGCACCGACGGCGTCGCCTTCGTGACCGCCTCCCCTGGACCGGCGGCCGGTGGCGCCGTCCGCGTCATGGAGCTACGGCCGGCGATTCACGTACCTCTTCAGGCCCTCTGGCCCCAGCACGGTACTTCCGACGCCCGCCAAGCCTTTCTCGCGTCCGTATGTCCGTATCGTCAAAAGTCGTGAAGGCCTCCTTGCTTACCCTCAAGGTAGACAAGGAGGCCTTCACGACCCTGGTTCGCGCCGAAGGGGCGGTCCGCGACCGAGGCGGCCACGGTCGCCCGAGCATGTCGAGCCCTTGGGGCCCTCGCAGACCGGGCAATACGGGCAATCGATGACCAATCGAACAATTCAGGGGCACTTCACACGATCTCCACGGAATCACTCATCTAGTCGATCCAGGCCTCGCCGGTTCGCCGGTTGTGGTGATCCAGCAGCTTCGACAGCAGCTCGGTGAACCGTTCCCGCTCGCCGGGTGACAGCGGCGCCAGCAGCTCGTCCTGACGCTCGGCCAGCTGCTTCTCCAGCCGTCGCAGCTGCCGCTTGCCCGCGGTGGTCAGCGAGATGACGTTGCGCCGCCGATCGGCGGGATCCGGGGCACGCTCGACCAGTTCACGTTCGGCGAGCTCGTTGATCGTCGCGACCATTTCGCTGACGTGGATTCCACTGCGGCGGCCCAGCGTCGCCTGGCTGGCGGGCCCGAACTCCTCCAGCGTCGCCAGCACGCGGTAGTGGTAGCCCCGGGCGTTGACGGCGGAGAACCCGTCGGTCACCAGGCGATGCGCATGGTTCGCGGCCTGTGTGAGCAGCCAGCTGGGCAGGCCCTGCCACCGGGCGGCCCTCTCCTCGGACGAGTTCTCCATGTGACGAGTCTAACCAATCGTTGGGAGACCAAACGATTGCGCTATCGTTTGGTGAGCAAACGTTTAGAATCTCAACGATTGACCTCCTGGAGCCCGGACCATGATCAAGCCCTTCCGCATCGACATCCCGCAGGCCGACCTCGACGATCTCCACGACCGCCTGTCCCGCACCCGCTGGCCCAACGAGGTCGCCGAAGCAGGCTGGGACTACGGCTTCCCACTGGCGCGCCTCAAGGAACTGGCCGAGCACTGGCGCACCGGCTACGACTGGCGCGCACACGAAGCCGAGCTCAACGAGCTTCCACACTTCACCACCGAAATCGAAGGCCAGAACATCCACTTCGTCCACATCCGGTCCGCGAATCCCGACGCGCTCGCACTGGTCCTCACCCACGGCTGGCCCGGTTCGTTCCTGGAGTTCCTCGACGTGATCGAGCCGCTGGCACGCGACTTCCACCTGGTGATCCCGTCCATCCCGGGCTACGGATTCTCCGGCCCGACCCACGAACGCGGCTGGGACATCCCCCGCATCGCGCGAGCCTGGGCCGAACTGATGCGCAGACTCGGGTACGACCGCTACGGCGCACAGGGCGGCGACTTCGGCTCGGGTATCTCGACCGCACTCGGCGCGGTCGCTCCCGACCAGGTCGTCGGCGTGCACGTCAACTACCTGCCGACCCGGCCGGATCCGGACGCCGGCGTCGAACTGTCCGAAAAGGACGAAGCCCGGCTCGACAAGGTCCGGCAGCTGATGGCGAATCGCCCGCCGTACCAGGCCCTGCAAGTCGCCACCCCGCAGACCATCGGCTACGCGCTGACCGACTCACCGGTCGGCCAGCTGGCCTGGATCGCCGAGCGCTTCGCACAGTGGACGGACCCCCGCTCGCCGGTCAGCGACGACCGGATGCTCACCGATATCTCGCTGTACTGGCTCACCGCGACCGCTGCCTCCTCGGCGCGGCTGCATCACGACGGCGCGCTGAGCAAGACCGCGCCGTGCCAGGTTCCGCTCGGCGTGGCGGTGCTCCCGTACGACATCACGCAGTCGGTACGGCCGCTGGCCGAGCGGCTGTACCGCATCAGGCACTGGTCCGAGTTCGAGCGTGGCGGCCACTTCGCCGCGATGGAGGTACCGGACCTGCTCGCCGAGGACATCCGCGCCTTCTTCCTCAAGCTTCTTGCCGAGGATAGGGAGCCCGCCGGGATATGAGCGAAACGCGCAGTGAGCCTGCAAAGCTGCTGGTCGGCGGCTTCATGTCGTCGGTGATCATCGGGGGCCGTCCGCCGTGGTTTCCCTTACGGGCAGCCGCGTTCAGACCTTAGGGATCGTAGATCCCGGCCAGCGGCCCGGCGAGCATCTCCAGCACGATGCCGTGCGCGGTCAGCTCGGCGGAGTCGCGACCGAGGCGGCTCATTTAGTAGACGGTGAGGATGACCCGGCAGTGGTCGTTTGCGAGAGGCCCCGCCGATCAAGATTCGCCCGATCCTTCGATCACTCCTCGGCGGTCAACCCTTGCATTGGGCCGGAGACCAGGACTCTGGCGACGAAGTTCGCCAACTGTGCCCGCATTCTTTCCCGCGGAATGAGCTCTTGTCCGGCCAGGTGCTCGATGAGGTCGGCTCGTGTCGCGGCGAGCAGGGCGTGGGCGGTGAAGTCGCTGTCGGTCAGGCCGGGGATCTGATCCAGTACGGCTCGGAGGAGGCTGTGCCACCGCTGGTAGTGCTCGGCCTGGTACGGACTGCTGCTCCCACCTTCCTCCAGGGCCAGTGCGAGGCGCCGGTTGTCGAGTTTGAAGCACAGGACGGCATCGAGCAGGGCGGGCACGCGCTCCTGCGGTGGGGTCGCGTGCCCCAGGGGCGGTGGGCCGGCCTCGACGGCCTCCCTGATCGGTTCGAGTCGTGCCTCATACAACGCACGGAGCAGCCCGGCGCGGTCCCCGAAGGCCCGGAAGAGCGTGCCCTTGCCGACGCCGGCCGCAGCCGCGACGTCGGCCATGGTGACATCGTCGGGACTCTCATGGCGGGCGAAAAGGGTGTCGGCGGCCTTGAGGACGGCCTCCTGGTTGCGGGCGGCGTCCTTGCGGGACCTGGGCTCCGGCATGCTCCTCCTCGATTTGCAAAGCGGACCCGTGGTCCGTATTCTCAGAACGGACCCGAGGTCCGGATTCTGTGAACTGGAGGATACCCATGACCGCACCGACTTCACCAACGGAGCTCTACCGCCACAGCCTGCGGCTGCTGCTCGACAAAGACATTCCCGAGTGGGTCGCCCTGTGGGCCGACGATGGCATCGTGGAGTTCCCCTTCGCGCCCGACGGCTGGCCCCGGCGTCTGGAGGGCAAGGAGGCGGTCGCCGCCTACATGCGCCACTATCCCGATCAGATCGACCTGCACGACTTCCCCGTCCTGCGGATCCATCAGACGACCGATCCGGAGACCATCGTGGTCGAGATGCGCGGCGTCGGCCGCCTGGTGGAGACGGATGCTCCCTTCGACATGACGTACATCGCCGTCGTGACCGTCCAAGAGGGGCACATCACCTCCTACCGCGACTACTGGAACCCCCTCGCCGTCCAGGCACCCGGCGCCGACTTCATCGGGAGCAGCCGATGACCACCAACGGCACCACTCTGGTCATCGGTGCCACCGGCACCACAGGAAGCCGCACCGCCGCACAGCTGATGGCCGCAGGCCACCGTGTCAAAGCCGCCAGCCGCCGGGCCACCCCGGTCGCCGGCGCCGAGCCGGTCCCCTTCGACTGGTACGACCCCGCCACCCACGCGGCCGCCCTCGACGGCGCCGACCGCGTCTACCTCATACCGCCCCTGGGCGACTCCGACCCCGCGGCGACCATGCTTCCGTTCCTCCAGCAGGCCCGCACCGCCGGTGTGCACCGCGCGGTGCTGCTGAGCTCCTCGGGCATCCCCGAGGGCGGCCCGGCGGTAGGAACGGTGCACCAGGCCCTGCCCGATCTCTTCGAACAGTGGGCGGTACTGCGGCCCTCGTGGTTCATGCAGAACTTCACCGGCACGCACGCGCACGCCCGCAGCATTCGCGACGAGGCCATCATCTGGACCGCCACCGAGAACGGCCGCGTCGGCTTCGTCGACGCAGAGGACATCGCGGCCGTCGCCGTACGCGCGCTGACCGACGAGCAGGCCCCCAACACCGATCTCGTCCTGACCGGACCCGAGGCACTCGGCCACGACGACATCGCCACGATCATCACCGAGGTCATCGGCCGGCCCGTCGTCCACCGCCGTCTGTCCTACGAGCAGATGCGCGATCGCCTCACAGCGGAGGTGCCGGTGGAGTTCGCCGCCATGCTGGCCGGCATGGACCGTGCCATCGCCGAAGGGGCGGAGGACCGCATCACCGACACCGTCCAGCGGCTCACCGGTCGGCCCCCGTACACCTTCCGGGCCCTCGTCGAGAGGGAGATGCGATGCAGCAGCTGATGTTCCAGGACGATCAGCAGTTCTGGTTCGAGTCGGAACCACTCGCTTGAAGCGCGGATACGCGGTGCGATCGATCGCCGCCAACGCTCAAACCCCAAACCGAAACCGACGTTACCCAGCGCACGCGCCCGGCCGGGCCGTCCGACACCCGTCAACCACACCCGACCAGCGCACTCAGAGACTCATTGCCCCTTGCCGAAATCCCCGGCGACTACAGGTGCGGCCGCTGCGGCAACGAGGCCCGGCACCAGGTCCAGGATCTCTGCGCCCGCTGCGTTCTCAGCCAACGCCTGCACGAGCTTCTCAACGATCGGGAACCAGCACGTTCAGAAGCTCCTGCGCACGCTGGCCGACCCGCGCACGCCGATCACGCACGACACGCTCAACGGCCTGTCGCCCTGGCGATCGGTCGCCTACCTGCGGGATCTGCTGATGCTGCACGGCGTCCTCCCGCAGGTCGACCGGCACCTGATGCTGTTCCAGCGGTGGCTCGGTGACACCCTGGCCGGGATCAAACGGCGCGAGCACCGTCAAGTGGTGGAGCGGTTCTCGGCCTGGCATGTCCAACGGCGGCTTCACCAGTTCGCCGAGCGGGCTCCGCTGCGCGAGAGCCAGACCGCACGAGCCCGCTCCGGCACGCTGCCGCCTTCCTGACCTGGCTACTACGACGACGGCGGGACCTGGACGGCTGTCGGCAGGCCGATATTGACGCTTGGTACGCCGACGCCTACACCGCCCGCCAGCTCACGCACACCTTCCTGCGCTGGGCGATGCGCGCCAAGCTCCTCACCCCGGTGGCCATCCCGCACCAGAGCACGAGAAACCCAGCACCGATCAGCCAGCAGCAACGCCTGACCACGATCCGTCGCGCACTCACCGACGAGGAAATCCCGCTACTTACCCGAGTGGCAGCCACCCTGACGCTGCTCTACGCCCAGCCCATCACCCGGATCCTGCGGCTCACCGTCGACGATGTCCTGGTCGAGGACGGTGACGTCAGCCTCCGGCTCGGCGAACCGCCATCCCCGGTGCCACAACCCTTCGCCGCGCTGCTGCTCAACCACCTCGATCACCGGCTCAACCTCACCACCGCCACCAACCCCGGCGCCCGCTGGCTGTTCCCCGGCCGCCGAGCCGGCCAACCCATGTCCCCAACCACGCTCGAACTGCGCCTCCGGCAGGTTGGGATTCCCGGGCGTCGCGGCCGGACCGCCGCCCTCCGGCAACTCGTCCTGCAAGCACCCGCACCCGTCGCTGCCAAGACCCTCGGCTACAGCACCGACCACACCGCACGGCTGGTCGCCGAGGCCGGAGGAACCTGGGCCCGCTACGCCGGAGGTGATCACACCCCGTTACAAGATCGAAGAACACACGACAGTTGAAGACGCGAGCTCACCGGTGGAGGCCGTTCTCGTGCCGACGGCAGGCAAGCAGGGTGGAGTCGGCGGCGTGGATGGTCGTTCCGCCGCGGATCAAGGTCCGTGGCCGTTGTTCGACCGCGAGGACGTCGAAACCGTCCGGCAGGCCGGGCAGCAGGTCCTTGGCAGAGAACATCGCCGCGCGCTGCCCGGCGGTCAGTGGGGCGGACGACCCCATCGGGGCATGGCCCACGATCAGGAGGTGGCCACCGGGGGCGACGGCGTCGGCGAGCCGGCGGGTCACCTGTGTCATCCCGCCGTCCGGCGGCTGCAGGTAGTGGCTGGTGACCAGGTCGTAGGATCGGCCACCCGCAGTGAAGACGCGAGCGTCGATCTGCCACCAGTCGACATGGTCGGCGACGCCGTCCTGCTCGGCGCGCCGGGCAGCGCGTGCCAGGCCGGCTGCGGAGAAGTCAGCGCCGGTGACCGTCCAGCCCTGCCGGGCCAGCCAGATCACATCGCCTCCCTCGCCGCAGCCGATGTCGAGAGCGCTGCCCGGTGTCAGCCCGGCCGCCTCGGCTACGAGCTGCACATTGGGCTGTCCGCTGAAGACCTGCTCCTGGCCGGCGTAACGCTCGTCCCAGCCGTGCGGCTCGAACATGGCGGCCGTCTCCTCGTCGCTGAGCGGCTGGCGTTCTGTCATCTTAAAGGCCTTCCTTTTGCCTGTGGCCGGCTGTCGAAGCAAGTGTCAGGACTTCACCTTCGTGTCGGCGCT
Organism: Amycolatopsis sp. cmx-11-12; assembly: GCF_046269425.1. Taxonomy (NCBI): domain Bacteria; kingdom Bacillati; phylum Actinomycetota; class Actinomycetes; order Pseudonocardiales; family Pseudonocardiaceae; genus Amycolatopsis; species Amycolatopsis sp. cmx-11-12. The sequence continues at coordinate 201,059 of NZ_JADNQM010000007.1, read as the reverse complement.
CATCGAGCTCCTGCACGCTGGACTCACGAGAAGTTCAGAGCGTGGCGGGATGTGCCGCGACGGCGCGGTGCACGTCCTCGGTGACCAGGTCGATGTTCATCATTGCCCCGGTCAGCCCACCCTGTGCGGCAGCGTCGATGACCTGCGCCCGGTGGCCTCGCACGTTGCCGGCCGCCCACACCCCGGGAACAGAGGTCGCTCCCGTCTGGGGGTCGGCGGGCAGGGTCTCGCCGATGAGCTGGCCGTCCATGTCCTTGACCTCGGCCGTCAGGCCCAGGTCTGCGAGCAGAGTGTCGACTTTGGCCACCGACACGGGGAAGACGACGACGGCCTGGACTTCGGTCACGCTGTCACCGACCCGGACGCCGCTGAGTGCGTCGTCGGTGACCTCGACGCCGGTGACCCGGCCGGGCACCACGCTGATCTGGCGCGCTGCGAGCTCGGTGCGTTGCGGCGCGGTCAGTTCCACGGACTCGTTGGTGAACAGGGTGACCTTCTCGCTCCACTGACGCCACAGTTGCGCCTGGTGGAGGGAGGCGACGCCGCTGGCGATCAGCCCGATTGCCTTGTCTCGGACCTCGTAGCCGTGGCAGTAGGCGCAGTGCAGCACGTCCACGCCCCAGCGGTCGGCGACGCCGGGAATGTCGGGCAGCTCGTCGACGACACCAGTGGCCACCAGTACCCGCCTTGCGTCAACAGTGCTCTCGTCGGCAAGGGTGACCCGCAGGGCATCCTCGCTGACACGCTCCACGCCGATCACGGTGTCGTCGCGGACGGTGCCGCCGTACTGCTCGACCTCCGATCGGCCGATGGCCAGCAGTTCGTGCGGATCGACACCTTCGCGTCCGAGATAGCTGTGGACCTGGGTGGCAGGCGCGTTGCGGGGCGTGCCTGCGTCGATGACCAATACGTCACGCCGGGCACGGCCCAACGTCACAGCCGCCGCCAGGCCCGCTGGTCCACCACCGATGATGACTACGTCGTGAGTGCTCATGCGAGCAACGGTGCAGAGGCCAGTTGCCTGCCGCAACTTTCCTTGCCGGAACGGCAACCTGCATCGACCTTCGGTGAATCCTGATAGAACCGCCGGCCAGTGTGCTGTACGACCATGATCGATCTCAGCGCCGACGGCGTACCGATGTTCCCCAAGGCCGCGACAGCAGCGAACATGACCGCATCGACGGCGGCCGGGCCTGCATGACCGGAAATGCCGTAACGGCAGTGACACGCGACGTCGCGATCGGCGACGAGCTCGACTCCAGTCGGCTGGCCCACCTCGCCGGCCTGCTGAGCTGAACGACCCCGGACCACCCGGGTCGGTCGCCCTCGACGTCTGTTCGACAAACACTCGATCCTGCGCTGGGCCATGAGCAACAAGCTGCTGATCATCCTGAAACTCACTCTCGACGACGTACTCGACGAGGTGAGCGTCCGGCTCGGGGACCTGCCTATCTCGATTCCGCGGCCGTTCGCACACCTGCTGCGGCAGCACCTTGATCAGCGACTCAACCTCACCACCGCCACCATGCTCGGTTACACCCAAGACCACACCGCTCGCACAGCTACAACCGCAGGAACCACCTGGAGCCGCTACGACCCAGGTGACCACACACGGTTACGAGACCGGAGAACTGGCGACAGTTGATAACGTGAGCTCACCAGTGCTGGCCCCCTTTCTTGATCGTTCGATCCAGAAAGGGGTAGGGTGGAGTCGTGGTCAGGACTCGCGAATTCGATACCGAGGCGGCGGTGGGCCGTGCGATGGAGCTGTTCTGGTCGCGCGGCTACGAGGCGACTTCGGTACGGGACCTGACCCGGCACCTGGGGATCGGGCAGGGGTCCTTGTATGCCGCGTTCGGTGACAAGGAGGGCCTGTACCGGGCGGCGCTGGAGCGCTACCGAACCACCCTCGCGGCGGCCGCTCTGAGCGACCTCAAGGAGGGGGCGGATGCCCGGTCGGTGATCCGTACGATGCTGGTCGAGCGGGTCCTGATCGCCGTGGAAGACGACGGCCGGGGCTGCCTGGTCGTCAATGCCGCTTGCGAGCGCCTGCCGAAGGATGCGGCGACCCGGCGCACCGTGCGGGACATGCAGGACGCCAGCCGGGACGCGCTCGTCGAGGTGCTGCGTATCGCGGCGGAGCGGGGCGAGATCGCGGCGCGGCACGACCCGCACACGCTGGCCGCCTTCCTTGTCACCTTCCTCAACGGACTACTGGTCTCCGCGAAGATCACCCCGGATGTCTCCACCCTCGAACCACTCGTGGAGGTCGCTCTGGCCGCTCTCGACTGATTTTGCCTGCCCTCAAACTGGATCACTCGATCCAGAAAAGAAGAAGCATCTTGCGCCGCCAACGTGTGGTCCGCACCGGGGCCGCGGTGGGTGCAGCGCGGCAACGCCACCTCGCACTGCGAAGTACACCAGGAAAGCTGGGAAACATGATGTTCGACCATGACGGAACGCCGGTCCGCACGGGACGTGCCGCAGTCAACGGAACGAGCCTGCACTACCGGGCGGCCGGGTCCGGCCCCGCGGTAGTGCTGTTGCACGGCGTGCCCAAGACCGGTTACCACTGGCGCCACCTCGTTCCGAAGCTGACGCCCTACTACACCGTCGTTGTTCCGGACCTTCGCGGTCTCGGCGACTCCGCCCGTCCTGCGGATGGCTACGACTCCGTGACGATGAGCGACGACATCGCCGAGCTGATGACCCACCTCGGACACGAGACGTACGCCGTGGCGGGCGAGGACTGGGGAGCGGTGATCGGCTACCAGCTCGCCGCCCGCCACCGCGGCCACCTCAACGCTCTCGTGTTCGCGGAAGCGTTGTTTCCCGGGTTCGGCTTCGAGGACCACACCGCGCTCACCCCCGAGAATGTCGCCAGCGGCATGCACCTGTGGCATCTGGGCTTCTACTTCCAGCCGGACGTACCCGAGATGCTGATCGCCGGGCACGAGCGTGAGCTGATCACCTACATGATCAAGTACGAGCGCAGCCACCCCGACACCGCCACTCCCGACGCGGTCGACGAATACGTGCGCTGCTACTCCATGCCTGGCGGCATCCGCGCGATGCTCTCGATCTACCGGGCAATGCTCGTCAACGCCGAACAAAACCGGCGAGCCGCACAGAAGAAGCTGGACATCCCCGTCCTGGCACTTGGCGGATCCGCGTTCATCGGCGACCGCAACGAGTCCCAGATGCGGCTCATGGCCCACGACGTCACTGGCCACGTCTTCGACGCCGGACACGACCTCGCCGAGGAAGTACCCGACGACATGGCCGCCATCATCGTGCCGTTCCTGGCCGAACACAGGTAACCGCACCCGACTACCGATGTCGGCGGCCCGACGCGGCCCGCAAGCCGAGGGGCTCCTGATGGCTCATCGCGCGCCGATTCCGCCCGTTCGACGCGGTATTCCTGCCCGCCAACGGCGCGGTGATCGACACGCCACACCTCCAGCCGCAGAGCGAGTTTCGCACGCAAGCCGGACGACGTGCCCATGTCCTACCCGTCGGAGAATGGCTCGACCCGTTCTGGTCTTAGCTTGCATTTTCTTGTGAAGATGCAAGGTTCTTGAATCTTACATCGGCATATAGGGCGTTATACATTTGAAGGAAGGTCAGTGACCGGCCGCCTCGACCGACTTCCGGTCTTCCAGGACGCGCTGTTTGGCATTCTCGATATGCCGCCGCATCCGAGCGGCCGTCTCGTCGGGCTCCCCCGCCACCAGAGCGTCATAGACGGCGCGGTGCTCCTCCGCCGCGAGTCCGGGCGCTCCCCTGGCTGAGCCGAGCTTCGCGAAGAACCTGAATCGCTGCACCTGTCCCCCGAGTGACCGGTATGCCTTCTCCAGGAACGGATTGTCCGCCTGGGCGGCGATGAGCAGGTGGAACCGTTCGTCGATGGTCCAGTACGCGCTGAAGGCCGCGGTGTCCGGCGAGGTGGCCGCGCGTGCGAGGTCGTCGACGCTCTCCAAGACCTCCCCGAGGAACTCAGGTGTCGTCCGGCGGGCGGCTTCGTAGGCGAGGGCGGGTTCGAGGACCAGGCGCGCGTCCATCAGCTTCACCAGTTCGAACTCGGTGAGCAGCGGGGCGACCCGGTAGCCCTTGAGCGCCTCGCGGCGGACGAGCCCGGTGTGTTCCAGCCGCGCCAGCGCTTCCCGCAGCGGCGTCTGGCTGACGTCGAGTTCCCGTGACAACGCGCCGATGTTGACCGGTTCGCCCGCGGACCATCGGCCGTCGGTGAACTGCCCCAGCAGCACCTCGTACATCCGGTCGGCGAGCGGCTGCCGTCCGGACCTCCGCGGGGAAGTCATAGATCCCTCCTTAGTCGCATCACGATATCCCGCGCTCCCGGCCGCCTTGATCTTGCCTCGCTATACTATTGACACGAATCCTATAGTATTTTCATCAGGCAGCTTCGAACAGGAGAAACGAACCGGATGACCATGCGCGTACTCGTGACGACCTCGTATCTGAAGCCCGGCGGTGAGGTCGACAAGCTGCTCTCGGACGCGGGATTCGACACCGTCTTCACCACCCCCGCGCAACGCGAGGCCACCGGCACTCCCCTGGCCGACCTCGTCCGTGACGCCGACGGGATCGTCGCGGGGACCGACGCCTTCCCCGCCGAGGTCATCGAGGCCGCGACCCGGCTCAAGGTGTTCGGCCGCTGCGGTGTCGGCTACGACAACATCGACCTCGACGCGGCGACCCGCGGTGGCGTGGCCGTCACGTTCACCCCCGGCGCCAACCGCCGGTCGGTCGCCGAGCACGTCCTGGCGCTCATGCTCAACTGCGCACGTCTGATCCCGCAGAACATCGCGAGCATCCAGGCTGGTCGCTGGGAGCAGCGCAGCGGACGGGAACTCGACGGCGCGGTACTCGGCCTGATCGGCCTGGGTTCGATCGGCAAGACCGTGGCACGGCTGGGGCTGGCGCTCGGGATGCGGGTCGTCGCCCACGATCCGTACCCGGACGAGGACTTCCTGACGGAGACCGGCGTCGAAGCCCGCACCTTCGACGAGGTCCTGACGGAGGCCGACTTCCTCAGCCTGCACATCTTTCTCGACGACTCCACCCGTCACCTGATCGACGCGTCCGCGCTGCGGAAGGTCAAGCCCGGGGCTTTCCTGATCAACACGGCGCGCGGAGAAGTGGTGGACGAGGAAGCCCTCGCCGACGCGCTGGAGAACGGCGCGCTGGCGGGCGCGGCCCTGGACGTGCTCACGGAGGAGCCCTTGCCACTCGACAGCAGGCTGCGGCGGCTCGACAACGTCCTGGTCACCGCGCATATCGGCGCGGCGACGGAACAGGCCCGGTCCCGCTCCAGCCTGATGGCCGCCCAGCAGGTGATCGACGCCCTGCAAGGGCGCGTCCCCGGCAACCTCGTCAACCCCGGGTACGCGACAGCGGTGCGCCGATGATCCTCCACAATGGACTTCGCCTGGACGCCAACCTCAAGTGGCTGTTCACGGAACTCCCCTTCGAACAGCGCTTCGACGCGGCGGCGGCGGCCGGTTTCACCGGCGTCGAGTATGCCTCGCCGTATCCCTTCCCCGCCGCCACGCTCGTCCGGCGCCTCGCCGACGCCGGCCTGACCCAGATCCTCATCAACTCCCCCACCGGTGAACCCGGCTCCCCCGAACGGCTCGGCTACGCGTGCCTGCCCGGTCGCGCGGCCGAATTCCGCGACGGAGTGAAGCTCGGCCTGGAGTACGCCGTGGCCCTGGGTAGTACCTTCCTCCACCTTCCCGCCGGGATCCGTCCCGCCGACGTCTCCCGTGACCGCGCCTTCGCGCAGTACGTCGCGAACATCGCGTGGGCGGCGGATCAGGCGCGTGGCAGCGGCGTCCGGCTCCTGCTGGAGGCACAGAACAAACAGGACGCGCCGGGCTTCGTCCTCGACGGGCAAGCACACGCGGCCGCGGTCGCCGACGCGATCGGCGAGGACCACGTGAGTCTGCTCTTCGACGTCTACCACGCCTTCATCGACGAGACGGACGCCGTCGCGGCGCTGCGGGAGTTCCTGCCCCGCACCGCTCACGTGCAGATCGCCGACTCACCCGGCCGGGCCGAACCCGGCACCGGCGGCATCCCCTGGGCCGACGTCTTCGACACCCTGAAGTCCGAGGGCTACGAAGGCTGGATCGGTTGCGAGTACGGGCCCGCCACCACCACCGAAACGGGTCTGAACTGGATCAAGGAGCAGGTCCGATGAGCCCGCGCATCGCGCTGATCAGCGCCACACCGGCCGCGATCCCGCCCGCGGTGAACGCGCTGGCGACCGGATTCCCGCAGGCCCAGCCATGGAACATCCTCGACGATCGGCTGCTGGCCGACGTCGGCGAGGACGGCCGCACGCCCGCGCTGGACGACCGGATGCGCCGTCTCATCGACTACGCCGTCACCGGCGGCGCCGATGGCGTCCTGCTCACGTGCTCGCTCTACGGCGAGGTCACCAAGCAGGTCGACGCGCCGGTCCCGCTCCTGGCTCCGGACGAAGCGGCCTTCGATGACGCGCTGTCCAGCGGTCACTCCAGGATCCTCGTGGTCGCCTCGCTGGCCTCGGCGCTGAGCGACTCGACGGCGCGTTTCGAGCAGGCGGCCCGCGACAAGGGGATCACCGTCGAGGTCGGTGGGGTGTTCGCTCCGGACAAGCTCATCGAAACCTGCCGGGCGCATTCCGGCGGCTGGGATCTCGTTCTGCTGGCCCAATACTCGCTCGCCCCGGCCGCCGAGGAACTGTCTTCCGCCCTCGGCCTCCCCGTCGTGTCCGGACCGCGCAGCGCCGCCGCGAGGTTGAAGGCGGTGATCGGTGCATGACCGGCGTGCTCGGCGCGATCGCCGACGACTTCACCGGCGCGACCGACGTCGCGGTCGCCTTCCGCCGAGGCGGACTGCGCACCCTGCTGTACTTCGGAGTCCCACCCGAAACCGAGGCGCTTCCACCGCACGACGCGATCGTGATCGCTCTCAAAAGCCGTGCGATCCCGGTCGCGGACGCGGTCTCGTCGTCCTTGGACGCGTTGCGGTGGCTGCGAAACCGGCAGGCGGAGCAGATCTACTTCAAGTACTGCTCCACTTTCGACTCGACGCCACGCGGCAACATCGGTCCCGTCCTCGACGCGCTGTCGCGGGCTCTGCCGCCCGGCAGTGTCGTGATGACACCGAGTTCACCGGAGCACGGACGCACGCAGTACCAGGGCCACCTCTTCGTCGGCGACACCCTGCTGGCGGAATCGCCCATGCGCGACCATCCCGCGACCCCGATGACGGATTCGCAGCTGCCCCGGCTGCTGCGGGCGCAGACCGACACTCCGGTCGCACTGATCACGCACGACGTCGTCCGGCGCGGTGAGACCGCCGTGCGCGAAGCGGTCGACGGCAAGACCGGCTACGTCCTGGTCGACGCGCTCACCGAAGACGACCTCCGCCTGCTCGGCCGGGTCGTGGTGGACTCGCCACTCGTCGCGGGCGCGGCGGGTCTCGCGGCCGGACTCGCCGCCGCGCGAGCCTCTGCCACTCCCCTGGTGACCGAAGCACGTACGCCGGCCGGTCGGGCGGCGGTGTTGTCCGGAAGTTGCTCGGCGCGAACGCTGGAGCAGGTCGCCGTCATGACGCGGCTAGGCCGTCCCGCATACCGGCTCGATCCGGTGGCGACGCCGGATCCGGACGTCCTCGCGGTGGAAGCACTCGCCTGGTACGACTCCTTGACCGACGTCGGCGCGCCCTTGATCTACTCGTCGTCGAGTCCGGCGGATCTCAAGCGCACACAGGAAGAACTGGGTGTCGCGAGATCGGCCGAGATCCTGGAGAAGGCGACCGGTCTCATCGCGATCGGCCTGGCCGAACGCGGGGTGGGGCGACTCATCGCCGCGGGCGGCGAGACGTCCGGAGCGATCGTCACCGCGCTCGGCGTCCGCGGCGGTGTCATCGGCGCCGAAGCCGCACCCGGCGTGCCGTGGATCCATCCTGTCGGCGACGGTCATCCCGCCCTGTTGCTCAAGTCGGGCAACTTCGGCGATCCGGACCTCCTCGCGACGGCGTCCGGCTCATGAGCACCGACCGGCTCCATCGCGAGCGCGTCATCGCCGCGGCGCGGTCCCTCTACGACCGCGGATTCACCCACGGCCGCACAGGCAACATCTCCGTGCGCTACGGCGAACAGATCCTCGTCACACCCACCGGAGCCTGTCTCGGCACCGTCCGACCCGGGGACCTGTCGGTCATCGACGCCGACGGAAACCACCTCGCCGGACCGCCGCCGTCGAAGGAAGCCTTCTTCCACGCGATCGTGCTGCGGGAGCGTCCGTCCGACAACGCGGTCGTGCACACCCACTCGACCCATTCCGCGGCCGTGTCGTGTTTGGACGGTCTCGACCCGGACGACGCCATCCCGCCGCTGACCGCGTACTTCGCGATGCGGGTCGGGCGCCTTCCCCTGCTCCCCTACCACCCGCCGGGCGACCCCGGCGTCGCCGAGCCGATCGCTCGCGCCGCCGTCGGCCATCCGGCGCTGCTGCTCGCCAACCACGGCCCGGTGGTCGCCGGGACGAACCTCGACACCGCCTTGGACGCACTCGAAGAACTCGAGCACACCGCGGAGATCTTCCTGCTCCTGCGAGGCCTCTCCTCCCGTCCGCTGACCGATCGCCAGCGAGACGCCCTCCACTCCCCACCCGCTCGAAGGGACACCCCATGATCAGCCTCTTCACCGCCCTCTCCGTCAAGAAGGCACTCGAAGACGTGCTGCTGCACGCGTTCGCGAAGAAGCACGGCGTCGATGTCGACGTCACGTACGACCCCACCACCATCCTCGTCAAGAAGATCGGCGAAGGCGCCAGGCCCGACGTCGTGATCGCCGTGTCCAGCGCCTTCACCGAACTCGCGGCCGCTGGCGCGGTCACCCCCGAATCCCGTGTGGTGCTGGCGAAAAGCGGCATCGGCATCGCCACCGCGCCGGGACTCGACAGCCCGGACATCGGCACCGTGGACGCCCTGCGCACGGCCCTCACGTCCGCGCGATCGGTCGCTTACTCACGCAGCGGAGCGAGCGGCATCTACTTCGCCGACCTGATCCGGAAACTGGGCATCGCCGACGAGGTGAACTCGCGGGCGACCATCGTCGAGAAGGGCTTCACCGCACTCGCCGTCACCGACGGCCGCACCGACCTCGCCGTCCAGCAGATCAGCGAACTGAAGTTCGTTCCCCAGGCCAAGATCATCGGCCCGCTCCCCGACGGCGCCCAGCACTACAGCGAAATGTCCGCCGCGCTCGGCTGCTCGGCCCCGCCCGAGGCCGCGGACCTGCTGCGGTTCCTCTCCGGACCGGAGGCGAAGGCCGCCTACCGCGACGCCGGCCTCGTCACCGACTGATCTCCCCCTCTGCCAACGACGTCACCGGAGGTTCCCCGTCATGCACTTCTCACCACGGACTCGCAGATGAACGCGATCCTGGCGCTGGTCGCGTTCATCGCCGCCATCGTCGTGTGGAACGCGGTCTTCAAACGCAACATCGGCGAAGCGATGGTGGTCGGCTTCCTCGTCACCGCCGCTTTCGCGGGCACGGACTTCTTCGCCGTCGCCTGGGAAAGCCTGGTCGACGGGCTCAAGTCCGAGATCACCTTCGCCGCGCTGGCGTTCGTCTTCGTCAGCGAACTGCTCACCAGGACAGGACTGGTGCAGCGGATGGTCGACATCCTCAGTTCGTTCCTCGGCCGCCGCCGAGGTGGATCGGCCTACGCGGCGACCGTCGCCTCCGGACTGTTCGGCGCGGTCGCCCACAACGGTGCCGCGATCGTCGCCACGATCGGGTCGATCACCATTCCCTGGATGAAGCGGTCCAAGGCCAGTGGTGAGACCGCGGCGCTCGTACTGTCCGGGAACGCCGGTGTCGGCGCCACTTTCCCTTTCAGCGGCGCGTTCTTCATCCTTCTTGCCGCGCCGACCGTGCTGCCGGTGCTCAGTGCGGGCGACATCGTCGCGACGATCTTCGTCACCGGCGCGTGGATGGTGGGGATGCGGCTGCTCATGGCGTACGTCATCGTGAAACGCCGTGGCGTACAGGCGATGGAGCCGCAGGACATCCATCCGCTGCGCGCGTCGTTCAAGGTGGGCTGGCCTTCGCTGGTCGTCCTCGGCTCGATCGCCGTCCCGATCCTGCTCACCGCCCCGCCGACCGCGGACTTCGTCTCGGCCAGGATCGGCATCGACGCCCCCGACGCGATCCCGCTGCTCATCTGGTTGCCGATCGTCATGCTGCTGGTCGGACTGCTCGTCGAGCGGAAACTGCTGCCGAAGGGGCGGGCGCAGTGGTGGGACCTGTTCGGCGCGGTCGGTCCCAAGCTCGGCCTGGTCGGGGTCACGATGATCTCCGCGTTCGCCGCGTCGAACGTGCTGAAGACACTCGGCCTGGACGATCAGCTCAAGCCCTACCTGGAAGGGCTCACCGGAGTCTCCCCGCTGGTGGCGGCCATCGTGGTCGGCGTCGTCATCGTGCTCGTCGCGGGTCCGCTCAACACGACGTCCACGGTCGCCGCCGTGGGCCCGGTCGCGTTCGCCGCGCTGACCGCCGCCGGTATCCCTCCGCACGTCGCCTTCGCCGCCATCCTCGTGTGGGCGTCGTCGGAGGGATGCTCCCCACCAGGCGCGGCGCCGCTGTACGTCGCGGCCGGTATCGCCGAAATCAACCCGGTGCGGATCTTCGTCCCGGTCGTCCTCTACTACCTGTTGCCCACACTGCTGTTCGGCGTGCTCATGGCCGTCGGCGTGCTGTGGCTGCCTGGAGCGTGATCACCGTGTATCGGATCTTGCTGGCCGCGACCCGCGTCTGCCTGTTCGCTTTCCTCGTCGGCGGCTTCGTGGTCGTCGCCGGGCAGACGATCGGCATCGTCGTCGGTTCCGGGCCGATCGTGACGACGTTCGGCACCGACGTCGCCGACAACGTCTGTGTCATCGCCGGAATCGCGGGCATCCTCGCGTTCCTTCTGTTCTATACGAAGGAAGGACGGGAGAACGCGCCGGACGCCGAGGACCGCATGCACTAGTCCTCCGTCTCGTCGGGCACCCGCGTGCGAGATCATCTGTGTATGGCGAGTACATCCGACGACACGCGTTACCCACCGATCGAGCCGTACGAGTCAGGAATGTTGGATGTCGGCGACGGCCATTCGCTGTATTGGGAGGTGTCGGGCAACCCCGACGGCAAGCCGGTCATCGTGCTGCACGGCGGTCCCGGCACGGGGAGCCTTCCCGGGATGCGGAGCCTTTTCGACCCGAACCGCTACCGCGTGGTCCTGTTTGACCAGCGTAATTCCGGCCGCAGCGTCCCGTCGGCTGCCGACCCGGTCGTTGATCTGTCGGCTAACACCACGCAGCACCTCGTCGGGGACATCGAGGCACTGCGGAGCCGCCTGGGAATCGCCCGCTGGCTGGTTTGGGGTCGCTCGTGGGGCGTCACACTCGCTATCGCCTACGCCCAAGCGCATCCCGAGCAGGTGACCGAGCTGGTACTCGCCGCCATCACCAACGGCGACCGACGCGAGACCAACTGGATCACCCGCGACATGGGCCGCGTTTTCCCGCGCGAGTGGGAACGATTCCGCAACGGTGTGCCCGCCTCCGAACGCGACGGCGACCTGTCTGCCGCCTACAGCCGGTTGCTCCACGACCCCGACCCCGAGATCCGGGCCAAGGCCGCACACAGGTGGTGCGAATGGGAGGACACGCACATCTCGCTGGCCCCCGACGCCACACCGTTCCTGTCGATCGCCGACCCGGCATTTCAGCTGACCTTCGCCCGCCTCGTCACCCACTACTGGTCCAATGGCTGCTTTCTCGACGAAGGGCAACTGCTGCGCGACATCGAGCGACTCCACGGCATTCCCGCTGTGCTGATCCACGGGCGCTACGACGCCAGCAGTCCACTCGGGATCGCTTGGTCCCTGCACCAGGCCTGGCCCGGAAGCGAACTCGTCGTTCTCGACGACACCGGTCATAACGGCGGCAGCATGACCACCGCGATCATCGCCGCCACCGACCGCTTCGCCCAGGACCAGGAGCGGTGATCGCTGCGGCGGGTAGCCCAGCTGTCCTCCCTTGGGACGACACGGACGAAACACTTCGGGTGGCCGAACACGCGTGTTTGAAGGCGTACCTCGCGTGCTTGGACCCGTAACTCACGTGATCGAGCACGCAGAAGTGTCCGAAGTGGACTGATCGCGGCCGTCCGCACCGTCCTCTGCTACGGCTGGGACTTACCGAACACCTCCCGCGGGGCGTTGTCACCGCCTAGGATCGACCGCACGTGGTCGGGCGTCTCGATCTCCGGCGGAGAACTGTGGAAGGCAGACATGTCACAACTAGGGTTCGCGAGCATCGAGACCATCCCGCGGTTGTTGCAGCTCGTGGTAGGTCTGCTTGGCCTGATCTTTTCCATCAAAGGACGCTCCAGGGGAGTTTCCGGCCTGATGGTGGGCGCCTTCGTCGTCATGCTCGTCACGACGGTGGCAGGCATGGTCTGGCAGTTCGTGTTGGTGAACCTGTCGTCCTGGGGCGACGATCTCACCGCCGACGAGATCCGCTGGATCTTCATGGGGGTCGGCATCCCGCTCGACATCGCCTCGGTGCTTTCCTGGCTCCTGGTTGCGATCGCGGTCCTCAAGGCCGGCCGTCCGCCTCGGCAATCCGGCCCAGCGCCGTACCCTGGTCCTGTCAACTACCCGCCGGTCGCGCAGCCGGGTTTCCCGAATCCCCAGCCCGGCTACCCCCAGACTGGTCCCCAGCAGCCGAACCCGCCGACTCAGCAGCCACCGAGCTAGCGCGGCGAGGATGCGGCCAGCACTGCCGCGAGGCCCTCTTGGAGATCCTTGACGAAATACTCGGGGACCTCCAGCGACGGGAAATGTCCCCCGGTTTCGGGCGACCTCCATCGGACGATCTGCCGGTATCGCTCCCGCGCCCAGGGGCGCGGAGACTTCTCGATGTCGCGGGGATACATGGTGATCGCCGACGGGACGTCGACCCGAAGTTCGGGATCGAGCGAGTTGTGACTTTCGTGGTAGATGCGGGCCGCCGACGCGCCGGTCCGCGTCAGCCAATACAGGGTGACGTCGTCGAGGATCCGGTCCCTGGAAATCCTCTCGAACGGGCTGTCCTCGGTGTCCGACCACTCGGCGAACTTGTCGAGGATCCAGGCGAGAAGCCCGACCGGTGAGTCGACGAGCGAGTAGCCGATGGTCTGCGGCCGGGTCGCCTGCTGCTTCGCGTACGCCGCACGGTTGCGCCAGAAATCACGGGTTTCCTCGGTCCACTCGCGCTCGACCGCGGTCAGCCCGTCCGTGGTCAACCCGGGTGGCGCCTCCGCGAACGTCGTGTGGATACCGAGGACGTGCGCTGGGAACCTGCCACCGAGGACCGTAGTGATATTGCCTCCCCAGTCGCCGCCGTGTGCAACGAATTTTCCGTAGCCGAGCCTTCCCATCAGCTCCACCCACGCGGCCGCGATCTTCTCGGTTCCCCATCCGGTGGTGGCCGGCTTGTCGCTGTAACCGAAGCCTGGCAACGACGGGGCCACGACGTGGAAAGCCGGCGCCTCCGCGTCTTTCGGATCCGCCAGCTCGTCCACTACATCGATGAACTCGGCGACGCTGCCTGGCCAGCCGTGCGTCAAGATCAGCGGAGTGGCATCCGCGCGCGGGGATCGGCGGTGCAGGAAGTGGATTCCCAGACCGTCGATGATCGTGCGGAACTGGCCGATCCGGTCAAGGCGCTCTTCGAACGACCGCCAGTCATACCCGGTGCGCCAGTAGTCCACGACATCGACGAGGTCGGCGAGAGGAACGCCCTGTTCCCATCGGCGAGGGTCGGGCGCGGCGCGATAGACCGTCTCGGCCTCCGGTAGCCGCGCGGCGGCCAATCGTGCGCGCAGATCCTCGAGTTCAGCGTCAGTCGCTCGGGCTTCGAATGCTTGCACGTCACTGGTCGAACGGGGCATGAGACCTCCTGGCCATCGCGGAACCGGCTAAGACGGTTCTATCAGGCCATCGTGCCAGCGTGCAACCAGCTAAGGTGGTTCCATGCAGCGCCCGAGGGCGGGCCGTGGCCATCCTGACGCCCGACGGCAAGCGGGCGATGGCGCCTAGGAAACGCCGGATCCGTACGGGCGGGTCAGGATCTCCAGCACGTGACCGTCGGGGTCGTCGAAGTACACGCCCCTGCCGCCGTCATTGGTGTTGATCTCGCCGGCGCCGTGGTGCCGCGGCCCCGCCCAGTAGGGCAGACCTCCTTCGCGGATCCGCCCGAAGATCGTGTCGAACTCGTCCTCCTCGACCAGGAACGCGTAGTGCTGCCTGGAGAACTCCTCGGTGCTGTGCATGACGTCGAGCGAGACGCCGTTGCCGGTCTGGACCACCAGGAACGGGCCGAACTCGGCTGGCTCGGGCAACCCGAGGATCGAAACCAGAAAGTCCGCCGTGGCGGCCCGGTCGGTGGCGTTGACGATGGTGTGATTCAGCTGCACTGTCATGAGAAGAACGCTAGAACCTCCGGATTACTGGAGGTCAACCCACTGTCACCCCTTCGGTCCTGTCCGTAACGTTTCCCGGCTCATCGCGACTTGAGTTCTGCGAACCCAGCACCGGCCGCGCCCATCCCTCTGGGTAGCATCGGGACATGCCCTCGTTCTTTGACGGACACAACCTGTGTGCCTCGCGATGACTAAGCGCTTAGTCAGTCTTGGAGATTCCTTCACGGAAGGTGTCGGCGACGACGACCCGTCGTCGCCGAACGGCGTCCGCGGCTGGGCCGACCGTGTCGCGGGCCAGCTCGCGGGCAACCACCAGGACTTCCGTTACGCCAACCTCGCGATCCGCGGCAAGCTCCTCGGGCAGGTCCTCACGGAGCAGCTCTCCCCCGCGCTCGCGCTGAACCCGGACCTCGTGACGCTGTACGCCGGTGGCAACGACCTGATGCGACCCAAGGTCGACATCGACGCGCTCCTCGACGACTACGACTCCGCGGTCGGCACGATCGTCGCCACCGGAGCGCGCGTCGTCCTCTTCACCGGTGTCGACGGGGTCGAAGACGCGCTGTTCCGCAGGATCCGGGGCCGCGTCGCGATCTACAACGAGCATGTCCGCGGCATCGCCGCGCGGCACGGGGCGCTGCTCGTGGACATGTGGGCGATGCGGCAGCTCCGGGACCGGCGCCTCTGGGCTCCCGACCGCCTGCACCTGAACTCGTCGGGGCACAACGAAATCGCCATCGCCGTCCTCGACGCGCTCGGTGAACCGCACAAGCTGACGCCCGCCGAGCTCGGGCCGCGGCCGCTGCTCAGCCCGCAGGCGCGGCGCACCGAAAACCTTCAGTGGGGCAAGGAACACGCCGTGCCGTGGATCAGGCGCCGGCTACGCGGCGAGTCCTCTGGCGACGCGCTCGCGCCGAAGCGGCCGACGATGGACCCCTACACCTGACGCGGCCGGAGCCCGTCGAAGAGGATGCAGATCGTCCGGGTCCGGAACTCGGGCCCGGCGTGCTCCGCCGCCTTCGCCGTGCCGATGATCACCGGGATCAGTTCGTCGACGCCGAGATCCTTGCGGACATCGCCGGTGTCCTGTGCGCGGCCGAGGAGTACGCCCAGCGCCTCCTTCAGGCGGACGCCGATGACCGATCCTGGCGACGGGACGCTGACTCCGGCCGCCGACAGAGCTTCGAAGTACGCGTTCTTGGCGCCTGCCATTTCGATCCAGCCGGTCAGGAACCCGAAGAACGTCGCGCCCGGATCCGGCGATTCGGCTGCGACGGTCGCTTCCGCTTCGTCGACGAAGCGGTGCAGGCGCGCGTAGAGGACCGCCTCCAGTAGGGCTTCTTTCGTCGGGAAATGCCGGAACACCGTGCCGACTCCGACGCCTGCTTCGCGGGCGACTTCCTCGGTGGGCGCACTGGTGCCCTTGGCTGTGAAGACGCGCTCCGCAGCCTCCAACACCCTGGTCCGGTTACGGCGGGCATCGGCTCGGAGCGGTTTCTCGTCCGTCACAGCGGGGATCCTAGACCCGAGGTCAACGGCCGGTCAGGCAGCCTTGCTCACCTGAAGTACATGAAGGCCCCCTTCCTTGCGCCTAACGCAGGGTCCCGGCAAAGTCGAGGTCTTGCAGGTCAGGCGGCTATTCGTCAATTCGTGAGGCTGACGGTGAAGGAATTGGGACGTTGAGTGTCCCAATTCCTTCACCGTCGCGGCGCCGTACCGGTGGTCTGTCACCCAGAACCCGGCGTTCGCCCCTGAGCGTGGAGGATTTGGGACGTTCAACGTCCCAAATCCTCCACGCTCAGGTAGTCAGCGCGCCAAGTCCGGATCACCAAGAGCAGCGCCGACCACCAGCTATGCGACTTTGCCGGGCCCCTGCGCCTAGGTACAGGAAGGGGACCTTCATGTACTTGGAGGAGGCATCTCGTCCAGCACGCGAGCCAGTGCCTTCGGGACTCCGGTGCGCCAGCCGCCGCCCATGATCCGGCGTGACATCCGCTGGAACTCGTCGTCGGGGTCGAAACCCTCGTGACTGAGGAACAACCGGGTGCCCCGTCCCTCCGGTTCGAGCCGCCAGGTGACCGTCCACTCCGGACCCCAGCTGATGCTGAGCAGCCGTTCCGGCTCGACGGCCAGGACTTCGCAAGCCACCGGGCCGCCTGCGAATCCCGCGGCGGGCACCGGATCCGCGAGCAGTTCGAACCGGTGGCCCACCACGGGTTTGATGTCGTTCGGCATCCGCAGCCAGCGTTCGAGCAGGCCCGGCTCGGTCAATGCGCGCCACACTTTGCGGGGTGGATGCGCCAGGAACTGGTCGACGTGGATGGCCGTCGGATCCTCGCCGTTCAGAAGTCCTCCTCGTCGAGCAGGTCACGCAGGTTGCCGAGTTTGCCGCGCCAGTACCGCTCGTACGGCGAAAGCCAGTCGGAAACCTCTTGCAGCGGCGCGGCTTCCAGAGAGTAGACGCGATTGCGGCCCTGCCTCTCTTCTTGCACGAGGCCTGCCTCCCGTAACACTCGAAGGTGTTCCGACAGACTCGGGCGCCGCATGTCGAAGCGTTCGGCGATCTCCCCCGCGGCCCGCGGGCCTTCGAGGAGGATGCCCAGCACCTCGCGCCGGGCCGGATGGGCGAGCGCGGCGAAGACGTCGTCGTTGACCGGCATCAGCGCGGCCAATTCCCGTAGCCCGACGGTTCGAGCAACCCGATCCCGTTGCCGTCCAGATCCTTCAGGGACGTCACTCGCCCCCAAGCCATCTCCTCGGCGTCGTCCACTTCGACACCCTGCGCGCGAAGCTTCCCGATGTCGGCGTCGACGTCGGTGGTGGTGGTCAACTGGAGATGCACTCGCGCGTCGTGGTCGAGATCGCCGACGCAGAAGTCCCGCGCCTTGGCTTGATCGGAAACGGGCACGGTGAGGAACTGGATCCGGTCGATGTTCATACTCGCACAATACGTAGGCTTTTCCCTACATGTCAACCTGTACAACCTCCACCAAGATGGAGGTCCAGGGATCGTGACCAGTGCCGCAACGGCTTGAGTTCGCCTATGGACGAGCTTTTAGCGTCATCGGCATGAACACAGAAACCACCGCACAGTCCCCGCTTCGCCTCGCCGTGATCATCGGCAGCGTCCGCCACGAGCGATTCGCCGACGCCATCACGGGCTGGCTGCTGACCGAACTCGCCGCGATCGACGGTCTGGAGGTCGACCCGATCGACCTCGCCGACGTCGATCTCCCGCTGCAAGGAACGCAGCCCGGTGGGACCGCGACGGCGATCAGCGGCAGGCTGCACGCCGCCGACGCCTACCTGGTCGTCACCCCGGAGTACAACCACAGCTTCCCGGCCGCGCTGAAGAACGCGATCGACTGGCACTACAAGGAATGGGCGTACAAACCCGTCGCGTTCGTCGGCTACGGCGCCGGTTCGGGCGGCATCCGCGCGATCGAGCAGCTGCGGTTGATCTTCCCCGAACTGAGGGCCACCACCACCCGCGACGCGGTGCTGCTGAACGCCCCGTGGACCCGTCTCGGCCCAAACGGGTACGAAGCCACCGAAGGCGAGCGCGGCGCGCTGTCCGCGACGATGACCGAGCTGGACTGGTGGGCCCGCACCCTGCGCGCCGGCCGCGTCGCGGAACAGGCGAGTGCGGCATGAACCGGCTGACAGGACAGGAACTGCGCATCGCCTCGGTGATCGCGCTCGGCGGGTTGATGGCCGTTCTCGACACCACGATCGTCGCCGTCGCGCTGCCACAGTTCATGACGACCTTCTCCGCGTCACTCACGACGATCCAGTGGATCGTGACCGCCTATGCCCTCGGCATGGTCGCGGCGATGCCGCTCGCGGCGACCTTCGCGCAACGCTGGGGTGCGCGCCGGGTGTACCTGGTCGCGCTGCTCGTGTTCGCGGCGGCGTCGGCGGGCGCCGGAGCCGCCGGCGATCTCGGGTGGCTGATCGCCGCACGGGCGGTACAGGGCCTCGCCGGCGGGCTGATCAATCCGCTGGGGATGACCATCGGTTTCGGCGCGGTGGCCCCGGAACGCCGGGGCCGGATGACCACGATCACCGGGCTGCCCTTGCTGATCGGGCCGATCCTCGGGCCGTTGCTCGGCGGCGTCCTGCTGGAAAGCCTGTCGTGGCGGGCACTGTTCTTCATCACCGTCCCGCCCGCCCTGCTCGCCGTCGTGGGCGTGCTGCGCTGGGTGCCCGCCGGGGCACCGTCGGCCGAGCGGACCCCGATGGACTTCGTGGGCGCCCTGCTGCTCGTCCCCGGTGTCGTCGCGGTGGCCTACGGTCTCACCGAAGAGACGACCGGTGTGGTGGCCCGGGTGGCGATCGTCGTCGCCGGAATGGCGCTCGTGGCCGTGTTCGCGCGCCGGTCGTGGAGCCATCACGCGCCGCTGCTGAACGTCCGTCTGCTGCGCGACCGGACCTTCGGGCGCAACACCGTCGTCCTCGTCCTGTACGCCGCGCCGTACTTCGGCTCGATGCTGCTGATGCCCGCCTACATCCAGCTCATGCGCGGCGACTCGACCCTGGTCAGTGCGCTGATGATGGTGCCGGCCACGATCGGGATGGGCCTCAGCATCCAGTTCGCCGCCCGTGTCCTGGAACGCTTCGGCCCGCGGATCGTCGTCGGGACCGGGCTGAGCCTGGCGATCGCCGCGACCGGACTGACCATGCTCGTCCTCACGCCGGATACGTCGTACACGGTGCTGGCGATCTTGGGCGTGATCCAAGGAGCGGGCACCGGGGCGATCATGATGCCCACCATCGTGAGCGCCGGCCGGAACCTGCACGGTCCCGATCTCGCGTCCGGTTCCGCGATACTCCCCTTGGCCAGCACCATCGCGACCGCGGTCGGCACCGCGGCGGTGAGCGCGGTGTTCACCGGGCTCACCGCGTCGGCCACCGGAGGGCGGGGTCTCGCGGCGCTGAGCGACCCTGGGGCGGACACGACGCTCATCGCCGAGGTCGTCTCCGCGTATCGTGTGACCCTCGTCGGGGTCCTCGCGGTTATGGCGCTCGCACTGGTGGTCAGGCTGAGGACCCGGCCCGCGCCGGCCGTCCCGGTGGCGGAACCTGCCACGGTACGGAGTGCGGTATGACGACGAAGGTCGACGCCACGCTGACCATCGGCGAGGTCGCGAGCAAGGCGGGGGTGTCGACCAACGCCGTCCGGTACTACGAGCGCTACCGTGTCATCACCGCCGAACGCACCGCGGGCAACGCGCGCCGGTTCACGATCGACGCCATCTGCCGGATCCGGCTCGCGGTCGCCGCCCAGCGGGTCGGGCTCAGCCTCGCCGAAAGCGCGGAGATCCTGGCCGAGATCCCGCCGATGTCCCCCGACCTCGAACAGTGGACGGCCGCCGGGCAACGGCTCATCGAGGCCGGGCAGGCCCGCATCGCCGAACTCGCCGCGGTGGTCGACGAGTACCGGACGCTCGATTTCCTCACGAGCTGAAGGGAGCTTTCGCTCCCGGCGTGACCTCGGGCCGATCGGCGGCGGGGTCGGGTTGCCGGTATCGACGGGCGAGCAGTACGCAGGCACCGCTGACCAGGGCGAGCGCGGTGATCCAGTAGCTGGGTGCGAGCGTCGATCCGGTGGCCGCGATCAGCAGGGTGATGGCCAGCGGGGTGAGCCCGCCGAAGAGGATGACCCCGAGGTTGTAGCTGATCGACAGCCCGGTGCCCCGGTTGCCGACCGGGAACATCTCGGCCATGGACGCGGGCAGGGGGCCCGCGTACCAGGCTTTGACCAGGCCCATCAGCGCCAAGGCCGGGACCAGTGCCACCAGATCCGGTACGGCGCGGATGAGCAGGAACAACGGGATGCTGATGAGCGCGACGACAGCCGCGGCCGCGGTGAGCATCCGGGTTCTCCCGATCTTGTCGGAGAGGTGTCCGGCCACGGGGGTGAACACGGTGAGGACGACACCGGTCACGAACGTCGCGGTGAAACTCGTCGACGGGGACATGCCGAGCTGCCGGATGGCGAACGTCGGCATGTAGGTGATCAGGTACGAGAATCCCGTCGAGATCGCGATCATGCCCATCACCAGCAGAACCCGCGCCTTGTCGTTCCGCAGGAGGTTGACCAGCGGGCGAGGCGGTCCGGAGTCGGACGCGGCACGCGCGGTGGTGAACTCGGGCGAGTCCCGGAGCCTGGTGCGGATGTAGTAGCCGGCCGGGCCGAGGAGCAGCGCGACCACGAACGGTATCCGCCAGCCCCACGCGTCGAACTGCGCGGGACTCAGGAGACTGCTCGTGGTCGCGAGCAGTCCGGTCGCGAGCAGGACCGCGAACGCCTGGCTCGCGGTTTGCCAGCTGCCCATGAAGCCACGTCGCGTGGCGTGGCTTTCGACGAGCAGCGCGGTGGCGGAGCCGAACTCACCGCCAGCGGAGAATCCTTGGATCACCAGCGCGAGGAGTATCCCGATCGGGGCGAGCACGCCGATCTGCTGGTAGCCGGGCAGGACCACGATCAGGAGCGAGCCGAGGGTCATCAGCCTAATGGCCACGGTCAAGGCCGCCAGCCGTCCGGCCCGGTCGGCGTAGACACCGAGCAGCACCGCGCCGAGCGGCCGGACCAGGTAGGCGGCGACGGCCGTACCCAGCGCCAACATCAGAGAGGTCACCGGGTCGGCCGAGGGGAAGAACTGTCGCGCGATGACGTCGGCGACCAGCGCGTAGGCCGTGAAGCTCAGCCATTCCAACATGTTCCCGGTCGAGGCGGCCGCGACGATCCGCACCGTGGCGTTCATCGGCGGCCGATGCTGGACAGGACACTGGCCGCGGTCACGATGCCCTGGTGAAACCGATGGAGCTCGAAGTTCTCGTTCGGCGCGTGGTTGCGCTCGTCGACATTCGCCAGCGCGATGCCGTAGCAGGGCAGGGCCAGACCGTCGGTGAGCGCCGCGATCGGCAGACTGCCGCCCAGTGCCGGGACGGCCAGCGCCCGCTTCCCGTGTGCCTCGGTCACGCCGCGCAGCACGAGATCGGCGTACGGCGCGTCCGGCAGGGTGCGGGACGCCTCCATGGTCGCCCCGAACCGCACCTCGGCGTGCGGCAGGTGCTTCCGGACATGTGCGCGGACGGCGTCGATGACCGTCTCCGCCCGCTGCCCGCAGGCCAGCCGCATATCGCACCGGGCCACCGCGACAGACGGGATGACCGTCCGGTGCTCGTTGTTGTCGGCACAGGTCAGCGAGTTGATGCTGAACGTCGGCATCGCGAGTCGTTCGTTGATGCCCTCATCGTGGCCGGCGTCCATCCGGTCCAGTCCCGCTCCCGCCAGCATCGCGGCCGGGTCGATCGGCAAGGCCCGGACCGCGTCGATTTCGGCGTCGGTCAGGGGAGTCACGCCCGCGTCGTAGCCGTCGATGGTCACCTGGCCGTCGGGTGCGCGCATGGTGGACAGCAGCCAGGTCAGCTCCCAGGCCGGGTTCGGCGCGACGTTGCCCCAGTTCCCGGAATGCAGCGCGCTGTTCGCGCCGCGCACAGTGATCTCGAAGGCCACCACACCGCGCACTCCGAGGTTGACCGTCGGCTCGTAACTGTCGTGTACCGGCCCGTCGCTCCACAGCGCGAGATCGGCGGCCAACTCCTCCCGCATCGCCGCGAGTGTGCCGGTCAGATGAGGGCTGCCGATCTCCTCTTCACCGTCGAGCACGACGGTCACCGAGCACGGCAGTCCCCCTTGGGTGTCGCGCAGCGCGCGGAGGGCGAGGAGCTGGGCGAGGTGCTGCCCCTTGTTGTCGCCGGTGCCGCGTCCGTACATCCGGCCGTCACGAACGCTCGCCTCGAACGGCGGGCTGTGCCATTCCTCCAGCGGCCCCGCCGGCTGAACGTCGTAGTGCCCGTAAATCACCACATGCGGGCTGTCCACCGGACCGGCCGCGTGCCCGACGACCAGCGGCCAGCCTCCGGTGTCCACGACCCGCGCGCTCAGTCCGCTGCGTTCCAGCAACTCCAGCGCGTAGGGCGTCGCGCGTTCCATGCCCTCTCCCGTGGCGCTCACGCTGGGCACCGCGATCCAGTCGGCGAGCTCCCGCTCATGCCGCAACCGGTGTTGTTGCACGTATTCCTTGACCGAGTCCACGCCGACTCCCATCGATTTCACTGCATGAAATTGATTTCGAGTATGCAAATCGATTACAGTGCTGTCAATGGCCGGACCGATCGAGCAACCAGCCGCGACGCCTGAAGAGTTGCGCGCGCTCTCCCATCCGTTGAGCTGGCGCATCCTGCGGTTGTGCCTCGACACGGCCTGGACCAACCAGCAACTCGCCGAACGCCTCGACGTCGCACCGGCCACACTGCTACGCAGGCTGCGGGCACTGACCGCGACCGGATTCCTCGTGGCCGAGGCCCCCCGGCGAGGAGACAAGGGAGCCTGGGAACATCCCTACCGGGCGACCAAGAAGACCTGGCGGCTCAACCTCGAGCCGCCGAACGATCGTCATCTCACGGCCAAGGTCGACCTCGCCATCCTCGACGCGCACCGCGCGGAGATCAGCGAGAACGACCCCTCGGTCCCCCAGCACACGCGGCGGGCGGTCCTGCGGCTGGATCCCGGCGACCAGGCGGAACTGAACAGCAGGGTCGACGCGCTCCTCGACGAGTTCGCCGGACGCGAGAAACCCGGCCAGGCCCCCATCGCCATCCTGTGGAACGCCGCCGAACGCCCCGAACAGCCCTGACGAATTCTCAGGAGCCGAACGGTCCTTCTGCCGCGTTCGACCAGCGGAACACCGGACCGTTCGCCAAACCGGGGTAGGTGACGGCCATCCCCCGGTCCGGGGACATCGACCACAGCACCGCGTCCTGCGACGCCGCGTGGTCCTCCCAGTCCGGGGACCAGCCGGGGATGTAGCGTTCGTAAATGCGCCGGACCCGCGCCACGTCCTTGGTCTCCAGCCTCGCGGGCCCGGTCATCCGCACCTGACGGACGTCGTCGGGCGGGTCGAACGTCGCGACCATGACAGCGACCTCGCGGTGGCCTCGAGCCGCGTCGAGGAACGGTGTCGGCCGGCCATCCGACACCGGAGTGTGAAACCACAGCCTGCCCTCCTCGGCCACGAACCACATCATCGCCAAAGCCGGGTTCCCGCGACCGGTGGTGGTGGCGACACTGGCAGGCAGGCGCGGCTCGGCAAGGAAGCCCTGTACGGCGAAAAACGATCGGTCCATGTCGCCACCCTGCAACTTCGACTCCAGTCGAGGTCCAGTGGCCGCCGGTTTCGACGTCCGGGGATCGGGTACGCGTGGGTCATGCACACTTCTTCCCCCGACACAGCCCTGCTCGGCATCTACCTCAACGACCACCTGGCCGGCGCGATCGCCGGAACAGAACTCGCCAAACGCGTCGCCGGCGCCGAACGCGACCGGGATCCCAGCGGTGTGCTCGACAAGCTGGCTCACGAGATCGCGGACGACCGCGCCGCGTTGCTGACGGTGATGGCGGCCTTGGACGTCCCGGTCCGCCGTTACAAGGCTGTCGCGGCTTGGGCGTTGGAGAAGGCGGCGCGAATCAAGCCGAACGGACGGCTCGTGTCCAGATCCCCGTTGAGCCGGGTCGTGGAGTTCGAAGCATTGCGGCTGGGCGTCGAGGGCAAGGCCGCCGGGTGGCGAACCCTGCGGGTGCGCGCCGACAGGGACCCACGCATAGACGCAGGCCGACTCGACGACCTGATCAACCGGGCCCGGCGGCAGATCGACGAAATCGAAGAGTTGCGGGTCCACGCCGCCGCCGAAGCGTTCGGCGGTGACGCTCAACCGGCGAAACCGTCAGACCTCGGCGGCGCGACGTAAGCCCGTTCGCCCGTAACTCGCGTGCGCAGACACGTAACTCGCGTGCTCAGAGACGTAACTCGCGAGATCCGCTTCCAAGCACGCGAGTTACGCCTCTGAGCACGCGAGTGCGGGGTTTGCTCACGCCGGGGTGGCACTCGGTGACGTCGGAAGGCCGCAACCAGGTGACTAATTGCGGTACCGAAGAGGGCCGCCCCGGTCGGGACGGCCCTCTTTCGGATTTCGGCTCAGCGTTGCGGCGGCGGTCCACCCTGCGGACCGCCGAACGGCCCTTGCTGCGGGAACGGACCACTGCGCGGCCCCTGTGACGGCGGTCCCTGGTACGGGCCTCCCTGCGGACCGGCGGGCGGCTGGGGCTGAGGCAGCTGGGAAGGCGGCGGAGCCTGCTGCTGCGGGGGCTCCGGGGCGGCCTCCGGCTCGGGAGCTGGCGCGGCCTTGGGAACCTGACGCGGAGCGGGCGGCTCCTGCCGCGGCGTCGCGACACCCAGCGCCGGAACCTCCTTGCGCGCCACGGCTTCCGCGGCCGCGACGGCCTCGGCGACCTTCGGGTCGCTGGAGGTGTCGAACCAGCCCTGGACCTCTTCGTCCTCCAGAACCGGCTTCTCGACCGGGTCTTCCTTCGGCGGCTCGTAGCGGAACACACCGTCGTCGCCGGGGGCGCCGAGCGCGCGGGCGAAGCCCTCCAGGGCCTTGCCGTAGTCGCTCGGGATCATCCAGACCTTGTTCGCGTCGCCCTGCGCCAGCTGCGGCAGGGTCTGCAAGTACTGGTACGCCAGGACCTCGGGAGTGGGACGCGCCGCCTTGATCGCCGCGAAGACCTTCTCAATCGCCTTCGCCTGACCCTGTGCCTGCAGGTAGCGGGCAGCTCGTTCACCCTGTGCGCGCAGGATCCGCGACTGCCGCTCGGCCTCGGCGCCGAGGATGGTCGCCTGCCGGGCACCTTCGGCCGCGAGGATCTGGCTCTGCTTCTGACCTTCCGCGGTCTTGATCGCCGATTCACGCTGACCTTCGGCGGTCAGGATCATCGCGCGCTTCTCACGGTCGGCGCGCATCTGCTTCTCCATCGAGTCCTGGATGGAGGGCGGCGGGTCGATCGCCTTCAGCTCGACTCGCGCGACACGGATGCCCCAGCGGCCGGTGGCCTCGTCGAGCACGCCACGCAGCTGGCTGTTGATCGAGTCACGCGAGGTCAGCGTCTGCTCGAGGCTCATGCCACCGACGACGTTTCGCAGCGTCGTGGTGGTCAGCTGCTCGACACCGACGATGTAGTTCGAGATCTCGTAGACCGCTGCCCGCGAGTCGGTGACCTGGAAGTACACGACCGTGTCGATGGACACGGTCAGGTTGTCCTCGGTGATCACCGGCTGGGGCGGGAAGGAGACGACCTGCTCACGAAGGTCGATCCGCGCCCGCACCTTGTCCAGGAAGGGCACCAGAAACGTCAGGCCGGGAGAAGCCACCGTCCGGAACCGGCCCAGCCGTTCGATCACGGCGGACTGTGCCTGTGGCACCACCATGATCGCCTTGACCACGACGACGACCACGAACAACGCGAGCAGTCCGACGACGATGAACACCACTGCTTCTGACAACTACCTTCCCCTTACGTAGAAACCCTTTGCTGTACGGCCGTCCGGCTCACAGCGCGGCCGAAACGACCGCCGTGGCGCCCGAGATCTCGACGACCGTCACCGATGTCCCCGGGGCGATCGGTTCCCCATCGGTCATGCATCGTGCCGACCAGACGTCGCCCGCCAGCTTCACCTGGCCGCTTTCGACGTCCACAGTGGACACTACTACCGCTCGCGCGCCGATCAGCGCGTCGGTGTTGGTCTTGATGTCCGGTCCCGAGAGGAACCGGCGCTTGAGGGCCGGGCGGACGAGGGCGAGCATCCCGACCGAGGCGACGGCGAACACCGCGACGTCGATGAACGGGTTCCCGGTCAGCGCGGCCGAGCCCGCCCCGAACAGGGCTCCGACTCCGACCATGAGCAGGAACAAGTCACCCGAGAGCAGCTCGGCGATGATCAAGAGGATGCCGGCGATCAGCCAGATGAGAGCGCCTGTCATGCGTTCATGCTCCCAGATCGCGCCGACTCATACCGAAGAAGCGAAACCGACGTGACCGACGCGTGACCTTGAGTGACCCCGCGCAAACCGGGCATTCAGGACTCATCGCCCGGGTCGGAGACGAAGTCGATGAGCCGTTCCACCGCTCCGATCAGCGGCGTTTCCAGATCCCGGTAGCTGCCGACCGCCGCCAGGACCCGCTGCCAGCCCTCGTACGGTTCGCCCCAGCCGAGCGCGTCGCAGATGCCCTGTTTCCACTCCGTGCCACGCGGGATCTTCGGCCAGGCTCGGATGCCGACGACCGACGGCTTCACGGCCTCCCAGATGTCGATGTACGGATGCCCGGTGATCAGCACGTTCTCGTCGCGGATCCCGTCGACGATCCGGGACTCCTTGCTGCCCGCGACCAGGTGGTCGACCAGCACACCGAGACGGCGGCCGGGTCCGGTGCCGAACTCACCGATGCGATCGGACAGCACGTCCACCCCATCGAGTGGTTCGACCACCACGCCTTCGACCCGCAGGTCGTGGCCCCAGACCCGCTCGACGAGTTCGGCGTCGTGCTTGCCCTCCACCCAGATGCGCGAATCCCGCGCGACCCGGGCCTTGAGTCCCTGGACCTGCACCGACCCGGACGCGGAGATCCGCCGGGCGGGTGCCTTCGGAGCTGTTTTCGCGGGCACCAGCGTGACCGGTTTCCCTTCGAGCAGGAAGCCCGCGGGGTTCAGCGGGAACACCCGGTGCTTGCCGTGCCGGTCTTCGAGTACGACGTTGCCGTACTCGATCTTCACCACGGCGCCGCAGTACCCGCTGGCAGGGTCCTCGACCACGAGGCCCGGTTCGGCGGGCACCTCGGGGATCTTCCGCTTACGCGGGCCGGACAGCACGTCGTCGTACGAATGGGAGCGCACGGCGGACGACGCTAGCGGTGGCCGGGGTCAGCGTCTCCCCGCCACGCCGGTCAGGCCGTCATCCACCGCCCTGCCGACGTCGATCGCGGACTCAGGTTCACCAACAGAATGACAGCATCGCTTCGACGAACGGGGTCCGTTCGCCGCGTTCGAGCGGGCGGATCACGGACAGCGGCGAAAGCGCGACACACCATGCCCGGACGCGCTCGGCGTCGAACCCGGGCAGATGCGGCGCGATGGCGTCGAGCCCGTCTTCGAGCGTGCCGCCCTCGGTCATCGGCAGCGTGACCCAGTCGGCCAGGTCGAACGAAGGATCGCCGACACTCGGTCGCGGGTCGATGGCGACCACTCCCCTGCCGGGTCCGCCGTCGAGGACGTTGCCCGGATGCAGATCGCCATGCACGATCGAGTTCCCTCCCCCACTGGTCGCGAGGTCGAGCGCCCGCAGACGGGCACGGTCGAGGGTCTCCAGCGAGAGGGTGGCTTCGGCCACCGAACCGCGCAGCTCCCGCTCCGCGAGCCTGTACATGAAGGTGACACGGTCTTCGAGCGGCGAGAAACCGGCGGGCGGGGTCACCGAATGGATCTGGGTCAGCAGGTCGCCGACCTCGGCCCACGGGACGTTCGCCCCCGACTCCCGCAGCTGCGTACCGGGATCGATGCCTTCGAGCAGGATCGCCCCGTCGGCGAGTTCGGTGGCGAGCACCTGAACGACGCGAGAGCAGCCGTCCCACGCCCGCAACGCCGCGGCCTCGGACTCGGCGATCGTGTGATCGGGGGTCAGCTTGAGGACCTTCTTGGCACCGTCGTCACCGACGCAGATCAGGGTACGGCCGGTGTTGCCCGGTTTCGCGTCGACGACGGTGAGACCCCACCGCGTCGCCAGCCGCGCCACGAGCGCGGGCAGATCGTCGCACCAGCTCGCGACGTCCTCACCGAATCGCTTGATCAGGCGCGCACAGGCCTGATCGTCGATCAGAACAGCGGCCACGGAATCGCACGCCAGTCGTCACCCGGCGCCGGGAAGACACCGTCCGTCAGAAGAGCGTCGGTGCGCTCGGCGAGCGCGCGGATCTCGAACCCGGTGAGATGCTCGCTCAGCGCCTCACCGAACTCGCCGTCCAGCTGTTCACGCAGGCCCCGCAACTTGCCGACCTCGGCCTCGGTGAGCCGCTCGCCGATCCAGCCCCACAGCACCGTCCGCAGCTTCGGGTCGGTGTGCAGGCAGATCCCGTGGTCCACGCCGTAGATCCGGCCGTCGACGCCGGCGAGCAGATGCCCGCCCTTGCGGTCGGTGTTGTTGACGACGATGTCGAGCACGGCCAGTTCCCGCATCCCCTGGCGATCCGCGTGCGCGAGCACCGCGGGCTCACCGTCACGATCGTGGGCGTGCAGCACGACGCGCCAGTCGTCCGGCAGGCCCTCCGGGGATCGGACGTCGACCAGTTCCTCTTCGGTGGTCTCGATCCACAGCTGCACCATGCCGGGACCGAACGGCCCGTCACGCAGCACCGTCGGCGGGATCGCGCCGAGTCCGGACGCTTCGGCGACCATCGCCGTCGCGACCTCGCGACCGGCGAGCGTCCCGTCCGGGAAGTCCCACAGCGGCCGCTCGCCCGACACCGGCTTGTACACGACGTCGCCGGTCACGCCGTCGAGTTCGATCTTGCAGAAGAGCGTGACGTTGGATGCGTCGACGAGCCTGCCTTCGACGTCGATCTTGCCGCGCGTCACCAGCTCCAGCGAACTCTCCGACACCTGATCAGTCCTCGAGGACGTCGACGTCGCGCCGGTACCCGTTCTGCCGCGGGCAGATGTGGCCCGCCGGGTCGAGCGGCTCCGCGCACAGCGGACACGGCTTGCGACCGGCGTTGACCACCCTGTCTGCGCGCTCGGCGAACGCGCGCGCCGCGCCGGGGGTCAGGAAGACACGGACGGCGTCCGGCCCTTCCTCCGTGTCGTCCAGAACGACCGTTTCGTCCACCTCGCCCTCAGTGATCGCGAGCAGTTCGATGACGACGGCGCTGCTGTCGGCGTCCCAGCCGAGGCCCATCGTGCCGACGCGGAACTCCTCCTCGACCGGAACGGTCAGGGGGTCGACGTCGAGCAGCTCGTCGGGCGCGTCGTCCGGTACATCCGCGCCGAACCGGTTGGCGACCTCTTCCAGCAGCGAGCTGAGCCTTTCGGCCAAGACCACGACCTGCTGTTTTTCGATCGTCACACTGATCGTGCGGACGTCCTCGGACGCCTGGAGGTAGAACGTGCGGTCGCCGGGCTCGCCGACGGTTCCTGCAACGAACCGGTCGGGCTGGCGGAAGACGTGGATTACGCGAGACATGGCACCTTTGACCCTAGGCCACGGCCCCATGATCGGCATCCACTGCCCCACCGTTCAGCCAAGGGCGAAACCCCGCCGGGTCCAGGTGTGCCCCGGGCCACCACGGGCAAAGAGTCGATCCTAGTCTTCAACCGTGGTTGAGATCGCCCCTTACGGCACCTGGACGTCTCCCCTGTCGGCCGCTGATGTCGCGGCGTCGGGAGTCAGCGCGCAATGGCTCGACACGGTGGGAGACGAGGTCTGGTGGGCCGAAGCGAGAGCCGGTGAAGGCGGCCGCGTCACCCTCGTGAAGTCGCGCGCCGACGGCACGGTCGAAGACGTGCTTCCCGCTCCCTGGAACGTCCGGAACCGCGTCCACGAGTACGGCGGACGTCCCTGGCTCGTGCTCGGCGACGTCCTCGTCTTCACCCACTGGACGGATCAGCGCGTCTACCGCCGCGATCTGACCACCGGCGAGACGACACCCCTGACCCCGGAACCGGCGTCCCGGCACGGCGTCCGCTACAGCGACCTCAAGCCCGGTCGTGACGGCGAAGTGTGGCTGGTGCGCGAACGCAGCACCGGCGCCAGGCGCGTCGACATCGCCCGCGACCTCATCGCGGTTCCCCTCGACGGCGGCCCGGAACGGGTTCTGGCAGCCAGCCACCATTTCCTCACCGCGCCGCAGCTGTCGCCCGACGGCGCGCGAGCGGCGTGGCTCGGCTGGAACCACCCCGCGATGCCTTGGGACGGCACGGAACTGTGCGTCGCGGAGATCCGCGAGGACGGGACGTTCGGACCCCACCGC
This sequence comes from Amycolatopsis sp. cmx-11-12, assembly GCF_046269425.1. Lineage (NCBI taxonomy): Bacteria > Bacillati > Actinomycetota > Actinomycetes > Pseudonocardiales > Pseudonocardiaceae > Amycolatopsis > Amycolatopsis sp. cmx-11-12. The sequence goes on along the minus strand of NZ_JADNQM010000007.1, from coordinate 170,607 downwards.
GTGCTCGCGGGTGCGGCGGACATCGCCGTCTGCCAGGTCGAATGGGAGTCGGCGGACAGCCTGCTGGCGCTGCTCGACCCCGACGGCTGGTGGAATCTGCACCGCGTCGGGCTCGACGGCGGCATCACGAACTTGGCGCCGTCGGAGCAGGAGATCGGCGGCGCACAGTGGAAACTGGGCGCACGCTGGTTCACGCCGCTCGGGGACGGCCGGTTCGCCGTCCTCGCGTCGGGCAAGCTCGCCATCCTCGACGAGACGACCCGGGAAGTGACCCCGGTGACGGCCGCCGCCGACCTGACCGCGTGGTCCACCAACGGTTTCGCCGTCCACGAGGGCGGAATCGTCGGTGTCGCGGCAGGCCCGAAACGGGAAGGCGCCGTCGTGAAGGTCGACCTCGAAACCGGGACCGTGACCGAACTCGCGACGACGCCCGAACCGCCGTCGCCTGCCTACCTTTCGACGCCCGTGGAGCGGATCTTCAAGACCGACGACGGCGAACAGGTCCCGGCCTTCCTCTACCTGCCCGCGAACGCGGACTTCACCGCACCGGACGGGGAACTGCCGCCGCTGTTCGTGTACCCGCACGGTGGGCCCACCGGCCGGGACAGCGCGGTACTCGACTTCGAGATCGCCTACTTCACCAGCCGCGGCATCGCCGTCGTCACGGTGAACTACGGCGGCTCGACCGGATACGGACGCGCCTACCGCGAACGGCTGCGGGAGCAATGGGGCATCGTCGACGTCGCGGACTGCGTCGCCGTCGCCGAAGCGCTCGCCGCCGAAGGCACCGTCGACAGGGATCGGCTGGCGATCCGCGGCGGCAGCGCGGGCGGGTACACCTCCGCCGCGTCGCTGACCACCACGACGACCTACCGCGCGGGCACCGTGATGTACCCGATCCTCGACCTTTCCCAGTGGACCGGCGACGGCGGCGAGACACACGACTTCGAGTCCCGCTACCTCGACGGGCTGATCGGGCCGCTGCCGGAGACCGAGCAGCGCTACCGGGACCGCTCGCCGATCAACAACGCGGGCACCCTCGCCGGCCCGCTGTTGTTCCTGCAGGGCCTGGAGGACGAGATCTGCCCGCCGGAGCAGGCGGACCGGTTCGTGGCCGGACTGGCGGGGCGGGGCATCGACCACGCCTACCTGAGGTTCGAGGGCGAGCAGCACGGTTTCCGGAAAGCGGAGACGATCGTGGCCGCGCTCGAAGCGGAGCTTTCGTTCTACGGCCAGGTTTTCGGCTTCGAGACGCCCGGCGTGCCGAAGCTCCGGCTGAGCCGGTGAGGCCGCCGAAGGTACGCCCGGGCGACACGATCGCTCTGGTCGCTCCGGCGAGCCCTGTTCCTGCGGACCTCCTCGAGAAGACACTGCCGGTGCTGCATGGCTGGGGTGTCGAGATCCGCGTCGGCGAGTGTGTCCGGGCGGCGTCCACGGGCTACCTGTCGGCACCCGACGAGGCGCGGGCCGCCGAGTTCACGCAGGCCTGGCTGGATCCGGGGGTGACCTGCGTCCTCACCGCCCGCGGCGGCTACGGCTCGCAGAGAATGCTCGACCTGGTCGACTGGGCGGCGTTGCGCGCGGCCGGGTCCAAAGTGTTCGCCGGGTCGAGCGACGTGACCGCGCTGCACCGGGCCGTGAACGTCCACTTGGGACTGGAGACGCTGTTCTCCCCCTTGCCCGTGACCACACTGTTCGACGAGGTGGCCGCCGAGCACCTGCGACTGTCCTTGTTCGAACCGGACGGGATACGGACGATCACCTCGCCGACGGCGTCGCCGCTGGTTCCTGGCACCGCGACCGGCACCCTCATCGGCGGCAACCTCGCCCTGCTGGCTTCCGGTCTCGGCACTCCGGAGCAGGGCTCGGCGGGTGAGGCGATCCTGCTGCTGGAGGACGTCACCGAGAGCCAGTACCGGATCGACCGGATGATCACCCAGTTGCTGCGTTCCGGCTGGCTCGACGGCGTCCAGGGGATCGTGCTGGGCTCCTGGAGCGCATGTGGTGATCCCGAAGCGATCCGCGAATTGATGCTCGAACGCCTCGGCCCGCTCGGAGTGCCGATGGTCTGGGACTTCGGCTTCGGCCACGTCCCGGCGTCTCCAACCATTCCCCTCGGCGCGCGGGCCACCCTCGACGCCGACGCGGGCACACTCCTGATTTTGCCATAACGGCAACGGAACTGGCGGATTCGGCCGGATCGGAGGCATCTTTCGGTCATGGATTCCACACAGCAGTTCTGGGAAGACTTCTACCGGGACAAGGACCAGGTCTGGAGCGGGAACGCGAACCCGCTCCTCGTGCGCGAGGTCGCCACGCTGGTGCCGGGGACGGCACTCGATCTCGGATGCGGCGAAGGCGGCGACGCGATCTGGCTCGCCCAACAGGGCTGGCGCGTCACCGCCGTCGACATCTCGGACACCGCGCTGAAGCGCGCCGCCGGGCACGCTGCCGAAGCCGGTGTCGACGGCATCACCTGGGAGCGCCACGACCTGGTGAAGTCGTTCCCGGAGGGGCGCTTCGACCTCGTCTCCGCGCAGTTCTTCCACTCCCCCGTCGCCGAGGACGGCGAACGGGACAAGGCACTCCGCCGAGCCGCCGAAGCCGTAGCGCCTGGCGGCACCCTGGTGGTCGCGGGCCACGCGGGCTGGCCGACCTGGATGGACGAGCCGCCCCACGAGCACGTCCACTTCCCGACTCCTGCGGAGGTGCTCGAGGCACTGGCCCTGGCCGAAGGCGAATGGACCGTCGACGTCCAGGAAGTGATCACCCGCGACTTCCCAGGCCCGGAAGGACAGCAGGGAACGCGTTCCGACAACGTGCTCCGCGTCCGGCGCTCGGCCTAGGTACCGTTGCGGGCATGCGGTTGACGCCGACGGAAGCCCGTACCCGGTTCGAGGGAGAGCGGATCGCGAGACTGGCGACGGCGGGTTCGGACGGCGTGCCCCACCTGGTGCCGGTGACGTTCGTCGTCGAAGGCGATTCGGTCGCGTTCGCGATCGACCACAAGCCGAAGAGCACGACGGCGTTGCGGCGGCTGAAGAACATCGCCGAGAACCCCGCGGTCAGCTTCCTGACCGACCACTACGACGAAGACTGGGCCGGGCTGTGGTGGGCGAGAGCGGATGGAGTCGCCCGAGTGCTGACCGATCCCGAGGAGCAGGCGCCGCTGGTGCGACTGTTGCGGGAGAAGTATCCGCAGTACGAGGCGCAACCGCCTCCCCATGGCGTGGTCAGCACGTTGATTCACTCTTGGAGTGGGTGGCGGGCTTCTTAGCGTTTTGCGCTGTTGCCGTTTCGCGGCAACAGCGCCTTTGCGGTGCCGTATAGGTCGTTATACGGTTGATGGTCCGTGAAGGACTTCTTGGTCGCATCAGCGACATCAACTGTCCCAGTGGCCTCACCGGTCACAAGCGCGGCGCGTGAAGGCCCCCTTCCCTACTCTCAAGGTAAGCAAGGAGGCCTTCACTACTTCGCGGACCAACCGGACCCAGCCCTCCCCCAAGTACGTGAAGGACCCCTTCCCTGCGCTAGGCGCAAGAAAAGGGCCCTTCACGTACAAAAGTCAGGAGCGCGGAGCCTCAGCGGGCAGGAACTGCTCCACTGGCTTCCCCCGCCAAGCGGCGACGACCCCCAGCGGGTCCGGCCTCAGCAGCGAAGCCGCCGCGTACACGCTCGCCGCGACGACGCCCGCCATGAACCACCAGTCGTACAGCGCCTGCTCGCCGGTCGGGTAGTACACCAGCGTCACGAACACCGAGACCGCGACGACGACCGCGAGGTTCCGGCGCCGCCATTCGAAGGCGGACAGGACCACGAAACCCCAGGTCAGGTACCACGGCAGCGAGGGAGGCGGGACGATCGCGCCGGCCAGCAGGACGATCGCCATCCGGTGAATCGCCGGGTTGCCGCCGTTGCGGGCCAGCCACCACTGGCGACCGGCGAACACGAACAGGCCGACCATCGCGATCGCCCGGAACACGGTGACGAACGGCGAGACCTCGACGTCGATCACCAGGTTCACCAGCGAGTAGAAGATCTCACCGATGCCGGTCGGGAAGTTCATCCAGTTCGCGATCAGCGTCGGCGCCTTGAGGCCGGTCAGCCAGCCGAGGTTGACCGAGCCGAGCGAGAGCCAGGTGCCCGCGACGAACACCGGCAGGAAGATCCCGACCGACGCGGCGCCCGCGCGGAAGAAGTTGACCACCTTCCGATCACCGGGCAGGTGGTTCGCCCACACCCAGACCAGGAACGGCAGCGCCCAGGCCGCGGTGGGCTTGATCAGCATGCCGACGGTGACCAGAACGATCGCGAGGACGTGCTTGCGTTCCAGCGCGGCCAGCACGCCGATGGTGAGGAAGCCCAGCATCAACAGGTCGTTGTGCGGACCGCCGACGAGGTGGATCACCGTCATCGGGCTGGCGATGGCGAGCCACAGCGTGATCGGCAGCTTGCCGCCGAGGTGCTTCACCAGCCGCGGCAGCGACCACAGCATCCCGACGAGACCGAGCATCAGCACCAGGCGGGTCGCGATGACCCCGGAGATCATGTCGTTGCCGGTGACCGCGACGATCCCCTTCGCCACCAGCAGGAACAGCGGGCCGTACGGCGCGGGAGTGGTCTGCCACAGCGGGTGGACGTTCTGCACGACGTCCGGCAGCACGTTCAGCTCGGCCGGGCCATTGGCGTACGGGTCGAGGCCGTTCAGCAGCTGCGCGCCCTGTGCGAGGTAGGAGAAGACGTCGCGGGTGAACAGCGGCGGCGACACCAGCAGCGGAGCCATCCAGCAGGCCGCGGCGATCACGATCGGACGGCTGCCGATCCGGCCGGCGAGCGCGTAGCGACCCAGACGCACCCACGCCCAGATGATCAGCGCGAAGCCCGTGTAGAGCATCACGTTGGCCAGGATGCGGCCGTGGCCGTAGCGGATCCACGACAACGGTCCGTGGCCCAGGATCGGGTCACGGATGAGGATGCCGCCCGCGCCGAGCGCGGCGAGCATCAGCAGCGTGCTGCCCACGGTTCCCATCGCGATGGTGCGGTACGGAAACCGGGATGGCACCCGGAGCCGCTCGCCGAGCGAACCGGCCGAGGGCATCTGCGGGGAGTCTGTCGTGGTCGCCATTTCGAGATTGGAGGTTACACACCGCGCCTGTGCGAGTGCGCGGCAATGGGTGTCTCCCGCGTCGGGCACGGGAATTCCGTCGCTCAGCGGTCGACCGCCGAACGCTGGGCGACGCCACCGGGCAACGCGGCGAGCAGCGATTTCGTGTAGTCGTGTTTCGGGTCCAGCAGGACCTCTTCCACGGTCCCGACCTCCACCAGCTCGCCGCGGTACATCACCGCGACGCGGTCGGCGATGTTCCACGCCAGCCCGAGGTCGTGGGTGATCACCAGCCCGGCGAGACCCAGTTCACGCCGCAGTCGCAGCAGCAGCGCGAGGATCTCCCCTCGCACGGAGGCGTCGAGCGACGCCACCGGTTCGTCGGCCACGATCACGCTGGGGTCCAGCGCGAGCGCACCGGCGATGACCACCCGCTGCCGCTGTCCCCCGGACAACTCGTGCGGGAGCCGGTCGAGGAACTTCTCGGCGGGCCGCAGTTCGGCGGCTTCGAGCGCCGTGGTGACGATCTTGTGCTCGTTCGCGCTCATGCCGTGGATGCGGGGGCCTTCCGCGACGGCCTCGTAGACCGTGTGGTTCGGGTTCAGCGCGCTGGTCGGGTCTTGCAGGACCAGCTGGACCTGCCGCCGGTACGCCTTGAGCCCGGCGCCGCCGAGCGGAACGGCTTTGCCGTCGTAGCGCACCGCGCCGGAGTCGGGTTTCTGCAGCCCGAGCAGCGTCCTGGCCAACGTCGTCTTGCCGGAGCCGGACTGGCCGACCAGCGCGACGATCTCGTCCTTCCGCACCTGGAGGCTCACCCCGGCGACGGCGTTGATCCGTTTTCCGGTGCGGTCACGGAAGCTGACACGCAGGTCTTCTGCTTCCAGCAACGCGGGCTGCTCGCCGACGCGTTCCGGTTCCGGCGGCAACGGGGTGCTGGTGGCGGGCGCGAACCGGGACACCGGATCGCCGACGGTCGGGAAAGCGGCCGCCAGCGCCTTGCTGTGCTCGTGGTGCGGCGCGCTCATCAGCTCCGCGCTCGGTCGTTCCTCGACGATCTCGCCGTCGTACATGACCGCGATCCGGCGGCAGGTCGCGGCGAGCACCGACAGGTCGTGGCTGATCATGACCAGCCCGATCCCCTGCTCGGCGACCAGCCTGCCCAGCAGGTCCAGCACCTGCGCTTGGACGACGACGTCGAGCGCGGTGGTCGGCTCGTCCGCGATGATCAGCCGCGGCGAGCAGGCCAGCGCCATCGCGATCATGACGCGCTGTTTCTGGCCGCCGGACAGTTCGTGCGGGTACGCCCCGGCCCGCCCGGATGGCAGATCGACCTGTTCGAGCAGTTCCGACACCTTGGCCTGGACATCGGCTTCCGACAGTCCCTTGCCGCCGGGCGGGTGCAGGCGGATCGGCTCGGCGATCTGCTCCCCGATCCGGCGGACCGGGTTGAGCGCGTGCATCGCGCCCTGGAACACGACCGAGGCCTCGGCCCAGCGCACCGCGCGCAGCCGTCCCCACTTCATGGCCGTGACGTCTTCGCCGTCCAGCAGGATCTCCCCGCTGACCGTCGCCGAACGCGGGAGCAATCGCAGGACGCTCATCGCGACGGTCGACTTCCCCGAGCCCGACTCCCCCGCCACCCCGAGGGTGTCGCCGGGTTCGAGTACCAGGTCGACACCACGGACGGCGGCGATCTCGCCGCTCCCTGTGGCGTACGTGACGCCGAGGTTCTTCAGTTCCAGCAAGGGGCTCATGAGTGCTGTCCCTTCAGGCGCGGGTTCAGCACGGTTTCCAGCGCGCGTCCGACGAGGGTGAAGGCGAGGACGACCACGACGATCGCCAGGCCCGGCGGCAGCAGGTTCCACCAGGCGCCCTTGCTGATCGCGCCGTTGTTCAGCGCGGCCTGCAACATGGCACCCCAGGAGATGCTGTTCGGGTTGCCGACGCCGAGGAAGGCCAGCGTCGCGTCCGCGATGACCGCGTTGCCGACGACGAGGGTGGTGTTGGCCAGCACGAGCGGCATGACGCCCGGCAGGACGTGTTTGCCGACGATGTGCAGATGGCCGCCGCCGAGCGCCTTCGCGCGCTCGATGTATGGACGGCCCTCGATCGTCAGGGTCTGTGCCCGGACCAGTCGCGCGGTGCTCGGCCACGCGGTGACGCCGATGGCGACGATCACCGTCGCTGTGCCCTGCTCCAGCACCGAGGCCAGCGCCACGGCGAGCACGAGTGACGGCAGCACGAGGAAGAAGTCGGTGAACCGCAGCAACAGCCCGGACAACCAGCCGCCGAAGTGCGCGGCCGCGATCCCGACGATCGTACCGATCAGCACCGACAGGAACGCCGCCGAGAAGCCGACGAGCAGCGAGATCCGCGCGCCCCAGAACGTCATGAGCAGCACCGAGCGGCCGTCGATTTCGGTGCCCAGCCAGTACTCCCCGCTTGGCGGGTTCAGCGAACCGCCGGTGGCCTTGGTGACGTCGAGGCCGGACTCGTCCGAGATCACCGGGGCGAGAATCGCCAGCACCGTGAGGACGCCGAGGAACGCGAGCCCGAAGACGCCCGCCTTGTTCGTGGTGAATTCGTGCCAGTGCTTCGCCACGGCCGCGCGACGGCGGCGCCAGACGATCGAACCGGGTTTTTCCGCTGTGGTCATGCCGTCCGCACCCTGGGGTCGAGCACGCGGTAGAGCAACTCCGCGAGCAGGTTCATCAGCACCACCGCGCCGGCGAGCGTGACGAAGACGCCTTGCAGCACAGGCAGATCAGGGCCGCGGAGCGCTTCGTAGAGCAGCTGCCCGAGACCCGGCCAGCTGAACACGGCCTCGACCGAGACAGCGCCCGAGACGACCATGCCGAACTGCATGAACACCAGCGTCACCGTCGGGAGCAGGGCGTTGGGCACCGCGTGCCGCTTGCGCACGAGGTCGTCCCGCAGCCCCTTGGCCCGCGCGGTGGTGAGGTAGTCCGCGTTCATCTCGCCGATCAACGACGACCGCATGACCAGCATGTACTGGGCGTAGAACACCACCAGCAGGGTCACGCACGGCAGCACGAGATGGTGGAGGACGTCGAGACCTTCGCTGAAGAAGCCCGGCGCGACGTCCGGGGAATGCATGCCCCGGCTCGGGAAGAGCCCGTCGCTCGCCACCAGCAGCATGAGCCCGAGCCAGAACTGCGGTACCGACCACAGGGTCAGCGCGAGTCCTGTTTGGACCTTGTCGAACCTGCTCCCCCGGCGCCAGCCCGCACGGATGCCGAGCCACAGGCCGAGCGCGATCGCGAGCACGGTCGCGCTGCCGACGAGCAGGATCGTCGGCCACAACCGCTCGCCGATCATGTCGAAGACCGGGCGCCTCTGCAGGTACGAGACCCCCATGTCACCCTGGAGCAGGCCGACGAGGTAGTCCCAGAACTGCTGCAGGAGTGGCTTGTCCACGCCCATCTGCTGTCGCAGCTCCGCCATCATCTTCGGGTCGGTCGGCCGGTCGCGGACCATGAACCGCACGGGATCACCGGGCAACGTCCGGAACAGGAAGAACCCCAGCACGACGACGAGCGCGAGGCTCGCCAGCGCGCCGCCGATCTTGGAGAGGACGAACCGGGTGGTACCGGTCCCGCCCCGGCGCTCGTCGGGGTCGACGAGCGCCGGGGTCTTGTCGAGGGAACTGAGTGCTTCGGTCAACGCGGTCCTTTACTCCCGGTCGTCGGCCGACTTGCCGCGCCGTCCGAGCAGCACGCCGCCGCCGACGAGCACCACGAGCACGACCGCGCCGATGCCGATCCACAATCCGGTGTTGCTACCGCTGTCCTCGGAGCCCGCCGCGGCGGTGTCGGCCGGGGTGGCACCGTAGACACCCCAGTAGCCGGACTGTTCGAGGATCGCGCCGTCGGGCTGCGGCTGCTTGGTGAACGAGGCGAACTTGTCCGAGCGGTAGGCCTCGAGCACGTTGTCGTAGTCCAGGACGACGTCGACGTACTGGTTCGCCAGCACGGCCTGGGCCTGCTTGACGATCTCGGCGCGCTTGGCCGGGTCGAACTCGGTCAGCTGCTTCTTGTACAGGTCTTCGAACTGCGGGTCGCAGAAGAAGGTCGCGCTGCTGCCGCCATTGCCCTCGGCGTTCGGGCGGGCAGCGCAGGTGTTGAGCGACAGCGCGTAGTCCGGGTCGGGCGAAGTGCCGTAACCGGAGATCGCGAGATCGTAGTTGCCCGCGGTGGTGCGGTCGTCCACTTCGTCGTCGGAGACGAGTTCCTGCTTGATACCGATGCCGACGTCCTTGAGCCAGCCACTGACGAACTGCGCGGTGCGCTGGTCGAACGGACGGTTCGCGTGGCCGGTGAGCCGGAACTCCAGCTTCGCGCCGCCAGGGCCGACGCGGATGCCGTCGGGCCCCTTGGCGAAGCCTGCCTGGTCGAGCGTGGCGTTCGCGGCGCCGATGTCGAACTTGGTCTTCTCCGCGTCGGACGGGGTCCAGGTGTAGGCCTTGTAGATCGCCGGCACGACACCGGTCCCGGCCTGGCCGTAGCCGTTCATCACCTTCTGGACGATGGCCTCGGTGTCGATGGCCTGCGCGATCGCCTTGCGGACGCGGAGGTCCTTCAGCAGCGGGTTGCCGTCACCGATCGGCTGGTCCGCCACGTTCTTCACGCCGAAGTTGACGATGAGCTCGTTGTACCGGCGCCCGGGCGCTTTGTTCGTGGTGATGTTCTTCTCGCCCTTGAGCGCGTCGAACTGCGTCGGGGTGAGCCGGTTGATGACGTCGACCTCGCCCTGCTTGAGCGCGTTCACCGCCGCCTCGGCGTCCTTGAACTGCAGCAGCTGCAGTTCGTCGACCTTGGGCGCGCCGCGCCAGTAGTCCTTGTTCGCCTTGAACTTCACGAACTCGTTCTTCTTGTACTCGGTCAGCAGGTACGGCCCGCTGCCGACGCCGACGACGGCCATCTCGTCGGTCGAGGGTGCGTTGAGATCCTTGATCGGCTCCCAGATGTGCTTGGGCACGATCGGGACGTCGAGCGCGGTCATACTCGCCTGCGGCGTCTTGGTCTTGATGACGAGCGTCTTGTCGTCCGTCGCCGACACCGACTCGAAGTTGGTGACGTAGCTACCGTTCGCGGTGCGGGCGTTCTCGTCGTCGAGCATCCGCTGGAAGGTGTACGCGGGGTCCTGCGCGGTGACCGGCTTGCCGTCGGACCACTTCATCCCCTGCCGGATGGTGAAGGTCCAGGTGAGCTTGTCGTCCGAGGCCTTCCACGACTCCGCGACACCGCCGGAGGGCTGGGTGTCCTCGGCCGAGGGCAGCGTAAGGAACTCGTAGTTGAACCGGCCGACCTGCGTCGACGCCGCCAGCTGGGCGGTGAAGGGGTTCAGGTGGTCGATCCCGGTCGTGAGCGCCACCCGCAACACCTTGCCCTGTTGCTGCGCCGTCGCGGCCGGCACGAAAGGCACCGTCGCGACCGCCGAAGCGGCAAGGACCGCGACCACGCGTAGACCGCGCTGTCGCCTGGGAAAACGCTCTGTGCGCACGAAGACCACCCCATCGAAACTCGCTGTGCCCAACCCCCGAAGCGGAAAAGTAACCACATGTCGCGGTAACCGCGCAATGACTCGCCAATACCGATCGTGCACGGCGGACGCCGTCGCGTGGTCGACAGCTACTTTATGTTCGACGACGGTAGCTTTGAGTCACCATTCCGGCGCGCGAGCTGGGAACACGTGCGCTGTCCTGGGTATTCAAGGGAAGCGGGCTTGCAAAAGGCTTGCGCGTGATGATGCTCAATCGATACGTACTAGCGAAGTGCGAGCAAAGTGACGCCGCGTAGCCGGGGCGGGCTGAAGGGGACTTTCACCGCGTGCGACGCGGTGAAAGTCCCCTTCAGCCCCCGACGGAGACCTCACGACGCCGCGCGGTGGCGGCGGCCGCGTAGAGCCACGCGAACAGCGCCCACATGCCGGCGAAGATGATCCCGACGGTGACGTACGCGATCGTCCACAGCACGGCGGGCGTCTCCGACTTCCGCTCCCGTTGCAGGAACTCGATCTCGGACATGAACGGGCGCGAACCCGACGCCGCGTCGATCGCCGGAGCGTTCGCGGCCGGGTCGGCTGGCGCGTAGATCGGGGCGAGCCCCATCATCCGGTTCGGAACGTGCACGCGGATCCCGGTCTTCCACTGCCCGAACACCGGCAGGGGCTGCGCCGTGCGATACACGCCGTCGCCGATCTTCTCCAGCGGAGCGGTGAAGAAGTCGCCGCCCTGCCAAGCGAAGCCGTTCAGCCACACGGCGTCGCCCGCCAGATCGGGCCGGGAGATCGTGACGGTCGCGTCGACCCATCGAGGTGTGCCACCGCCGTGCGGATTCGAGATCGGCAGCCCGGCGGCCGCCTCGGACAGCCGGACGTCGGCGGTGAACCCCGCCTCCGGGTCCTGCGGGACGGCGACCGCCGACATCAGGGCGACCGCGCCCAGCGCGCCGACCAGCCCGATCCGGTGCCGGGGACCGGCCGCGGGCTCCAGCGTCGCCGTCTCCTCGACCCGCTGGAACTGCCAGACGCCGATGAACGCGCCCGCGAGTGCCGCACCGGTCCCGAACAGGATGAACAACGGCAGATGCGCCGTTGGCCAGGGGTTCGGCATCAACCAGTGGGTGAACGCCGCCTCGGCGAGCATTCCGGCCGTCCCCACGAGCAGACCGGCGACAGCGGCGAACGAGTAACCCCGCCGGTTGCGCATCGCCAGTGCGACGACCTCGATGATCACCGCTTCGGCGACATAGGGCAGCAGCGACGCGACGTGCAGGTCGGCGAACAGCGGGATGACGGTGAACGAAGCACGGGTGGCGAGGAAGACCGCGACGACGATCAACGCGCCGCCGGGGCCCCAGGACAGCCGCCCGTAAGTCAAAGTCCAGGCGCCGATCAGGCCGACGAGCACGACCTGGGACAGCATCGGGAACTGCGGGACGCCGAGGTCGAACTCCATGAGGAACGCCGAAGCACCCATCATCCAGGCACCGGCGAGCACCGGCCCGAGCAGGCGCACGACCGGCCCGGTCGCGCCGACCTGGCGTGCCTCGCCGAGCAGCAGCTGCAAGCCGAGCACGACGCATACGCCGCCGCCGATCATCAGGACGTGCGTCGGGCCCCATTCGGTGACGTCCTGGCCGAACAGCCGATGCCAGACGTCGTCGAGCGGGAATCCGGCGATGCCGACCAGACCGGTGGCCATCATCTGGATGGAGCCCATCGGTGCCCGCCAGTGCGGGCCGATCTTGAACGTGCGCTTCGGCAGGTTCTTGGTCGCCAGGGTCGCGCTGAACACGCCGCTGGCGAAGATGCCCATCAGTCCGAAGTAGATCGGGTAGTGCGACGGGTTCGCGAGCGGCCCCTCGTCACGGCCGAATTCCATGTGGATCGGCACGTCCCAGTAAACGCCGATCAGTGCCGACATCCCGGAGAGGAAGGCGACGAACATCGGCAGCGCCGCCCAACGCGGAAGGCCGCTGAAGTCGCCCATCCAATCGGCGACGCGACCGAATACGGTCCGTTTCCCCGCGCGCTCGCGGAGGACGAAGACAGCCAAGGGCAGGAAGACCGCGGTGAACATCAGGCCCGCGATGACGATCTGCCCGAATTGCGCGCCGCCGGCAGGCGGGCTCTCCTGAGCCAAGAACACCGGTCTCGCCTTCCTGCTAACCTAAGTAACTGTTACCTTGGGGTAACACGATAGGGCTATGGTCCCGGCCAGGCAAGCCGGGGCGTACGACTTGGAGGAACCTCGATGCGGAGGATCGGCGGAATCCGCGGGATCACCGTGGCCGCGCTGCTGGCCGTGACCGGCTGTTCGGGATCGACCGGTCCCGAACCGGCGCCGGACACCGGAACCCGCACCGTGAAGTTCTCGATCGCCGAGGGCAAGCGCACGGCGGGCCCGGAAGAGGTCGCGGTGCGCACCGGCGAGAACGTCGCGCTGGAGGTCACCTCCGACCAGGCGGACGAACTGCACGTCCACGGCTACGACAAGGCCGCCCAGCTGGCGCCCGGGGTACCGGGGACCGTCGCCTTCACCGCGAACATCGACGGGATCTTCGAGGTGGAACTGCACAAGAGCGGCGCGGCGGTGACCAAGCTCCGGGTGGGCGGATGATCCTGGCGCACGGTCTCGGCGGCCGATCCGATCTTCCGGTCCCGCTGTGGCTCGCGCTCTACGCGGGAGCGGCGGCCGTCGTGGTCTCGTTCTTCGCGCTCACGATCCTCTGGAAAGAGCCGAAGCTCCGCGGCGCCGACGCCGGCCGTGAGCTTCCTCTGTCACTGCAACGGTTCGTCGATAGCGCCTTCACACGGATCGCCTTGCGCGTGCTCGGCGTGGCGTTGTTCGCCGGGTTCCTCGCGGTGGCCGTGGCCGGTCCCGACAGCTCGGCCGACAACCCGGCTCCAGCGTGGTTCTACGCCTGGTTCTGGGTCGGCCTGGTCCCGCTTTCGCTGCTGTTCGGCCCTGTCTGGCGACGACTGAATCCACTGAGGACGGTCGCGTCGCTGATCCCCGCCCGGCACCGCGAACTCCCGGACCGCCTGGGCTATCTACCAGCGATCCTCGGCCTCCTCGCGTTTCTTTGGTTGGAACTGGTTTTCCCGTACTCGGACTCGCCGCACGCGATCGCTCTTTTCTGCGCCGTGTATGCCGTTATACACATTGCGTTCGGTGTGGTCTTCGGTCCGCGCTGGTTCGACCGCGGCGACGCTTTCGAGGTTTACGCGCGCCTGATCGCGGCCCTCTCCCCTTTCGGCAGGCGTGGCGACGGGCGTCTCGTGGTCCGGAATCCGCTCGACGGACTGCTCACCATCTCCCCCGCGCCGTGGCTGACCGCGCTGGTACTGGTGGTGCTCGGCTCGACGGCGTTCGACGGCCTGACCCGCCTTCCGTTCTGGACATCGCTGGACGCCGGCGTCCTCGGCGGCACTGTTCTCGTTGGCACTGCGGGGCTCGCGGCCTGTATCGCGCTCACCTACGGCGCCTACGCGGGCGCTATCAGCCTGACCAGGCCGTATCTGCGCCGCGGGTTCGACCCGTATCCCGCGTTCGCGCCGTCGCTGATCCCGATCATGGTCGGCTACACCGTCGCGCATTACTTCTCGTTCGCCGTGTTCTCCGGCCAGCAGGGTTTCGGCCGGGCGATCGACTACACGGTCGTCTCGACCGGCGTGATCGCGCTGGTGCAGATCGCCGGGATCGTCGCCGGGCACGTGCTGGCCGTAACCTCTGCCCATGATCGTTCCGTGGGCGTACTGCGCGCGAACTACGTCAAGGTGGGCCAATACCCCATGCTGGCGCTGATGATCGGTTACACCGCACTAGGGATCGCGCTGGTTTCCGGCTCATGACCATCGCGGCGCGGGTGATGATGATGCACCAGGGCGGCTGGGACGAGATCCTCATCTTCGTCGGCCCCGTGGTGATCATCGGGCTGCTCATCTACGTCGCGCGCAAGCAGGTCCCGACGACGCCCGAAGAGGACGACGACGCTCCCTAGCCGCCGAGCAGCAGTTTCCCTGCCAGTTCCGTGACCTCATCGCGGCTACGGCCGCCGTGATCGGCGGCCATGAAGTGCTTTCCGACGAGCAGTGAGAACGCGAGCAGGCACCGGGCCTCGACCTCGTCCTCGTCGGTGAAGATCTCGCGCATGAGGGACCGCAGGTAGTCCATCCGCTGGTTGTCCACCCGCCGGAGCCGTTCGGCGACCGACTGGTCGCGCCGCGACCAGTCGCGGATCGCGAGGTCGATCGGCAGGAGACGGTCGCCCGCGAGCATTCCGGCGCGCCGGATCTTCGCCCTGGCGTCCCCACCTCCGCGCTCGACGGTTTCGAACATCTCCCCGGTGCTCATCCGTTCCCAGGTGGCGAGCATTTCCTCGATCAGCGCACCGCGGTCGGCGAAATGCCCGTAGAAACCGCCTTTGGTGACACCCAACGTCTTCGCGAGCGCCTCGACACGGACCGCGTCGGGGCCGCCGGTCGACAGCGCGCGCAGTCCCGCGTCGATCCACGCACTCGGCGGGGTCCGGATTTCCGCGGCCATGACGATCACCGTATCTCGCGTCACCCCGCCACCACGACGGCGATATATACGCTACCGTATAGATGGCGGAACGCACTGGGAGGAAACAGACATGACTGTCGGATTCGTGGCGACGCACTATCCGCATCCCGACCACCACGACGACTTCGTTTCGCGAGTCCAGCGAGTCGCCGACGCCTTGCGGGCCACTCCGGGCTGCCTCGCCGCCGAATGCTGGGTCACCGCGGCAGGCGACGCGGTCGTCTCGATCGTGCGCTGGGAATCGGAAACCGCGCAGGCCGATTCGATGCGGGCACTGGGGTCGGCGGACGTGGACGTCGCCTTCGACGACCGCGAAGTCCGGCCTCGCGAGATCGTCCAGCTGGTGTCGGCATGAAACTCGCGAACACCGCGCACACCACGCGGTCCTGGCGGATCCATGAGGTCGCCGGCGACTTCGACATCGAAGACGTCTGGGCACTGGACACTCCGGGCGGGCCGGACGACTTCGCCAGACTGGTGAAGCAGTTCTCGTCGGGCGACTTCCCGGCGGGCGCACCCCTGATCGTCCGCGCGTTATGGGCGCTGCGCTGGAAACTCGGCGCGCTGTTCCGGCTGGACGAACGGGATTCCGGCCTCGACTCACGGGTCGAATCGGTCCGTGACAGGCTGCCGGACGACCTCCGCGACACCCCCACCGGCCCGGACGAGGACTGGCTGCCGTTCACGCCGATCTACCGGCTGGACGACGAATTCGCCGCGGAGATGGCGAACAGCACCATGCACGGGATCCTGCATCTCGCGTGGGTCGAGGATGAGCCTGGGCGATACCGTGGTCAGATGGCGGTACTGGTCCGGCCCAACGGCCGGTTCGGGCGGGCGTACATGGGGTTCATCAAGCCGTTCCGGTACCTGTTCGTCTATCCGGCGCTGATGCGGTTGATCGAGCGGAAATGGGCCGCCGGTCCCTGAGGCCCGCGCCCCGGCCACTGAAGTACATGAAGGCCCCCTTCCTTGCGCCTATGTCAGGGTCCCGGCAAAGTCGTGTTCACGCTGATCAGAGACGCTTGGCGCAAATCTCCCGGTTCGTTTGGTGTCCCCAGTGTGGCATTGGAGGCGCTCAGCGCCACCAATGCCACATTGGGGACACCACGACCAAGCCGGAACACGTCCATGACGCGTTCGCCGTGCCCTTCAGGCAACTACTGCGAGCTGCAACAATCGACTTTGCCGGGACCCTGGCGCCTATGTACAGGAAGGGGGCCTTCACGTACTTGGCAAGGCGTGCTTCAGGAGCCGACCACGCGGCGGGTGCTCCGCACCAACGTCATGTCCTTCTCCCGCACCGGTTCATGGCAGTGCGCGCACACCGTCTCCGGCGCGAGATCCTGCCCGCAGGAGTGCCGCCAGACCGTCGGCGGCGGCCCCTCGGTGACGTATTCGTCGCCCCACGCCATCAGGTTCAGCAGCACGTGGTTGAGTGCGTGCCCCGCCTCGGTGAGCACGTACTCGTACCGAGGTGGATGCTCCTCGTAGAGCCGCTTTTCGAGGATCCCCGTCTCCACGAGCTTCCGCAGCCGCGCGGTCAGGATGTCCCGGCTCGCCCCGGTGTTCCGGACGATCTGGTCGAACCGCCGCGCCCCGAAGAACACCTCACGCAGCGCGAGCAGGCTCCAGCGCTCCCCGATCACCTCCATCGCGTTGGCGATCGAGCAATCCCTCGGTCCTTCGGTCATGCGACCAGCGTAAACCCACTGAGTCTTGATTTCCAACCCACTCGATGCCAGAGTGAGTTGGAGATACCAACTCACTCTGGGAGGCAGCCGTGTTCGACGCGGTCATCGTGGACGCCGTCCGTACGCCGATCGGCAAGGGAAAGCCCGGCGGTGCCCTGCACGAGATTCACCCGGTCCAGTTGCTGGCCCACACGCTGCGGTCACTCGTCGAACGCAACGGCCTCGACCCGGCGCTGATCGACGACGTCATCGGCGGCGCGGTCGACCAGGTCGGCGAACAGGCTCAGAACGTCACGCGGTGGGCGGCACTCGCGGCGGGACTGCCGGAAAGCGTGCCCGCGACCACCGTCGACCGGCAGTGCGGGAGCAGTCAGCAGGCCGTGCACTTCGCCGCGCAGGGTGTGATGGCCGGCGCGTACGACGTCGTCATCGCCTGCGGGGTCGAGTCGATGAGCCGCGTCCCGATGTGGTCGAACGTGCTGCCCGGTACCGATCCCCTCGGCCCCGGCGTCGCCGAGCGCTATCCGGAAGGCCTGGTACCGCAAGGGATCAGCGCCGAACTCATCGCCGCGAAGTGGTCGCTCAACCGCGAGGCGATGGACGAGTTCGCGGTGTCGTCGCACCGGAAGGCGGCGCGGGCGCACGAACTCGGGCGGTTCGCGAGCCAGATCGTGCCGATCAAGACGCCGTCCGGTCTGGTGTCCACCGACGAATCAGTGCGCCCCGGCACGAACCTCGAGACACTCGCCAAACTCCGCCCGGCGTTCCAGGACACGGCACACTCCGAGCGATTCCCCCAGATCGACTGGTCGGTGACC
This sequence comes from Amycolatopsis sp. cmx-11-12, assembly GCF_046269425.1. Lineage (NCBI taxonomy): Bacteria > Bacillati > Actinomycetota > Actinomycetes > Pseudonocardiales > Pseudonocardiaceae > Amycolatopsis > Amycolatopsis sp. cmx-11-12. The sequence goes on along the minus strand of NZ_JADNQM010000007.1, from coordinate 152,898 downwards.
GCGGGCAACAGCAGCCCGATCAACGACGGGGCGTCCGCCGTCCTCATCACCTCCAGCGCGACCGCGGCCCGGCTGGGCCTCAGGCCTCGCGCCCGCCTGCACAGTTTCGCCGTCACCGGATCCGACCCGCTGCTCATGCTCACCGGCGTCATCCCGGCGACGGAGAAGGTGCTGCGACGCGCGGGCCTGCGACTGGAGGACATCGACCTGTTCGAGATCAACGAGGCGTTCGCCAGTGTCGTACTGGCGTGGCAGCAGGAGACCGGGGCCGATCCGGCCAAGGTCAACGTCCACGGTGGCGCGATCGCGCTGGGCCATCCCCTCGGCGCGAGCGGTACCCGGTTGATGGGCACGCTGGTCAACGCGCTGCACCACCACGGCGCCCGCTACGGCCTGCAAGCCATGTGCGAGGGCGGCGGCCAGGCCAACGCGACCATCGTGGAGGCGCTGTGACCGGCAGGCTCCCCAGGAAACTCACGGACCATCCGTCCGTCCAAGCGGTACTCGCCAAACCGCGCGGCACACCGTCACCGGTGATCGACGCCGCCTGGCTCAAGGAGATCTGCCTCGCCGCAGGCGCCGACGACGCGGCGGCCGTCTCCCTCGACCGCCCGGAGCCGAACGCCGGTTCCCGCACAAGCTGGTGAAGGAGGTCGACGGTGGCTACCCGACAACGCGGTAGCGGAGGTGAGTGACGCCGTGTTCGCCTTCGAGGACCCGCACTCGCTCCAGCTCTCGGTGCGCGATGCCGAGGTGCTCGAACAGCCGGACCCCGTCGCCAAGCAGCACGGGGATCAGGTGGATCTCGAGTTCGTCGAGGATGCCCGCGCGCAGCATCCGCTGAGCCGTACTCGCCCCGTGCACCAGCACGTCCTTGTCACCGGCGGCCCGTTTGGCGGCGCCCACCGCGGCCTCGACGTCGTTCGAGTAGCGCACTTTCGGCCAGTTCGCCGCCCATTCCGGCGCCGGATGCCTGCTCAGGATCTCGATCGGGACGCCGTCGTGGTGGTCACCGCCCAGCCCTCGGCCGGTTCGAAGGTCCCGCGTCCGGCGACGATCGCGCCGGTCGCCATGAACTCGTCGTGGATCGTGCGATTCACCCTGCCGACCTCTCCGGCGAACAGCCAGTCGTGCAGCCGCTCCCCTCCCGCCCCGAGGCCCTGCTCGGGGCTGACGTCGGGACCGGCGATGAAGCCGTCAAGGGACATCGACATGTACAGCACGGTCGAGGACATGGGTTCGCTCCTTCGGTCGGTTCTGCCTACGCGTCGAACGGCGTACCCGGTTTTCGACACGGTTGGCGCGCGACTGGGCGCCCCGCTGTCACATCTCCCGTCCGCCATCCGTCAGGGTTACGACGGACAGCGATGAAGGATGGGGACCGTGGACGAACACGACTGGCTGGCGCGGCGCTTCGAGGGGCACCGGACGCACCTGAGGGCGGTGGCGTACCGGATGCTCGGTTCGCTGAGCGAAGCGGACGACGCCGTGCAGGAGTCCTGGCTGCGACTCAGCCGGGCAGGCTCCGAGGACGTGGACAACCTCGGCGGCTGGCTGACCACCGTCGTCGGCCGGATCTGTCTCGACATGCTGCGCTCGCGCAAGTCACGGCACGAGGACCCGGTCGGCGCGCAACTTCCCGACCCGATCATCGGCAGGGAGGGCGGGATCGATCCGGAACACGAGGTCCTGCTGGCTGATTCGGTCGGGCTCGCGCTCCTGGTCGTACTCGACACACTGGACCCCGCCGAGCGGCTCGCTTTCGTGCTGCACGACATGTTCGCCCTGCCGTTCGACGAGATCGCGCCGATCGTGGGCCGGACGCCGGGCGCGACCAGGCAGCTCGCCAGCCGCGCCCGCCGCCGTCTTCAAGGCTCGCCGACAGTGCCCGACGCGGACTTGAGCCGTCAGAGGGAGGTCGTCGACGCCTTCTTCGCCGCCGCGCGAGGCGGCGACTTCGACGCGCTGGTGTCAGTGCTCGACCCGGACGTCGTGCTCCGTGCCGAGGGTGGCGCGGCTCCGGCGGGCACCTCGCGCTCCGTGCGCGGGGCGGCCACCGTCGCAGGTCAGGCGCTCATGTTCCGGCAGGCAGGCGCGGGCGGAGAGCTGCTGCCCGCGCTGGTCAACGGCGCGGCCGGGATGGTCGTCACCAAGGACGGCGTGCCTCAGACGGTCTTCGCCTTCACCGTCGTGGACGGGAAGATCGCGGCGATCGACATCCTCGCCGACCCGGACCGCCTCGCCGCGCTCGACTTCGAGCCGCTGGGCTGAGCAAGTGTCATGAAAGGGTTTTTCCTGACGAAAATCGTCAGGAAAAACCCTTTCATGACCTGCGCGCTCCCCGGATCAGGAGGTCGGGAAGTTGTCCGCGGTGCGGATCCGGTCCCGGATCCAGACACCGGCGGGCTTCAGCGGACCCGTGCCGGTGAAGGAACTGCCCGAGCAGATGCCCGGCTTGAACACCGCGCCCGAACGGCTGTCGTCGGAGAAGTTCCAGTTGGTCCAGCTGATCTTCTTCGACGCCAGGAAATCCAGGTACTTCTGGGAGTTGGTGAAGTCGTTCCCGCCGTCACCGCTGGCGGTCTGGGTGCCGAACTCGGTCACGAACAGCGGGATCTTGCTCGCGGCCCGGGTCAGGGCGTTGAAGTACTCGGTTTTGTGCGACGCCGCGTAGAAGTGGAACGTGTACATGAAGTTGGTGGCGTGCACCGGGTTGTTGATGATGTCGGTCTCGTTGCGACCGTCGGAGATGCCGAGCGAGCCCCATCCGTGGGTGCCCACGAGCACGACGCCGTCGGAGTCCTGTGCGCGGATGACCGGGATCATCTGCTCCGCGTAGCTGCGGACACGGTCCCAGCTGACGTTGTTGGGCTCGTTGGCGATGTCGTAGATGATGTTGGTCTTGTCCTTGTGCCGCTGGGCGATCTCGGTGAAGAACGTCTTGGCGCGGCTGAGGTTCGCGTTCGGGTCGCCGGGGGTGAGCTGGTGCCAGTCGACCAGGGCGTACAGGCCGCGTTTGGTGGCTTCTTCGATGTACCCGTGCACCATGTCGGTGAACTTGCGCGGGTTGGTCTCGTAGCCGCCTTCCTGGATGTACATCGAGATCCGGAGGACGTCGGCCTTCCAGTCGTTGGCCAGCGCGTCGAGCGAAGCGGTCTTGACGCATTGGCTGTACCACTGGATTCCGTGGGTGCTCATGCCACGGAGCTGGATCGGCTTGCCTGCGGAGTTGCAGAGCTGGAGGCCGCAGACCTTCAGCTGTCCGTTGACCGCCGCCGGGCTGCCGGGCGGCAGCGCGGCGACGGCCTGCGTCGCGGGTTCTGCCGCGGTCTCGGTCGCCGTCGAGGTGCTCGCGGTGGCGATCGGGGCCAGCAGTCCGGCGGCCAGTGCGGCCGTCACCCGGAGACGGATCTTGTCCCAACGCATTCGGCTTCTCCTCTCGCGTCGGCGGCACCGGCGTTGGTGGGCCGACGGTCAGGGCGGCGGAGTTAAATAGGAAACTTTCCTTACTATTGGAAAGTAAAGGAGAGATTACCCACGGGCTCGACGGACGGTCAAGACTTGACCACCGACTGTTTCGGCGACCTCGGGCATGCTCGGAGCGTGACGACCATCGTGGCCTTCCACGCACACCCCGATGACGAAGCGCTGCTGACCGGTGGCACCCTCGCCCGCGCCGCGGCGGACGGGCATCGCGTCGTCCTGGTGGTCGCCACCATCGGCATGCGAGGCGCGGACCCGGCACGCTGGGCCGAGCTCGAGGCGAGCGCGAAGGTACTGGGCGTCGAGCGGATCGTCCACCTTGGATACGCCGGCAGCGGCCATGGCGCGATCCTCTACCCGGACCCGCCGGGTTGGGTCCGCTTCGTCCGCGCGAGCACCGAGGCCGCGGCCGCGCGTCTCGTGGCGATCCTGCGCGAGGAGAAGGCGTCCGTACTGCTGAGCTACGACCGGAACGGTGGCTACGGCCACCGCGACCACGTCAAAGTGCACGAGGTCGGCAAACGGGCGGCGCAACTCGCCGCCGACGTGCGACTGCTGGAAGCGACCATTCCTCGCGACGCCGTCGCACACCTGGTGCGGCTAGTACGGCTGGCGCGGATCCCGTTCCGCTACGACGTCGACGCACTGCTCCGCGCCTACAGCGCCCGGTCCGAGGTCACGCACACCTTCGCCGTCCGGCGCTTCGCGCGGCAGAAGCAAGCCGCGATCGCCGCCCATTCCTCGCAGGTGAAGGGAAACGGCAGGCTCGCGCCGCTGATGCGCGTCCTGACCCGGCTTCCCGCGCCACTCTTCGGCCTCGTGTTCAACCGGGAGTGGTACATCGACGCGACGCCATCCCACCCAAGGCCCTGACCCCACGGGCTGCGGTCCGTGAAGGACTCGGAACACTCGTCGATGGCCTCACCACCGCGGCGGCCCCGCGTCCACGATCTTCTGCGAAAGCTCCAGCGGATCGTGGTGCATCAGCGACTCCATCCACCACGTCATCCCGGCCTCCCCCAGCGCGGGCAGGTCCACCTTGATCGGCTCCTCCCACGCGGGGCTCGCGTTCCCGGCGACCGCGACGTCGAAGGGGCGCCCCGGTTCCAGCCCGGCGAGGCCGAGCGCGCGGTGGGTGTCGGCGATCTCTTCAGCTGTCGGCGTGTGGTCCTCCGGATTCGGGAAGATCCCGTCGCACAACGCCGCTCGCCGGACCACACGCGGGTTGTCGGTGGAGCTCGCCACCCAGATCGGGATCCGGAACGGCTCGGGCGGCGCCTCGGCCAGCGCGACCTGATAGTGCGCGCCGTCGTGGTCGAACCGCCGGCCGGACCAGATCGCGCGGATGACGTCGAGGCCTTCGTCGAACATCGCCGACCGGGTCAGCAGGTCGGTCTGTTCACCGAATCGGCTGAAGTCACCGGATTCGTCCGAACCGAGGCCGGTGCCGAGGATCAGCCGCCCGCCGGAGAGCCTGCTGACCGTCGACGCGTGCCGCGCGACCACCCAGGGACGGCGCCGGGCGGGCGGCGTGATCATCGGTCCGAACAGCAGATCGCTGGTGGCGTGCGCGATGGCGCCGAGCGTCGTCCACGGATCCGCGATGGGCATCGTGTCCGCGACGACGTGGTCCCACAGGAAAAACCCGTCCCAGCCCGCCGCCTCGGCTCGTACGGCGAGGTCGACGAGCACCGCGGGCTCACCGAACGGGCCGAAAGGTGGCAGATAGACAGCGTGGCGGACCGAGCTGCCGGTCAAGTCGATCATCTCCCCAACGTCATCGTCGAAGTCCCCGGACGGCCGCTTGTTTACGCCGTTCACCCACGTTAGCGTCCGGAAGATGGCGGGCAGCGGTGAACGATCGACGAAGTGGCCGGAGCATCGGGAAAGGTTACGCCGGGCGGTGGCTTTGGCGGTCGCCGTCTCACTATGCGCGACACTTTCCGCTGTGAACGCGTCCGCATCGCAGGATGACGACTGGTCCCGGGACTTCTACTGGGGCGTGGCATCGTCGGGATACCAGTCCGAAGGCAGCGCCCCGGACAGCAACTGGAAACGGTTCGTGGACCGCTCCGCGGGCAAGGACGGCGTCGACGAGTACCGGGATTCAGTCGACTTCCGGCACCGCTACGCCGACGACATCCGCCTCGCCGCCGGGCTCGGCGTCAACACCTACCGCTTCGGCGTCGAGTGGGCCCGTGTCGAACCCTCGCCAGGCAGGTGGGACGAGACCGAACTGGCCTTCTACGACGACGTGCTCCGGCAGGTCCGAGCAGCGGGCATGACCCCGATGATCACCCTCAACCACTGGGTCTACCCGGGCTGGGCACTCGATCAGGGCGGCTGGGCCGAGACACGGACAGCCGACGCGTGGCTGGAATTCAGCCGGAAGATCGTCGGGCGCTACGCCGGGCAGGACGTCCTCTGGGTGACGTTCAACGAGCCGCTCATCTTCCTCAAGAACGAACAGAAGGTCGGCGCGCTCGACCCCACGCGCTACTTCGCCGCGCAGTCCAACATCGTCCAGGCGCATCGACGGGCCTACGACCTGATCCACGAGCTCGATCCGGCCTCGAAGGTCACCAGCAACCAGGCCTACATCACCGGGGTCAACGGGATGGCCGACTGGTTCTTCCTCGACCAGGTCAAGGACAAGCTCGACTTCATCGGCATCGATTACTACTACGGCCTCAGCATCGACAACTGGACGGTGTTCGCCGCCGCGACCGACAAGTTCTGGGACGTGAAGCTCCAGCCCGAAGGCATCTATTACGCGCTGCGCAGCTACCACAACCGGTTCCCGCGCCTGCCTCTCTACATCGTCGAGAACGGCATGGCGACCGACAACGGCAAGCTGCGCGACGCCGATTACACGCGCGGGGACAACGTCCGCGACACCGTCTACTGGCTCCAGCGCGCGAAGGCCGATGGGATGAACCTGATCGGCTACAACTACTGGAGCCTCACCGACAACTACGAATGGGGCAGCTACCGCGCCCGGTTCGGACTGTACACAGTGGACGCTCTCACCGATCCCGCGCTGACCCGGCGCCCCACGGACGCCGTTCCCGCCTACCAGGATCTGGTCACGACGGGCGGCGTGCCGCAGGGCTACCGGCTCAAGCGCGGACCGGGTCACTGTTCACTCGTGGACGGGCTGAACAGCTGCCTCAACCCGGCCAAGGTGGACGGACCGCTCGCGCCCTTGAAATGACCGTCCACAAGAGACACATCAGACGGCCACCGGTTCGGGTGCCAGTTCGAGGCGCCTGCCCTCGAACGTCCGCCGCATCCGCCGGTCGTGGGTGACGACCACCAGCGCGCCGGGGTACTCCGCGAGCGCCTGTTCCATCTCCTCCACCAGATCGGGGGCGAGATGGTTCGTCGGCTCGTCGAGCAGCAGCAGGTCCGTCCTGGCCGTCACCAGCCTGGCCAACTCCAGCCTGCGGCGCTGCCCGACGGAAAGCTCCCGGACCGGTTTGTGCAGATCAACGGCGCGGAACAGACCCAGCGACAGCAGCCTCTCGGCGGCCTCCTCCTCGTCACCTTCCCCCGCGAACACCGCCAGGACGCTCCGTGAGTCGCCTGCGAGGCCGCCGTTCTGGTGCAGAAACCCGATCAGGCCCGCTCGGTCCGCCGAACCCGTCGACGGAGCCAGTTCGCCGGCGAGCACCCGCATGAGCGTGGTCTTGCCCGCCCCATTGGGACCGGTCACGAGTACTCGCTCCCCCGGCAGCACGCTGAGCGACGTCGGCAGCAGTCGTCCGGCCACCGACACGTTGTCCACCTTCACGACGTGCCGATCGGCTTCCGCCTCACCGGCGGAGATCCGCGCGGTGAACCGGAGTGGCTGCGGCGGACGCGGAACCGGGTCGGCCTCGAGCCGCTGGATCCGCTCGCGAGCCGACCGGATGCGGCTCATCGCCCCGTGCGCCCGGGACCGGGCCCTGAACGCGCCTGCCCCGCTGAAGGCCGCCGGGGCCTTGCGCGGGATCGCCGAGAACCGGTCGATGTTGACGTCCGCCAGTGCTTCGTTCCGGGCCTTCTCCTGTTTCCATTCCTCGTATTCCCGGCCCCACCGGGCCCGGGCGGCCTCCTTCGCCGCGAGGTAGCCCGCATAGCCGTTGCCGTGCCGGTGCACGGTCCGGCGGTCGGCGTCGACCTCGAGGATCGTGGTCGTGACCCGGCTGAGAAACAGCCGGTCGTGGGTGATCGCGACGAGCCTTCCGCGATGCCCGCGAAGGTGGTTCTCCAGCCAGGCGACGGCTTCGTCGTCCAGATCGTTGGTCGGCTCGTCGAGCAGCAGCAGTTCCGGTGACGCGGCCAAGGTGGCGGCGAGAGCGAGCCGGGACCGCTGCCCGCCGGACAGACTGCCCAGCGCGCGGCCGCGGTCGAGACCCGGCTGCCCGAGCCCGTGCAGGGCGACCTCCACCCTGGCGTCGGCCGCGTAACCGCCACGGGCTTCGTAGGTGGCCGTGAGGTCGCCGTACACGGCCAGGTCTTCGGCGGAATCCAGCGCCGCCTCGGCCGCCCGCAGCCGGGATTCCAGTTCCCGGATGTCGGCCAGCGCGAGGTCGATCGCGTCGCCGACCGTGGCGGTTTCGGGCAGCTCCAGCGTCTGCGGGAGATAGCCGACGCCGCCGGGCGCGGTGACGGTCACCGTGCCGTTGTCCGCCTCTTCGCGGCCTGCGATCAGCCTCAGCAGGGTGGACTTGCCCGAGCCGTTGTCGCCGATGACGCCCGCCCGCTCCCCCGGTTTGACGGTGAAGCCGACCCGGTCGAGCACGACGTGGTCATCGAAACGTTTGGTGACACCGGAGAGCACGAGTTGTGTTCCGGGATTCTGATGCGGGGTACGCATGGGGGCGTCCTCCTGATTCTCGGCACGGCCGATCGCGATCGGTCAGGGAGGTTCCGCGCACGGCGAAGGAAGAAAAGCGCACGCGGAAGGACGCGGCCCGGCGGAGCGAAGGCTCTACGCCAGGGCCGCGTCGAAGACGAGAATCACAGGTAGAAGTAGAAAATCCCCATGACGAAGACGGTAGCGGGAGAAACCGGACGGGCAAAACGAATTAAAGGTTGTGTACGGGTTCACAGAGTGGTCTGTGTCCCCCTACCGCGACAGCGGCGCCCCGGTGACCGAGAATCGAAGCCGGAGGTTTTCGCGGTCTGAGGGAATGGGGTTCCTCGTGCACGGGTCCAGCGGTCCGATCGCCCGATTCCGGCGACGGCTCTTCCCCGGTCACAACTCGCTCGCGCGCGGCTCGGACCGCTTCGAAGCCCTCCTCCTCAAGCTCGTCATCCTCGCCGCGCTCCTCGCCATCCCGGTCGCGGCCGCCGCCGGCTCGGCCAACCACGGCAGGCAGGTCGCCGCGGCCGCCTCCGACGCCGTCGGACGTCAGGCCACCACCGCGTACCTGCTGAAGTCCGCGCCCGTACGCATCGTCGACAGCGAGAGCGTCGGGACCGAAGACTCCACCACCGAGGCGACGTGGACCGACTCACGCGGCGTCCGCCACACCGGCGGCGTCCTCGCGACGCCCGGCAGCCCCGCCGGATCGCCCGTCCCGGTCTGGATCGACGCTCGCGGTGAGCTGACCGCCGCCCCGAGGACCGCGTCCACGGCCGTCTTCGATTCCGTGCTCGTCGGCCTCTGGCTGTGGTTCGCGGTGGTCGCCGGGCTCGTCCTGCTCCACCGGGTCGTCCGGCTGGTGCTGGACCGGCACCGGGCCGCGGCCTGGGAGCGCGCTTGGGCGGTCTACCCGCGTTCCGGCTCGTGGCCCTGAGTCCGGCGGCGAGGGCAAAGCGCCTCGGTTAGGGTGCCCGGATGCGCATCATGATCTCGGCGGATATGGAGGGCGCCACCGGCGTCACCTGGACCGAAGACGTCATCCCCGGTACCGAGCAGTGGCAGCGATTTCGGCGCCTGTTCACCGGCGACGTCAACGCCACCATCGCCGGCCTGTTCGACTCCGGTGCCACCGACGTACTGGTCAACGAGGCGCATTCGTCGCAGCGGAACCTCCTGCTCGAAGACCTCGACGGCCGGGCGCGGATGCTCACCGGCAGGCACAAGCCACTCTCGATGATGCAAGGCATCGACACCGGCGTCGACGGGGTCGTCTTCCTCGGCTACCACGCCGGCGCCGGGTTCGACGGCGTCCTGTCCCACACGTACCTGGAGAACCAGATCACCGGGGTGTGGCTCGACGACGTCCCCGCCAGCGAGGGCAGGCTCAACGCCGCGATGGCCGCCGAATACGGCGTTCCGGTGCTGGTCGTCTCCGGTGACGACAAGGCCTGTGACGACGCCCAGGACTACGCGCCGGAGGCCGAACTGGTCACGGTGAAGGAGTGCGTCAGCCGGTACGCCGCGATCTGCCTGCCGCCCGCCAGGACCGCCGAACTGCTGTCCTCGGCCGCGGCGGACTCGATGAACCGGGCGGGCCGGGTCGAGCGGTTCACCACTCCGCACCGGATCGAGGTCGAGTTCGACGCGAGTCATCTCGCGCAGGCCGCGGCGGTGATCCCGACGGTGGAACAGATCGGCGTGCGGCGGGTCGGCTTCGACGCGCCGGACATGACCGAAGCGATGAAGGCGTTCAAGATCGTCACGGCGATCGCGGCTGGGGCGGTGCAAGGTATCTATGGCTGAGATGGAAACGCAGGGCGAGCTTTCCGACCGGGCTACCGACACGGAACCCGCCCGGCCGCAGGCCCCGCTATCGCGGCGGCAGGGCGCTCTGGGTGAGGGCGTATCAGGCGGCGAAAAGGTACGCCCTGGCGACGCGATCGCGGACGCGGGTTCCCGAAACAACACTGAACTCGATGTTGTCGACGTTTGTTCGCGGTTGATCCGCTTCGACACCACGAACCGGGGCAACGGGGATTCCGAGGGCGAGCGCGAGGCGGCCGAGTATGTCGCCTCGCTGCTGTCCGGGCTCGGGATCGGCGCGAAGATCATCGAGTCCGCGCATCGGCGCGCGAACGTGATCGCGCGCGTCCCGGGCACCGATCCGAGCCTGCCCGCGCTGCTGGTGCAAGGGCATCTCGACGTCGTCCCGGCCGACGCCGCCGACTGGTCGGTGGACCCGTTCTCGGGCGAGGTCCGCGACGGGTTCCTCTGGGGTCGTGGCGCGGTCGACATGAAGGACTTCATCGCGATGGTCCTCGCCGCCCTCGCCACCGGTTTCCGGCCGCGGCGGGACATCGTGCTGGCGTTCGTGGCCGACGAGGAGGACAAGGGCGAGTACGGCGCGCACTGGCTCGCCGCGGAGCACCGGCACCTGTTCGAGGGTTGCGCGGCCGCGATCAGCGAGTCGGGCGCCTACAGCTACCACGTCCCCGCCGCCGACGGCCGGACCGTGCGGCTCTATCCGGTGGCGACCGCCGAACGCGGCACCGCCCACCTGCGGCTGTCCGCCAAGGGACGCGCGGGGCACGGGTCGCGGCCCAACGACGAGAACGCGGTCACCCGGCTGGTCACCGCGCTCGGCAAGATCGCCGCGCACCGCTGGCCGGTCCAGCTGACCCCGACGGTCCAGGCCTTCCTCGAACGCACCGGTGACGCGCTCGGCGTCCCAGTCGATCTGTCCGATGTGGACGGGACGATCGCGCGGCTGGGTCCCGCCGGTGCGCTGGTGGTGCCGACCGTCCGCAACAGCACGACGCCGACCATGCTCGACGCCGGGTACAAGGTGAACGTGATCCCGAGTTCGGCCGAGGCCCAGGTGGACGTCCGCGTCCTCCCCGGTACCGAGCCCGACCTGTTCGCGGAGCTCGACGCGATGCTCGGCGAAGGCGTCACCCGCGAGTTCGTCGCACACCAGCCGCCGGTCCAGGCGCCGGTGGACTCGCCGTGGTTCGACGCGATGGCGAACGCGCTGCGCTCGGAGGACCCCGAAGCCGTCGTGGTCCCCTACTGCATGGGTGGCGGAACGGACGCGAAGGCGTTCAGCCCGCTCGGGATCGACTGCTACGGCTTCGCGCCGCTGTGGCTGCCGGAAGGCTTCCCCTACCGCGCGATGGCGCACGGTGTCGACGAACGCGTCCCGGTCGAGGGCCTGCGGTTCGGCACGCGCGTGCTGCGGCACTTCCTGGCGAACTGCTGAGAGAGACTGAGAGCGAGTGGTCGGGGTTGTCGTAAGTACATGATGGCCCCCTTCCTTGCGCCTAGGTACAGGAAGGGGGCCATCATGTACTGGGGAAGGTGTGAAGGCCGCTGAACTCCTCCATTAGGACCTAGCCGACGCCGGTTCCGGCTCTGTACGGTCGAGAATCCGGACGCGAGAAAGCGCTTTCTCGCGTCAAGGTGTCCGCTTGCACAGAGTGGTGGGGGCGTATGTCCGGACTCAGATCGTGCGCGTTGGCCATGCTTTCCGCGGTTCTCGTGACGGGGTTGTTCTCCCCCGCCGCGCGGGCCGACGACCAGATCCTCGATCCACTGCCGACACCAGCGGTGTCTGGTCTCGGCCTGGAACTGAAGGAAGTCGCGCAACTGCCGCGATCCGAGCCGGTGCCGCCGCCGACCGACAGCAGGCTCAAGCGCTGGAATCGCGTCAACCACCTCGGCGAGGTCCCCGGCCACCCCGGGCGGCTTTACGTTCCCGACCTCAACGGCAAGCTCCACTTCCTCCAGAACGGGCGGCAGCACGTCTATCTCGACGTCGGCGCCGCCGTCGGCCCGGACTTCTTCACCCATCGCGGGCTCGGCAGCGGGTTCGGGTTCGTCGCTTTCCACCCCCGGTTCGCCGAGAACGGCCGGTTCTACACGATCCACACCGAGGCCTTCGGCGCGCTGACCTCGAAGATCCCCGATCTCGCCTATCCGGAAACGCAGTCGGCGCAAGGCGTGCTCACCGAATGGACGGCGAAGAACCCCGCGGCGGACGTCTTCGACGGCGAACGCCGTGAGGTCTTGCGGCTCGGGTTCGAGGGGACGCTGCACGGCATCCAGGAGATCGGGTTCAACCCGTACGCGCGTGCCTTCGACGAAGACCACGATCTGCTGTACCTGGCCGTCGGCGACGGCGGGGTCGGTACCAAGAACTCGGTTCCCCAGGATCTGGCGTGGCCGCAAGGCAAACTGCTGCGGATCGATCCGCGCGGCACGGACTCGGCGAACGGGAAGTACGGCATCCCGCGCACGAATCCCTTCGTGGGCAAGGACGGCGCGCTCGGCGAGGTGTATGCCTCCGGCCTGCGCGACCCGTACCGCTTCAGCTGGGACCCGGCGGGCTGGAAGCATCGGATGTTCCTGGGGCACATCGGCGAGAAGGTCGTCGAATCGGTCTACGAGGTCACGCCCGGGGCGAACTTCGGCTGGAGCGAACGAGAAGGGCCGTTCAGCTACCGGCGGGGCGACGCGAGCTGCGGGGTCTTCCCGCTGCCGCCGGACGACGCGAAGTACGGCTATTCCTATCCGGTGGCCGCGTTCGACCACAACCGGCTGCCGGACGTGCGGCCGTGCGCCGACAGCGGGACGGCGTTGATCGGCGGGTTCGTCTATCGCGGACACCGGCTCGACGGGCTCAATGGCAAGTACGTCTTCGGCGAGGGTGTCAGCGGCAAGGTGCTCTACACCGACGTGCGGGACATGAAGCGCGGCGGCCCGCTGCCCAAGGTCAACGAGCTGATGCTGTACGACGAGGCGGGCAAGCGGGTCACCATGCGGGAGATCGCCGGGCACGCCCGGGTCGATCTGCGGTTCGGCCAAGACCGGGCGGGTGAGCTGTACCTGCTGGCGAAGGCCAACGGGAAGATCTGGAAGGTCACCGGGACCCGGTGGTTCGCGGACTGCCACACCGGCTCTACCCGGGTCTCGCATGCCATGGGCGCGAAGGATTGGGCGCCGGTGACACCCGCCAAGTGGCGCTTCCCCGGGCGTGAGGTCGTCCTCGCGGAGGCGGGCGAAGCGCGACCCGGACCACGCAGGCCGTTCGAGTACGCGGTGCTGCGCAAAGGACCCGAGTTCGGTTCGGTGCGCATCGACGCCGAGGTCCGGCTGGACACCCCTGTCGAGATCACCAACCGGGATGTCGTCCTCGTCTTCGGCTACCAGTCCGACACGCGGTTCTATTACGCGCATCTGTCCACGGACAACAAGATCTACCCGCACAACGGGATCTTCGCGGTGAACGACGCGGACCGGCTGCGGATCGACGACCAGTGGGACGAACCACGTTCGGTCGGTGCGCTGCCCGCGATCACGGACGCCCGCTGGCACGACGTCCGGGTGAAGCACTGCGCGGGCACCGGTGAGATCGCGGTCTACGTCGACGGCTCCGACGCGCCGCTGATGACCGCCGTGGACACGACGTTCACATCCGGCCGGGTCGGCTTCGGGTCGTTCGACAACGTCGGCCGGGTGCGCGACCTGACCGTCACCGGGGAACGCCGATGAGGAGGGCCTTGGCGTTGCCGCTGGCTGTTCTGCTCGGAATTTCGCTCGCTGTCCCGGTCGCGGCCGCTCCCCGTCCGGGCGGCGTCTTCCCGACGTTGAGCCGGAACCTCGTCGCGTTCTACGACTTCGAGCATCCGGTCCCCGGGCGGCCTGAGCAGGAGGCGGACCAGGGCCGGTCCGGCACCGAGATCACGCTGGTCAACGGCGGCGCGCGGATGCGGGTGCCCGACGGTGTCTCGGGCCGGAACGCTTTGCAGGTCAAGCAGGTGAACCCGGGCCGGAAAGGCACCGACGACTGGAAAGCGGGCCTGTACTCGGCAGGCGGGGTACCGACGCTCAGGGCGTTCAACGGGGCCAGGACGGCGACGGTCATGGGCTGGGTCAAGATGACCGGCGAGAACCCGAGTCCCAATCCCGGTTCGTCCACACCGGGCGCACGCTACGGCGCTGTCGGGCTGGTGGGCCTGCTGTCAGGCGACTCCGACGGCCACGCCGTCCGCGCGTTGCTCGAACTGATCACTGTGGACGGCGAGTTGCGTCTGGTCGCGCTGGGCAGGCGAGTCGACGGCGCCGCGTCGCAGACCTTCGCGGCCAAAGAGGACTGGCGGAAGCTACTGCCGCAGAACGAATGGGTATTCCTCGCGGCGGTGTACGACTACGACAACGGCACGATGGCGTTGTACCGAAACGGAAGACCCATCGACGGGTTCTACGCCGACCAGCGTGATCCCTGGGCCGTCGTGGGCGAGCCCGAACCCGACCTGACATCCGCGACCGACCCGCGGGGCATCAAGATCGGCGGCAGTTTCCCCCAGAACACGCGGGAGGGGAACCCGTGCGATTGCCGTCTGGACGACCTGATGTTCCTCGACCGGGCCGTGCATCCGCTGGAGATCCTGCTCCAGTACCACTGGGCACGGCGCTAGGCCGTTTCATCCGAATTTCATGAAGGCGCCTTAGCGTCGGCGGCGTGAGACCTTTGACTTCGCGCGTCCGGACGGGCGTGCTCCTGATCGGCCTCGGCACGGCACTATCGGCGTGCCGAGGCGGCCTCCCGGTATTGCATTCCGGCCCTCCGCCCACGTCGTACTCCGCTCCCCCGACCCAGACCGTGACCGTGACGCCCTCGGAACCGACCTCGTCGCCGACCTCGTCGGCCGCTCCAGGTCTCGAGCCCGCGGCGATCGACCGGGTGTTCCAGGTCTACATGAACGGGCTGGCCAATCACGACATGACCGCGTTGCGCAGCGGCACCTGCCCGCGCCTGCGCGAGACGCTGCTGGGGTTCGAGCTCCATGGACATTACGTCGAGCGCTGGGAGATGCTGCCGTACTCCGTCCCGTCCGGACAGGAGTTCGTGACCGTGCAGGCCAAGATCACGCAGCGCAGCGCACGGAACGGCAAGCTGGCGGGCGACGTGGTCTACTCCTGGTACGTCGAGCGGAACGAGGACACGAACTACTACGTTTGCGGGTGGCTGGACTACGAGTGAGCCCGGGAGGCGTCCGGTGAACGAAGTCGCGCGACTCGCGCGGGAGGAACGGGCCGATTTCGCCGCGTTCCTGCGAACTCTGTCACCCGCGCACTGGGACGCTCCGACGTTGTGTTCGGAGTGGACGGTCCGGGAAGTGGTCACCCATGTCGTCGACTACGACGCCTTGGGCTACCGCGATCTGCTCCGCCAGGCCGTCCGAGGCGGGCTGCGACTCGACCGGATGAACGCGCTCGGCGTCGAACGGAAACCCGATCGGACACCGGAAGAGCTGATCGCGAGGATCGACGAGCATCTCGAACCGCGGGGTCTGACCGCCGCTTTCGGCGGTCGGGTGGCACTGCTCGACGGGCTCATCCACCAGCAGGACATCCGGCGTCCGCTGGGTCTTCCGCGCGAGGTGCCGTCCGATCGGCTGCGCCACGCCTTGGCGTTCGCGCGCTTCGCCCCGCCGATCAAGGCCGGTTGGCGGACGCGCGGGCTCCGGCTCGTCGCGACGGACCTCGACTGGTCGGCCGGAACCGGGCCGGAGGTCCAAGGCCCCGGTGAGGCACTCCTGATGGCGATCGCCGGACGGGACGCGGCTCTCGGCGAGGTCTCCGGTCCTGGCGCGGCGATCCTCGCTTCCAGGATGGGTGCCCGCGGGGTCAGTTAGGAAAAGCGCCCGAAAGCACGGTGAACGCGGAGTCCAGCCGCTCACGGTGGTCCGGCAGGTCCTCTCCGGCGAGTCGGCGCAGGACCGTGGTCACGATGACCGTGCGATACGCGGCGACGAACTGTTCACCGTTCCCGGCGCGACCGACCACATGATCGCGCTCTCCTCCGGGATCATGCAGCGCTACGACGTGGCCGACGCGGAAGTTGCTCCACACCGCGGTCCAGCGCTGGGTCGGCGCCTGAAGCCCTCGGTCCGCGAGGGCCCCGTGTCACGTGGTCCTCCGGCACGTGTGCTTGGAACCGGATCATCCGTGCTCGGGGCCGGATATCGCGTGTCTGCGGCCGGATGACATACGGCAGGCGAGTTCGGTCTCCAATCACGCGTGTTCCGCCCCTGAGCACGCATGATCCGCTTTTCTTGACGCAGCCGGGCCGGACGTCCAGTGCCGAAGCATCGCCACCGTCACACCGCCGTGATCACCCGGTCGGGCCTGGTGTCCGTAGAATCCGGTGACGATGCGACGTTTCCGGTGGTGGTGGGGTGCTCTCGCGCTCACGTTCGTGGTGGTTCTTGTCGGGTTCATTGCCTTTACCGGGTCGGAAAGCCGCCCAGGGCAGCCGTCCCCGCGCCAGGGCCCACCGGGGACGGGGCCGCTGACGGTCGTCTCCATCGGCGACAGCACCGTTTCCGGCGAGGGCGCGGGTGACTACAGGCCCCCGACCAACGGGCAGGGTGGCAACTGGTGCCACCGCTCCCCCAACGCCTTCGTGGAGCAGGTCAAGATCCCCGACGTCACCGCGCGCGTGAATCTCGCGTGTTCCGGGGCGCCTTCGGAGCAGATCGCGCTCGGCGAGGCGAAGCAGTGGACCGAGCCTTCGCAGGCTCAGCAGCTCGCGAACCTGATCAAGGATCACCGGGTCGCGGCGGTGGTGATCGCGGTCGGCGCGAACGACGAGCCGAAGTTCTCCGCGCAGGTCAACGAGTGCTTCAAGGCATGGTTCTCGCCGCAGAATCCGCCGTGCAGCGAAGCACTTCGCACCACCTGGAAGTCCAAAGTGGACGCCATGGTGCCGAAGGTGACCAACGCCGTCGCCGACGTCAAGAAGGTGCTGGCGCAGGCCGGTTACGTCCCGGCGGACTACCAGCTCGTGCTGATGTCGTACGCCTCGCCTGTCGGCCCTCAGATCCCGGAGGCGCTGCGCAGCCTCAATGGCTGCCCGTTCCGCACCGAGGATCTGGAGTGGATGCGGCGCGACGGCGTGTCCGTCCTGTCGGACGGGCTCAAGCAGGCGTCGAGGGCGACCAGCGCGCGGTTCCTCGACCTGTCGCGAGCGGGCGCCGGCCGCGAGGCGTGTAGCAGTGACCCGGCGAACGAGTGGTTCAGCAGGCTGACGCTGCAACTACGCGACCTCGGCCAGGTGGACCGTGCGAGCCACGCGCTACAGGAGTCGTTCCACCCCAACGCGAACGGGCACGCTCAGATCGCGAACTGTCTCAACGAGTTCCTCGCCGCACGCGGCGGTAACGCGTCGTGCCTCTCCGGGCCCGACGGCAAACTGCACGCCGCGCCCGAAGTGATCGCCCGCTAAAGGTCGAGTGCGGCACGCAACGCGATGTCGATGCGCTCCTGGACCTCTTGGTCGATCTCCGCGATCCTCTCGTCGAACCACGGCCGGTACAGGCGCGTGAGATTCAGCGTGGAGACCCAGTAGCGCGCGTCGACGGCGACACCGAGGATGTCCTGTGGATCACGGTCGAGCAGTTCGGTGCCGAGCAGCCACGGCCGCTCGGATTCGTTCACCCCGTCCGAGGACAGCAGCACGACGGTGCGCTGCCGTGCCGGTTCGGTCGGGGGGTGGTACGTCCAGACTTCACCCCTGTGCACGCAGATCCTTCTCCGCGGCGGTCAGCTCGGCCTCGTCCGATTCGGCGGACGGTGTGACCGGAGCGCGCTGCGGGGTGTACCCGGTGCGGACGGCTTCCCTGCGGGCTGCCTTGGACAACCACGACGAGACCGAGATCCCGTGTGCCTTGGCGGCCCGCTCGGCGAACTCGAGCGCACCGCTGTCGAGTGAAAGAGTGACCTTACGTGTTGCCATACCTTTTATCGTACCAGCGTCGCGCAAGTCCAGCCGTTTTCTGGGAACCCGGTGCTCAGAGAGTCGGCGAGCGACCTTCGAACGGCGTCGACAGCACCACCGTGGTCCGGGTCGAGACCTTGGCGGACTCGCGGATCCGGCGGAGCAGATCCTCCAGCCCGAGAGGCGAAGCCACCCGGACCAGGAGGATGTACGACTCGTCCCCGGCGACCGAGTAGCAGGACTCGATCTCCTTGATGTGCTCGAGACGCTGCGGATAGTCGTCCGGGGCGGCGGGATCGTTCGGGGTCAGCGAGATCAGCGCCGTGAGCGGGAGGCCGATCTGCTCGCCGTCGAGCCGCGCGGTGTACCCGAGGATCACGCCGCGCTGCTCCAGCCGCCGCACCCGCTGGTGCACCGCCGACACCGAGAGTCCGACCCGCTCGGCGAGATCGGTGAAACTACGCCGCCCATCAGCCGCCAGTTCACCCACGATCGCCTGGTCCAGCGGCTCCAGAGAACCGGTCATGCGTCGAGCACGATCAGGTCGTGCGGACGCTGGTTGACCGATTCGACGCCGTCCTCGGTGACCACGACGATGTCCTCGATGCGGGCGCCCCAGCGACCCGGCTGGTAGATGCCGGGCTCGACGCTGAAGGCCATGCCCGGCTCGAGCGGCAGCGCGTTGCCCTTGATGATGTAGGGCTCCTCGTGCACGTCGAGGCCGATGCCGTGGCCGGTGCGGTGGATGAAGAACTCGCCATAGCCCGCGCCGTCGATGATGTCGCGCGCGGCGGCGTCGATCTGCTCGGCGGTGACACCCGGGCGGACGGCCTCGACCGCGGCGCGCTGGGCGCGTTGCAGGACCGCGTACGTCTCGGCGACGTCGGAGTCGCGCGGTTCGCCGACCGCGTAGGTGCGGGTGGAGTCGGAGTTGTAGCCCTCGGCGATCGGGCCGCCGATGTCGACCACGACGACGTCGCCGCGTTCGATGACCCGCTCGGAGACGTCGTGGTGCGGGCTGGCGCCGTTGGGGCCCGAGCCGACGATCACGAAGTCCGCGTGGGTGTGGCCCTCTTCGACGATCGCGGCGGTGATGTCCGCGCCGACCTCGGCCTCGGTCCGGCCCGGCCGCAGCCACTCGTGGACCCGGGCGTGAACACGGTCGATGGCCGCGCCGGCGTCGCGCAGCGCCTGGATCTCGGCCGCGTCCTTGCGCATCCGCAGTTCGCGCACGATCGGACCGGCGAGCGTCTGGTCGGCGTCGCCGAGCGCGCCGCGGAAGGCGAGCACGTGCAGTGCCGGGGTGAAGTCGCTGACCGCGACACGGCCGGCCTTGCCCAACCTGTCGGCGACCAGTTCGTACGCGTTGTCGCCGTCGACCCAGGTGATGACCTCGATGCCGAGTTCCTCGGCCGGGACGTCGGCGTAGCCGGGAGCCTCCAGCTTCGGCAGCACCAGCGCCGGGACGCCGTCAGCCGGGATCACGAGAGTGGTCAGCCGCTCGAACGAGCCCCCGGCCTGTCCGATCAGGTAGCGCAGGTCCGAGCCGGGCGCGATCAGCAGGGCGTCGGTGTCAGCGGCGGCAGCCGCGGCACGGGCCCGGTCGAGGCGGGCGCGGAGGCTGGCGACGTCGGGGGCTGGGTTGTGAAGGGAACGGCGCGACATGACGTCGAGCCTAGTCGGTCCGCGACCCTTGGCTCGCCAGCCGGTCACCCCCGATCGGGGCGGGGTCGTCGAGCCCCCGCCAGACCGGGAAGATCGCGGGGAAGGTGGTGGCGATCAGGTACAGACCACCGAACGTCGCGAGTGCGCCGACGAGTCCGACTCCGTCCAGCAGCAGCCCCGCCGCCATCGAGCCGAGCGGCATCGCGGCGAGCACTCCGCCGATGAGGAGGCTGAACACCCGACCGCGGACGGCTTCGGGCACCCGTTCGTAGACCACCGGCAGCACAATCGGGTTGAGCGCGCCCGCCCCGATCCCGGCGACAGCCAGTCCCGCGAGCAGGACGACCGGCGCGGGTTCCAACGCCAGGAGTGCGAACCTCGGCGCGCCTTCGATGGCGACGGCGACGAGGATCGCCGAGCGGCGCGAGAACCGGTGACCGATCCAGCCGTAGAGCGCCGAACCCAGCAGTCCCCCGACCGCGACGGCGGTGATCATCGCGCCGATGAGGGCGGTGCTGTGCAGGACCTGATCGCCATACGCCGGATACAGAACGCCGAGCAGGCCGAAATCGAGGCTGTTGGTGAGCATCAACATGCCGACCATCGCCCGCAGCACCCGGTCGCGTTTGAGGTATCCGAGTCCCTCGCGCAGTTGCTTGAGGTAGCCGTCCGAGGACGCCCGTGGCGGACCGGCCGCGGCGGGGATCAGGCTGAACACCAGCGCCGCGGACACCAGGAGCGCCCCGGCGTCGACGGCCAGCACCGGCACGGGTCCGATCAAGGCGATGAGCGCGCCCGCCGCGGGGCCGCCCACCATTCGGCCGGTCCTCATAGCTGCCTCGACGGCACTGGCGCCGCGACTGGGCCGGATTCCGCTGAGTTCGACGACGCCCGCGAGCAGGACCTGCTTCGCGGTGTCCGCTGGCCCACGGGACACGCCCATCACGAACGACAACGCGATCAGTCCCGGCAGGCTGAGCCCCGTCGTGCTCACGGCGAGCGGGACCAGCAGGACCGTGACGGTGGTCAGCAGGTCCGCGCCGACGCTGGCCCGGCGCGCGCCGACCCGGTCCACGATCGGCCCGCCCAGCAGCGCGGCGACCATCAGGCCCAGCACTTCGGCCGCGGTGACGAGGCCGGTCTTCGTACCGCTGCCGGTGCTCTGCAGGACGTACCAGGGAATCGCGATCAGCGTCATCATCACCCCGGCCGAGGAGATCCCCGAAGCCGCGACCAGGGCCCCCAGTGGCAGTCTGCTCATGGCTGTTCCGTCCGCGATCGTCTCGGGAAGGCCGCCCAGTGGACGCGGACCTGGGTGTCGCCTTCCTTCTTAGGACGGCGGTAGCGGTCGATCACCGCCATGATCTCGTCGCTCATCGCCGCGGCCTCATCAGGCGTCAGCGGGAGTGGCGAGTCGTGAAAGCTGGCCTTGTCGATCCACTCGTCGCCCCAGTCCCGCACCTCGGCGACGAACTGCGCTTCGGCGGCGTAGCGCTGCTCGATCAGCGTGCGCACGTAGGCGCTGAAAGGGCCTGCGAGATCTGGGTCGTCGATGAAGTCCTCGGCGTGCATTTGATCCCCGTCGTGCACGGCCTTCCACCACCGGTCGCGCCTGCTGCCGCGTTCGGCGTCGTCCGTGATCAGGCCGCATTCGGCCAGCTGCCGCAGATGCCAGCTGGTGGTCCCTGAACTCTCTCCCACCCGCTTCGCCAGCCCGGACGCCGTCGCCGGGCCGTCCTCTCGCAACAGTTCCAGAATCCTGACCCGCAGCGGATGCGACAACGCTCGCAGAAGGCGGCCGTCGATCCGCGCGAGATACCTATCGCCCTTCCCCATGCCGTCGACCCTACAACCGCAGAGACTTCTCTGCAAAGAGTTCTCTGCGATTGAGCGCCCAGATTCCAGCGAATCCAGAGTTTGACCTCTAGCAAGGTTCAGGTTTTACGGTTTGCGTCATGACAACTGAGACGCCCTACAACCTCGCCGTGGTGATCAGCAGCGTCCGCGAAGGACGCTTCGCTCCCGTGGTCGCGAACTGGTTCCTCGATCGCGCCAAACAACGCGAAGACGTCAACCTGTCCGTCATCGATCTGGCCGAATCCCCCGACGGGCTCTCCTCCGGCGTCGCCGCCGCGGACGCCGTCGTCGTGATCGTCCCCGAGTACAACCACAGCTACCCCGGCCCGCTCAAGACCGCCCTCGACAACACCGGCCGCGAATGGCACGGGAAGCCGGTCGCCTTCGTCTCTTACGGCGGGATCTCCGGCGGCCTGCGCGCGGTCGAGCACCTGCGCCCGGTCTTCGCCGAACTTCACGCCATGACGATCCGCGAGACCGTGAGCTTCCCCTACGCCTGGAACAACTTCGGGTCCGACGGTGAACACCTGGACGCCGACGGCGCCGATCTCGCGGCCACCACACAGCTGAACCAGCTGGGCTGGTGGGCACAGGCCCTGCGCGACGCACGTCAGGCGCGGCCCTACGCCGCCTGACCGGTGTCCGTGGAGGACTCGGCTGGGGGTCGGGTCCTTCACGGACATTCGGGCCGGAACGTGGCAGGCTGTCCGCGTGACCGGACCTCTCGCCCTCCTTGATTCCGCGAGCCTCTACTTCCGCTCGTTCTACGCACTGCCCGAGTCGATGACCGCCCCGGACGGGACGCCGGTCAACGCCGTACGCGGCTTCACCGACACCGTCGCGCGGATCCTCGTCGACCGGCGGCCCGCCCGGCTCGTGGCGTGCCTGGACGCGGACTGGCGGCCGAAGTTCCGCACCGATCTGCTGCCCAGCTACAAGGCGCACCGCGTGGCCGAAGAAGTCCCGGAGGGCGGCGACGTCGAAGAGGTGCCGGACACGCTCACCCCGCAGGTGCCGATCATCCTGGAACTGCTGGAGGCCTTCGGGCTCGCGACGGCCGAGGCGGCCGGATACGAGGCCGACGACGTCATCGGCGCGCTCGCGATCCGCGAGAAGAAGTCACCGGTCGAGGTCATCACCGGCGACCGTGACCTGTTCCAGCTGGTCCGCCACGAGCCGACGTCCACGGTCGTCATCTACGTCGGCAAGGGCTGGAACAAGGCCGAGATCCTCGGCCCGGACGAGCTTGCCGAGAAGTACGGGATCCCGGCGGGGAACGCCGGCCCTGGATACGCCGATATGGCCGCGCTGCGCGGGGACCCGTCGGACGGGTTGCCCGGCGTGGCCGGGATCGGCGAGAAGACCGCGGCGAAACTGATCACGCAGTTCGGTTCGCTACAGGAACTCATCGAGGCGTCCAACGCCGGCGACTCGCGCGTGCCGCTCAAGACGCGGCTGCGGCTCACCGACGCCGCCGACTATCTCGCGGTCGCGCCGACCGTCGTCCGGGTCGCCGCCGACGCGCCGGTCGAGCAGTCCCGGCCGGACACCGTGCCGTCCGAGCCAGCCGATCCGGACAAGGTCGCGGAACTGGCGGAGCGCTGGAATCTCGGCCGTTCGGTGGAGCGTCTGCTGGCCGCGCTCCCCAAGTCGTGAGCAACACCGAGACCGACCCGGCCGAACTGCTGTGCCGGGACCGGCCGGGAGACGGCGTCACCGTGCTGACCCCGCGCGAGGTCCCGCTCGGTGGGCCGCGTGCGATCCGCGTCCGCCGGACGCTTCCGCAACGGCAGCGATCCCTGATCGGCGCGTGGTGTTTCGCCGACCACTACGGACCGCAGGACGTGTCGGAGTCCGGCGGGATGGACGTCGCGCCGCATCCGCACACCGGCCTCCAGACCGCGAGCTGGCTGTTCAGCGGCGAGATCGAGCACCGCGACAGCATCGGCACGAGTGCCATGGTCCGGCCCGGTGAACTCAACCTGATGACGGCGGGACACGGCATCGCGCATTCGGAAGTGTCCACACCGGACACTTCGACGCTGCACGGCGTCCAGCTGTGGATCGCGTTGCCGGGCGAACACCGCGACACCGGACGGGATTTCCGGCACTACGCGCCACCGCTGCTCCAACTGGACGGCGCCACCGCACGGGTCTTCCTCGGCAGCCTCGCCGGGACCACGTCACCGGTCCCGGCGTTCACTCCCCTGCTGGGCGCCGAACTCACCGTGGCGCCGGAGGCGACCGTGCGCCTCGACGTCGACCCGACCTTCGAACACGGTGTCCTCCAGGACATCGGCTCCGTCACCGTCGCCGGAACCGCGCTGGGCACCGGGGAACTCGCCTACCTCGCCCCCGGTCCCGGGCGGCTGGAACTGGCCAACCACGGCGGCGAAGCGGCCCGGGTGCTCCTCCTCGGCGGGACCCCGTTCACCGAGGAACTCGTCATGTGGTGGAACTTCGTCGGCCGAAGCCACGAAGAGATCGCCGAGTACCGCGAGGCGTGGCAGGCACAGGCGGATCGGTTCGGCCGAGTGGAGGGCTACCAGGGCACCACGGCGTGGTTGCCCGCACCCACGCTGCCGCAGGTGCGGATCAAACCGCGTCGCAACCCGGCCTAGTGTCGTGCACCGGAAGTTCTGCGTCGGATCAAACCCCGCACTCGCGTGCTCGGAGCCGTATCTCGCGTGCTCAGAGGCGGATCTCGCGAGTTCGGCCTCCAAGCACGCGAGTCACGGCTCTGAGCACGCGAGTTCGGCGAACGGAGTCACCGTGCCTGCCGCGTACTTACGACACGAACATCGGACTCAGGACACTAGAAGAACGTTCCGCACCACGGGGCACGCACGGTGTGGAACAACGAGTCGGCACGGGCGACCGCCGCCTCGTTCAGCACCTCGACGCGGCCTGCCGTCACCAGGTCGCTGAACAGGCCGTGGCCGAGGTACCGCGACGCCAAGGTGTCGACGTCCAACCGCAGATCAGCCTCGGCGGTGGTGCGATCCACGCCGCCCGGGCCGACGGCGTAGCGGCCGTTGTTGTCCGGAAGCTGCCTGTCGAGCACTTCCAGCACCACGGCTTCGGCGGTTCCGTAGGTGCGGGCCTGGAGCGCGGCGAGCACGTCGACGAGTCGCACCCACAGATCGTCGATGACCTCGGTGGTGTTCACCGCACGCGGGTCGGTGAGCAGTTCGGCGATCGGCTCGTCCATCGGGCGGCCTCGTCCGGCGACGGCCGAGACCAGGTCGATCGACAGCAGGAAGCGCCACAACCCCGCCCACGCCCTCGGTGTCGCGGCGTGCAGTTCACGGATGTCGAGCAGCGCACCACGCTCCGGCGCCTGCCGGTCGCGCATGTCGATGGTCTGGTAAACGACGAAGCCGTCCTCGCCGTCCGGTCCACTGTGGACGGCGACGCGGTAGCCGTCGTTCCCGGTGACGACCCGGTCGAAGAAGCCCGGCCACCACATTTCCGGGCGGGCGGCGAAGCCTGGTCGTTCGCCCGCGAATCGGCGATACAGGGCGGGAACGCGCTCGACCGCCTCGGCCGGGGTGAGGAATCGGACCACGCCGTCGCGCCCCGAACCGTCACGGAGCTTGGCTCGGGGTCGCTCGATGTGAACGCCCTTCCCATAGGTGGCCGCACCGTAGCCGAAGCGGCCGTAGATGACGCCTTCCGAAGCGTGCAACGCGGCGAGCGGGACCCCGCGCGCGGCGATGTCCTCCAACTGGGTGGCCATCATCGCGGTGAGGATCCCGCGCCGGGTCCAGTCCGCGCGGACACCGACCCCGTCGACGGCGGCGGTCGCGAGCTTCCGTCCACCTGGGACGGTGAGTTCGGTGTCGAAGGAGCTGGCGATCCCCACCGGGGTGCCGTGGTCGTCGAACGCGGCGAACTTCCCGGCCGCGGGCCAGGTCGGAGCCATCTTGGCCCAGGCTTCGTCCGAGATCGGCTTGGCGTGCAAGGCCTGTTCGAGCAGTTCGAGACAGGCTCGCTGTTCACCTTCGGCCACGGCACGTACGTGGAATTCGCTCATGGCAGCGATCCTGCCGCCCGAAACCGGAGAATCCCAACCGGTTTTCAGCCGGGTGCGCCGACTTCGTAGCGGCCGTCCTCGCCGGTGACGGTGATCGTGACGGTCTTGCCCTCTCCGCCGACCTGGACGGTGCAGCTGAACGTGCTGCCGTCCTTGACCGTCTGGTTCGCCGGACAGAGCACGTCACCGACGTCGCGGAGCTGGTAGGTCTCGGTGAGGACCTTCTTCACGTCCGCCTGCATGGTCCTGGGGTCGAAGACTCTGCCCGGAGCGCTGGAGGAGGACGAGCCGCCCGACGTGCTGGTGGTGACCGACGTGCTCGTCGTCGGCGGGACCGTGACGGTCTTCGTCGCCGGCGCGGGTGCCGGCGTGTCCGAACACGCCGACAGCACCGCGAAAGCGGCACAGCACAGACCGACCGTCGCGACGGCTCGCCTGCTCAAGCTTCTCCACCCCCGGAAACGTGATCTTCCAACGTCAGAAGAAGGTACCGCACCAGGGGTTCACCCGCGTGCCGAACAGCAGGTCCGCTCGCTCCAACGCGGACTCGCCGGTCGCGCGGACACGTCCCGCGGTCGCGAGATCCGACGCGCGCCAGCCACCCAGATACAGCATCGACAGAGTATCGGCGTCCAGTCCGAGGTCCGCCGGGTCGGTCGTGCGGGCCGCGCCTTCCTCGGAAAGGCGATAGCGGCCGGAGTTGTGCTCCAGGAAGGGATCGTTCACCTCGATGACGACCGATTCACCGTGGTACGTCCGGGCGTCGAGCATCGCGGCGACGTCGACCAAGCGGAGCCAGCCCTCGTCCTGGGTCTTCTGCACCGCCGCGTGGCGCGGGTCGGTGAACAGCAACTCGATGGGTTCGTCGAGCGGCCGCTTCTCGGCGGTGATGCGGTCGACCAGATCCACGGACAGCAAGTAGCGCCACAGCCCGGCGAACGCGTCGGGACTCGCGTAATGGAAGGACTGGATCTTCATCAGCGTCTGGGCGCCGAGATGGGGCCGCTCGACGGTGTACGTGACATAGCCGTCGACCCCATCCGGGCCGCGGTGCACCGCTGTCGAGATCGGAGCGGTCGCCTTGCGCGCCTCCCGCTCGTAGCCCGGCCACAAGTACGGGCTGCGAGCGATCATCCCCGGCCGCGTGCGCGGGAGCGCGTCGAAGAGCGACGGCCACTGCTCGATGGTGCTTTCCAGATCCAGCAAGGAGATCTGCCCACCGGCCGGGACCTCGGGGCGGAACCGGGCACGGTTCCTGTCGACCTCGATCGACTTGCCCCGCGCGGCGACGCCGTAGCCGAACCGGCCGTAGATCGCGCCTTCGGACGCGTGCAGCATCGCCGCGGGAAAGCCGCGGGCGGCGAAATCCTCGAACTGGGCACGCATCAACGCCGTCAGCACGCCGCGGCGGGTGCGGTCGGCGCGGACGCCGACGAGGCTGACCGCGGCGAGCGGCGTGGTGCCGCCGCCGGGCAGCGTCACTTCCGAGTCGAACGACCGCACGGTGCCGATCAGTTCCGGATCGAACGCGCCCAAACCACGGTCCGGCTGGCACGACGCGGCGGCGGCCGACCATTCCTCGTCGGTCATCTCCTTGACATGCAAGGCCCGCCTGAACAGATCCAACGCCGCCCGGTCTTCGTCGGACCGGAGCGGCCGTACTGAGAAGTCGCTCATGAGACGATCATGCAGGATCGACCGCCCCGGGCGCCCCCCGTTTACTTGGTGGTGGCGGGTGGCGAGACCTCGTAGTTGCCGGTCTCACCCTTGACGGTGATCGGCACCTCCTGCGGCTTGCCCTCGATCGTGGCGGTGCAGGTGAACTTCACACCGTCCTTGACCTCCTGGCCCGCGGGGCAGGTGACCGCGCTGATCTCCTTGATCCCGTAGGTCTCGGTGAGCAGCTTCTGCACGTCGGTCTGCATCTGGGTGTTGTTGAAGACCTGGGTGTTGAACCAGCCCGGCGTGACGAACCCGAGGATGCCGACCGCGGCGATGATCACCACGAGCGCGCCGATCCCGATGAACAGGCCCTTCTTGGACTTCGGCTTGTCCTGCGCCTCACCCTGGGTGCCCGCGAACTGACCCTGGCCGTACTCGTACTGGCCCTGCTGCTGCGGCTGCCCGTACTGCGGCTGCTGCTGCGGGCCGCTCTGCGGGTAGCCGGGCTGCTGCTGGGGTCCGCTCTGCGGATAGCCCGGCTGCTGACCGTACTGCGGCGGCTGCTGGCCCCACTGCGGCTGCTGTTGCTGCGTCTGGGAGGGGTCGTAGCCGGGCTGCTGACCGGTCTGCGGATACCCGGGCTGCTGCTGGGACGGGTCGTAGGGCGCGGGCTGCTGGCCCCACTGGGGCTGCTGCTGCGACGGGTCGTGCTGCGGCTGCTGACCCCATTGCGGTTGCTGCTGCGGGCCGCTCGGCGGTTGAGCGCCGCCTGGCTGTTGCCCGTAGCCCGGCTGCTGCCCCCATTGGGGCTGCTGCTGCGGGTCGTTGCCGCCATACGGCGTGCTCATCGTTCGCCTCCGCCTGTTCCGCCATCGTCACCGGCCGGTATTGCCTGGCCGTCGTGGGCGATCCAACCACAGGTCGGCGCCCCTGCCCACTGTTCCCGGGTGGTGTCGGTACAACTCGACGCGACCGTGCTCACACCGGTGGGGGCATCGAATCCGCCGGTCAGCCCAACGCCTCGTGGTCGTGAGTACCGGAACTTGGCCGCGTGAAGGCCCCCTTCCCTCGGCTGAGCCGAGGGAAGGGGGCCTTCACGCGCTTTCGGTCCGTCCCAAGCGCGAGCCCGGTCAGGCTCCGCCCGCCGCCACGACGCCACGCCGCAAAGCCTTCACCGCGTCCGAGGCCGCCGCGCCCACCGGATCGGCCCTCCCGAGGACGTCGCGGATCTGGTCCAGCAGGTCGATGACCTGCCGTGACCACCGCACGAAGTCACCGGCGGACAACTCCTGACCGTTCGCCTCCGCGGCGGTGAGGACCTTCTCCAGCGATTCGCCGCGCGCCCAGCGGTAAATGGGCCAGGCGAAGCCGGCGTCGGGCTCGCGGGTGCGGTCCAGCTTGTGACGGCGCTCGTCTTCGGTGAGTTCCATCCACAGGCGCGTGGTCGCCTGCCACGCGTCGAGCACCTTGCCCGCGGGCAGGCGCGGCTCGCCCGCGGTGTCGCGGCGTGCCTCGAAGACCAGCGTCGAGACGACGGCCGCGAGTTCGGCGGGTACCAGGCCCTTCCAGACGTCGTGCCGGATGCATTCGGCGGCGAGTAGGTCGGACTCGCTGTAGAGGCGGGTGAGGCGCTTGCCGTGTTCGGTGACGCGGTCCTCGCCGTCGCCCTTGGATTCGGGGCCGAGGTAGCCGCGTTCGCCGAGCAATCGCAGGATGCGGTCGAAGGCGCGGGCGAGCGAATGCGTGGTCGCGGCGACCTTGCGTTCCAGCTGCTCGGTCTCCGCCGAGAGACGCTGGTACCGCTCGACCCAGCGCAGGTTCGCCTCGCGCTCGGCCAGACCGTGGCAAGGATGCGCGCGCAGGGCACGCCGCAGCGCGGCCAGTTCACCGTCCTCATTGGCCCCGGCGCGGCGTTTTTGCCTGCCGGGCAAGGAGATTCCCGCGTTGCGAAGACTCGCCGCGATGTCACGGCGGGTCTTGGGTGAACGCAGCTCGATGTGCTTCGGCAGCTTGATGTTCCCGAGCGCCTCCACCGGCGCCGGGAAGTCGGAGACCGAGAGCGGGCCGGACCAGCGGTCCTCGGTGACCACGACGGGCCGCGGTTCGCGGATCGGGTCGAGGCCGGGGTCGACGACGACCGCGAGCCCCGCGCGCCTGCCCGCGGGCACGGCGATGACATCGCCCTTGCGGAGTTTCTCCAGCGACTCGGCCGTGCCGGCGCGGCGCGCGGAGGTGTTCTGCCGCGAGAGCGCCTTCTCCCTGGCCGAGATCTTCGCGCGCAGCTCGACGTACTCGAGCATCTCGTCGAACTCACCGGTGATGGCGGCGGTGTAACCCCGCAGGGCCTCCTTGTTCCGCTCGATCCGCCGCGCCGTCCCGACCACCGACCGGTCGGCCTGGAACTGCGCGAAAGACTGCTCCAGCAGATCACGGGCCGCCTCGGCGCCGACCTGGGCGACCAGGTTCACCGCCATGTTGTAGCCGGGCCGGAACGACGACCGCAGCGGGTACGTCCGGGTGGAGGCGAGACCGCCGACCTGCTTCGGGTCGATCCCCGGCTGCCAGGCGACGACGGCGTGCCCTTCGACGTCGATCCCGCGCCGCCCGGCCCGCCCGGTGAGCTGCGTGTACTCCCCCGGTGTCAGGTCGACGTGCGCCTCGCCGTTGTACTTCACCAGCCGTTCCAGGACGACGGTGCGCGCGGGCATGTTGATGCCCAGCGCGAGCGTCTCGGTGGCGAAGACGGCCTTCACCAGGCCCTGGACGAACAGTTCCTCGACGGTCTCCTTGAACGCCGGGAGCAGACCGGCGTGGTGCCCGGCGATCCCGCGTTCGAGCGCCTCACGCCATTCCCAGTAACCGAGGACGCCGAGGTCGCCTTCGGGCAGGTCCTTGGTGCGCTCGGCGACGATGCGGCGGACCTTCTCGACCTCTTCGGGACCGTTGAGCCGCAGGCCGGACCGGACGCACTGGCCGACGGCGGCATCGCAGCCGGCGCGGGAGAAGATGAACACGATGGCCGGGAGCAGACCGGCGTTGTCCAGGCGCTCGACCGTGTCGGTGCGGGACGGCGGCCGGAACCGCGGCATCCGTGACGGCGCCCCGCGGCGGCCCCTCGGCCCGCGCATCCCTGCCGGGGCGAAACCGCGGCCGACCTCCTCGGTGCGACGCAGCAGGCTGGGGTTGATCCGCAGTTCGGCGCCGGGCGCGTGTTCCTCCTGCCCCGCGAACAGGTCCATCAGCCGGTTTCCGACCAGCATGTGCTGCCACAGCGGGACGGGACGGTGCTCGTCGACGACGACGGTGGTGTCGCCGCGGACCTCGACCAGCCATTCGCCGAACTCCTCGGCGTTGCTCACCGTGGCCGACAGGCCGACGACCCGGACGTGCTCGGGCAGGTGGAGGATGACCTCTTCCCAAACGGCGCCGCGGAACCGGTCGGCGAGGTAGTGGACCTCGTCCATCACCACGTACGCGAGCTCTCCGATGGTCGAGGACCCGGCGTAGAGCATGTTGCGCAGGACCTCGGTGGTCATGACCACGACCTGTGCGTTGCCGTTGATCGAGGTGTCACCGGTCAGCAGGCCGACGGCGTCGGCGCCGTAGCGGCTCACGAGATCGGCGTACTTCTGGTTCGACAACGCCTTGATGGGTGTCGTGTAGAAGCATTTGCGACCTTCGGCGAGGGCGAGATGCACCGCGAATTCGCCGACCACGGTCTTCCCGGCGCCGGTCGGCGCGCAGACGAGCACACCGTGGCCGCCTTCGAGCGCCTCGCAGCCGCGGATCTGGAAGTCGTCGAACTCGAACGACGATTCCGCGGCGAACCGGGTCAGCTGGGGGTATCGAGCGCGGCGCTGGGAGGCTGCGTACGCCTCGGCCGGGGTCTGAGAAGGGCTGTTGACCACTTCGTCAGGGTTCCACACCCCACCGACAGTTCGCACTCGGTGTGACGATCCCGGGAACGGTGGACACCCCGCTCGCATCCAAGGGCCCGATTCGTGATCGAGAGGGGACACCATGGAGATCGCTTGCCCGCAGTGCGCGCAGGTCGACCAGGTGCAGAGTGTGCCGGCGGTGTTCCAGGGCGGGCAGACCACCTACCGGGTGCAGGGGTCGATGACGGCCGTCCCCGCAGGTGACGGCATGGTCTACACCGCGACGTCGCATCGCGGCGTGTCGGTGACCGCGACCGCGGCCGCGCTCAACCCGTATCCGGTGGTCCGCGGCGGCGGCTGCTTCCTGACGCTGGCGCTGTTCCTGTTGATCCCCGCGTTCGTGTTCGTCTCGTTCGCCAACGACGTGCTCGCCGAGAACCCCGCGCCGACCGCGGGCGCGCGGGCCGGGGCGGCGGTCGGGGCGTGGATCTTCCCGTTCGGCGCGTTCGCGCTGGTCGCGCTCTTCGCCGTGCTGTTCGTGCTCCGGCTGCGGCGCAACGCCAGGATCCGCCGTGGCATCCCGGACGCGCTCGCGTATTGGCGGCAGGGCTGGTTCTGCCACCGCTGCGGCGGCGTCTTCTTCCCGCGCGGCGACTTGATGTCGGCCGCGACGTTCCGGGGCCAGGTATGGCGCGCGGGCGGTTACGCCGGGCTCAGCCGAGGACGGTGAGCGCTCCGGGGACGCAGGTGATGTCGATCGGCAGCCTGCCCAGCGGTTCGCCGTCGGCGTAGACGGGCAGATCGCTGCCCGCGAGGTGGATCTGGGCGGCTTTGAGGGTCCGCACCGCCGGATGCGCGAGGTGACCGCCGGAGCGCACACCGGGCAGCATCCGGAGGAGGTCACGCCGGGTCGCGTTACCCACGACGGTGACGTCGAAAAGGCCGTCCTCCGGGTCGGCTCCCGGGCAGATCCGCATGCCGCCACCGTAGAACGGGGTGTTGCCGACGGCGATCATGGTGGCGTCGAGTTCGAGGGTCTCGACGTCGGTGCGGAGCACGACCGGCCGGGGCCGGAACGCGGCGAGTTCGGCCAGGATCGCGACGTCGTAGCGGCGCGGGCCGCGAGGCCACGTCAGCCGGTTCGCGCGTTCGGTGACCAGAGCGTCGAAGCCGGAGCAGAGAACGGTGGCGAACCATTCGCCACCGGCCCGGCCGAGGTCGATCCTCCGCCGCGTCCCGGCCTGCAACCGCCGCGCGACCGCGTCCGCGGCGGCATGCGGATTCTCCGGAATGCCGAGAGCCCTGGCGAAGTCGTTGCCGGTGCCCGCGGGGACGAGGCCGAGGGCGACACCGGATTCGGCGCAGAACTGGACGCCTTGGTGCGCCGCGCCGTCACCGCCGAGTACTACGAGGACGTCCAGCCCGGCCGCGCGCGAGTCGGTCATCAGGGCGCGGGATTCCTCGACCGTGTTGGCGACGAGGACGTCGAGCCGGTCCACGACGGGCCGCAGCCGCGCCGAGACCGACTCCATCAGCCGTCCCGCGGCCCCGTTACCGGAAGCGGGGTGGACGGCCAGTGCCGCGTGCATGCCGGGATCAGGTGACGTCGTCGGTGTTGGTCCGCTTGCCACCGGTGGTGGCCGAGGGCTCGTCGTCGATCGTGCTCGGCGTGTAGTCGAACGGCGCGGCCTCGTCGTCGTCGAGCTTGTCCCAGCCTTCGGTGCCGCGTTCCTTGTCGAGCTTGCGGTCGTGGAAGCGCGCGATCTGGATGGACATCTCCAGCAGCACGATCAGCGCGCCGGCCAGACCGAGCATCGAGAACGGGTCAGAACCCGGCGTGGCGAACGCGGCGAAGACGAACAGCATCATGATCAGGCCACGGCGCCACTTCTTCAGCATCTGGTACTTCAAGACGCCGACGCGGTTCAACATCACCACGAGCAGTGGGAGCTCGAAGCTGACGCCGAAGATCAGCAGCAGCGACAGGATGAACGAGACGTACTTGTCCGCGGTGAGCGCGGTGATGAACTGGTCGCCACCGAAGTCCATCAGCAGTGCGAGTGCGTGCGGCACGAGCAGGTACGCGAGCACGGCACCGGCGGCGAAGAGCACCGACGCGAACGCGACGAAGGTGAGCGCGTGCTTGCGCTCCTTGGAGTACAGGCCAGGAGCGACGAACGCCCAGATCTGGTACAGCCACAGCGGCGAGAACAGCACCGCGCCGCCCGCGAGACCGACCTTCAACTGCGTCATGAACGCTTCGAAGGGCACGGTCTGCAGCAGCTTGCATCCACCGGTGGGGCCGTCGAACCGGCGATCGGCCGGCACCGCGCAGTAGGGGTCGGTCAGCAGCTTGCCCAGCGACGGGATGGGACCGACCGTCGTCTGGAACCAGATGAAACCGAGGATTCCGCCCGCCACGAGAGCGAGCAGCGCGAAGCCCAGACGGCGCCGGAACTCGTAGATGTGCTCGGCGAGCGTCATCGTGCCGTCGGGATTGGTCCGACGGCTGCGCTTACGCCGCTTCGACCCGCGGCGTTCCTCACCGGAGGCGGAATCCGCCACTGGACAGTCCGTTCTAGTCAGGGTCCACCGTGAGCGCGCCGTGACTTCGGCGCGCTCATCCGCGAACAGGCTCCGCTGAGCTGGTTAGAAGCTGCTTGCTACGACCGCTCAGCTGGCGTTCTTCTGCGCCTGCTCGGCCGGAGCGGGCGTGGCGGCCTGCTGCTTCTTGAGCTCGTCGAGCTGACGCTGGAGGTCGGCGACCTGCTTGTCCTGCGCGGCCGAAGCGGCGGGCGCGGGCGTGGTGGCCTGCGGCAGCTGCTTGGTCTCGACCTCTTCGGTCTCGGCGGCCTTGTCCTTGTCTCCGGCCATGTCCTTGGTCTCGGCCTTGAAGATCTTCATGGACTTGCCGATGGACCGCGCGGCGTCCGGAAGCCTCTTGGCGCCGAACAGCAGAACAACGACGAGCACCAGGATGATGATGTGCCACGGCTGCAGCGCGTTCATCGTTTGCGGCCTCCTTCTCGAGTCTCTGAGTGAGATGTTACCGGTCTTCGGGCCCACGTCGTTGCGCGATCGCCACGCGGAGCGCGGCCGACCGGGCGCGAAGTAGCCCTGTCCGTTTTCGGGTGTTCGTAGCCACCATGCTCATCGTATGGGTGAGCACGCGCAAGACTCTGCGTAATTTGATGAGCAGAACAAAGAGCGCGATCAGCCCGGCGACGGCGAGCGCGATGCTCGGCAGGTACGACACGGCGTCACCCTACTGCTCATAGGTTGACGCAAGGTGACGAGCTCGCGCCAGCGCGTCGGCCGCCCGCTGACGAACTGCCTCGCCGAGCGTGACCGGGCTCTCCACCTGTGCGTCTCCGCCCAAACCGAGGACCAGCCGGACCATCCAGGATTCGTCGGCGTACCGCATCCGGATCCGCAGGCGCCCGCCGTCGAGCTCGTCGAGTTCCTCGCAGGGGTAGTACTCGGCTACCCAGCGTGCGTCGGGATCGAGGAGGATAACGGCTTCCTGCTGATCGGGACGAGGGCGGAAAACGCCGTCGGAGATGTCGGTCGGCCGCGCGTGCGCGGGCGGGACGGCGGGTTCGTCGAGCACGGTGAGTTCGTCGATGCGGTCGAGCCGGAACAGCCGGACGTCCTCCGCGCGACGGCACCACGCTTCGAGGTAGCCGACCGCCTGGACGATGAGCAGCCTCATGGGGTCGACGGTGCGTTCGGTGATCTCGTCCTTGGACGCGGTGTAGTACCGGATCCGCAACGCGCGCTTCGCGGTGAGCGCGGCCCGGACGGCTTCGCGGGTACTAGCCGTCTTCTTACCTTCGCGGACTCCCCCGCCGACGACGATTCCCGACGGCTGGGCCTGCCCCGCGGCGGCTTCGATCTTCGCGATGGCCCGGCGGACGGCGTCGGCGTCGAGCACGCCGGGTGTCTCGGCCAACGCCCGCAACGCGACGAGCATGGCGGTCGCCTCGCCGCCGGTGAGCCGCAGCGGGCGATTCATGCCGGCGTCGTGGGTGACGACGATCGTGTCGCCCTCGAAGGAGAGGTCGATCAGGTCGCCGGGGCCGTAGCCGGGCAGCCCGCACATCCAGAGCAGTTCGAGGTCTTTGCGCAGCTGCTTGGGCGTGACGTCGAAGTCGTGGGCGGCGTCGTCGATCTTGATACCGGGCCGGGCCAGCAGGTACGGCACGAGCGCGAGCAGGCGCGGCATGCGTCCGGTGGCGCTCATCGGGCACCACCGGCGTGCGCGATGGCTTCGAGGCGGCTGAAAACCGACTTCGCGAGCACCTCGGGTTCGAGGACCAGGACATCCGGGCCGTGGGCGGTGAGCCAGTCGGCGGCGGATTCGGGGTAGTACAGCTCGATCTCCACGAGGTCGCCTTCTTCTCCCCCGGCGACGCTGCGGCCGACGACCCGGCCACGACGGCGGACACCGGCGGCCCGGCCGTCGGCGACCCAGACGCTGGCGGTCGTCGGCGCGGACGGGTCCTCGCTGCTGCTGGCCGAGACCATCCGCAGCAGGTTGACCCCTTCCGGGCGTTCGACGACGCCGAATTCCCCGAAGGCGTCGACCTTCCCGGTCACGCGAGACAGCCGGAAACACCGGGACGCACCACGGTCCCTGTCATGCCCGACGACGTACCAACGGCCTCGCCAGGACACCACGCCCCACGGTTCGAGGGTGCGGATCTTGCGTTCGGCCGAACCGCTGCGCCGGTACTCGAAGCGCACCGCCTGCCCGGCTTGGACGGCGGCGAGCAGCGGGCCGAACGCGGGTTCCGCGCGGACGCGGGGTTCGACGACGGTGGGTGCGTGGTCGTCGACCTCGACCCCGGCGGCGCGGAGTTTCACCAGCGCGCCCTGTGCTTCTCCGGTCAGTTCCGGCGAGTCCCACAGCCGGACGGCGAGACCGACCGCGGTCGCCTCGTCGGGCGCGAGGTCGATTTCGCCGAGTTCGTAGTCGCGGCGCGCGATGCGGTAGCCGTCGATCGCGTCGAACGCGGAGTTGCGGCCGGTCTCCAGCGGGATCCCGAGTTCACGCAGTTCCGTCTTGTCGCGCTCGAACATGCGGAAGTAGGCCTCGTCGCTGGCCGCGTCGGCGTACCCGGGCACGATGCCCCGGATCCGCTCGGCGGTGAGGTACTGCCGGGTGGACAAGAGGGCCAGAACCAGGTTGACCAATCGTTCGGCGCGTGCGGTGGACACCCGGTTACCCTAGCCCGCGCCGTCCGACCCGATGGTGACAGCCGTCGATCGCGCGTCGTAACGATCCCTGGCGGACTCGACCTCGTCGAACCGTGTCTCCGCCCAGTCCTTGATCCCGGCCACCAGCCGCAGGAGGCTCCGGCCGAGTTCGGTCAGTTCGTAGTCCACGCGGACCGGCACGCACGGCGTGACGGTGCGGGTCAGCAGGCCGTCCCGCTCCAGGGTCCGCAGGGTCTGCGTGAGCATCTTCTGGCTGACACCGGCGATCCGGCGGGAGAGGTCGCTGTAGCGCTCGGGCCCGTCGCCGAGTGCGACGAGGACGAGACTGACCCATTTGCCCGAGACCTCGTCGAGCAGCTTCCGGGCCGGGCAGGCCGCGAGGTAGGCGTCGTAGGCCCGCTTCTCCTCGTTCCGGCGTTCCTGTGCCGTGCGCGTGACCACGGTTCGCATACCTCCGCGTGGGTTGGGCACCTCGAAGTGCGTACTTCCCGATGGAGAGTAGCTCCCCATACGTTCGTCCGGAACGAACCCCCTTTGGAGGAGAAACGATGCGTGCAGTGGTGGTCCGGCGGTTCGGCGGCCCGGAAGTCCTTGAGTTCACCGAGATCCCGGTGCCCGTCCCGGGAACCGGCCAGGTGCGGGTGAAGGTGGCGGCGGCCGGGGTCAACCCCGTCGACGCCGCGACCCGGTCGGGATTCCTGACCGAGGCGGGGATCATCCCGCCGCGCGAGGTGATCGGGATCGGCTGGGATGTCGCCGGAATGGTCGACGCGATGGGCGACGGTGTCACCGGGTTCGCCACGGGCGACGCCGTGATCGGCCTGCGGGACCGGCCCGCAACCGCGCTCGGCACGCACGCCGAGTTCGTCGTACTCGACGCGGCCGCGATCGCCGCCGCCCCGCGGACCGTGTCCGCCGTGGAGGCCGCGACCCTGCCGCTGAACGGTCTCACCGCGGCACAGGCGCTCGATCTGCTCGACCTGCCGCCGGGAGCGACGATCCTGGTGACCGGTGCGGCCGGCGCGGTCGGCGGCTACGCGGTCGCCTTGGCCAAGGCTCGCGGTTTTCGTGTGGTGGCCGTCGCCGGTTCCTCCGACGAAGCACTGGTTCGAGGCTTCGGCGCGGAGGTTTTCGTGCCTCGTGACGACTTCCTGGCCGACCGCGTGCGGGCGGAGATCCCCGGCGGTGTCGACGCGGCCCTCGACACCGCCCTGCTCGGACTCGAAGCCTTGGACGCGGTGACCAACCGCGGCCGGTTCGTGGTGTTCGCGGCCGGAGCGGCGCCGATTCCCTTGCGCGGCATCAAGGTCGAGCACGTCTGGATCCGCGCGGACGGCCCCGCACTGGCCGATCTGGCGGCCCTCGTCGACGACGGCACGCTCGCTCTGCGGGTCGCGGGCACGGTGCCCTTGGACGAGGTGGTGAAAGCGCACGAGCGCCTTGCCACGGGCAGACTCCGCGGCCGTCTGGTCCTGACCAACGAATAAGTTGACGCTTAATTAAGCCTACGGTTATCTTCACATCATGGACAAGGACGAAACCCGGCTCGAACTCCGGCGCGAGTATCCGGACCCGATCGAAGACGTCTGGTCGGCACTCACCGAATCCGAGCGCACGGCCCGCTGGATCGGCTCGTGGACGGGCGAAACAGGGGTCGGCAACACGATCATGCTGCTGATGACCGCGGAGGAAGGCTCCGAACCGGCGCCCGCCGTCATCCGAGAATGCGATCCGCCGAAACGGCTGGCCATGGATCTGCACAACACCGACGAGCCGATCTGGCGGGTGGAACTGACGCTGACCCCGCAAGGCTCGGGAACGGTGCTCGAGTTCGTGCACCGGATGCCCAAGCCCGATTGGGACACCTCGGACATCGCCAAGGGCTGGCACTTCTATCTCGACCGGCTCGGCGCTTCCCTCACCGGCAAACCGGTGCCCGAGTGGGAGACCTACACGCCGCCTAGTTTGGACGCATGAACGATCGAGTACTGCTGATCACCGGCGCCTCCCGCGGCCTCGGCGAGGCCACCGCACGCCGGGCCGCGGCGGCCGGGTTCCGCCTGGCGCTGCTCTCCCGCGACCGCGAGGCCCTGCTCCCCCTCGTCGCCGAGTTCGGCGAGGATCGCACCCTCGCGCTCGCGGTGGACGTCACCGACTGGACCTCACTGTCCTCCACCGTGGAGACGGTGAAGAAGACCTTCGGCGGGCTGGACGCGGTGTTCGCCAACGCGGGCCAGAGCGTCGTCGTCTCCTTCTTCGGTGACGGCGGCGCGGAGCCCGAGCAATGGCGGGACATGGTGCTGACCAACGTCTACGGGACGGCCCTCACGGCGCGGGCGACCCTGCCGTCGCTGGCCGAGTCGAAGGGGCACCTCGTGCTCACCGGTTCGGTCGCCGGCCGCTATCACCGGCCCGGGAACCTCTATTCGGCGACGAAATGGGCGGTGACCGGGCTCGCCGGATCCATCCGCGAGGAGGCCATCGGCACCGGCGTCCGGGTCACCGTGGTGCAGCCCGGACTGGTCGACACCTCCATGATCCCCGAGGATTCGAAATCCAAGCCGAAACTGCAACCCGACGACATCGCGAGGGCGGTGCTCTACGCACTGGAGCAGCCGCCCTCGGTCGACGTCAACGAGATCGTGGTCCGCCCGACCGGCCAGGTCCGCTAGCTCGGCAGCAGCGCTTCGGCCAGCCGCCGCCAGTGCGGCATCGCCGATTCGCCGGGTTCGACACCGATGACCTGGATCCCGACGTGGTCGGCACCCGCGTCGAGATGTCCGTGCAGCTTCGCGACGACGGTGTCGAGCTCGCCCCAGAACACGAGATCGTCGACGAGCCTGTCGCTGCCACGGCCACCGTCGATGTCGGCTTCGGTGTAGCCGAGCCGGAGGAATTTGGCGACGTTGTACTCCGAAGTGAGGTACGGGTGCAGGTGCTCACGGGCGACCTCACGCGCCTTGCCCGGGTCGGTCTCGAACAGGACCGCGTGCTCGACGCCGAGGAAGGCCTTGTCTCCCAGCACTTCTCTCGCCGAGGCGGTATGCGGCACCGTCACGTGATAGGTGTGCGCGCCCTCGGACCGGTCGCGGGCGAGCCCGAGCATCTTCGGCCCGTACGCGGCGAGCAGTCGCCGGATCGGTGTCGCGGGCAGCGGGTTAGCATTGGTGACGGTGTCGAGTTCGTCGAGGTACTCGCTCATCGCCTCCAGCGGTTTGACCCCCGGACGCGCGCCCCCGAAGCCGAGCCCCAGGACATGCCTGCCCGGATAGGCGTCGGCCAGCAGAAGCGCCGCACCGTGGGCCCAGCGCGCCCCGCGGGACCCGATCCGCGCGATCCCGTTGACCACGGCGATCCGTTCACTGGCCGAGAGCAGGAATCCGGCGTGGGTCAGCGC
The DNA here is from genome assembly GCF_046269425.1 of Amycolatopsis sp. cmx-11-12. Lineage (NCBI taxonomy): Bacteria > Bacillati > Actinomycetota > Actinomycetes > Pseudonocardiales > Pseudonocardiaceae > Amycolatopsis > Amycolatopsis sp. cmx-11-12. Next base: position 113,067 of record NZ_JADNQM010000007.1, on the reverse strand, counting down.
TTCACGGCCGTCCCGTTCCGGGATCCAGATCGCCGGCCAGCCGAGTTCTTCCAGTTCCCGCACCGAATCCCGCACCATGCTCGCGGGCTGATCCTCGAAGTCGAACGTCCAGATCCCGAAACGCCCCAGTTCCATCTTTCTCTCCTCAGCTCGAGTCCTAACATATCGAAGTATCGCAGATTTTCGATATGTTATTCCCGGTGAGGTTCAGATGGACCGTCCGAGTAGGTCGACGAGCTGCGCGATGCGCTGCTCGTCACGGCGGTAGTGGGTCCACTTCCCCACCCGCGTGGACTTCACGAGCCCGGCGCGTTGCAGCAACGCCATGTACGCCGACACCGTGGATTGCGCCAGCCCCAGCTTCTCTTGGAGATGGCTCACGCAGACGCCGACCTCGTGCTGGTCGGCCATCGCCTTCTCCGGCGGGAAATGCCGGTCGGGTTCGCGCAGCCACCCCAGCACCTGGAGCCGGACCGGGTTGGCGAGTGCCTTGAGCACCTCGACCAGGTGCTCGGTGGTGTCCTGGACGGGTTCGGCGTGTGCGGTCATGGTCCTTCGAGCTTAACGCCCGCTGAGCCGGGCGGCCCGGCCCTTCGCCCCGCTCGCCCAGCACGCGCCGCGGGCGCAGTCGACGGAGTCCAGCGAACCGGTGTCGAACGACTTCCAGTGCCGTCCGCCGTCCGGACTCAGATCGCTTCCGCCGGGGCCGACGGCGATGACGGTGTTCCCCAGCCACGCCAGGCCGGAGCGGTAGCCGACAGGAGCCTCCGACGGTGTCCGCCAGGTTCGTCCCTTGTCGGCGCTCAACGCGACGGCCGGGCCGGGCGCGTTCGGTGCCGCGTAGTCGCCGCCGATGGCCACGCCGTGCCGCGGGTCCCGGAACGTCACCGAGAAGACCCCGGCCGAGGCGCCGCTGGGCAACGGGGTGTCGGCGGCTTCCCACGTCCGTCCGCCGTCACCGGAGTGCAGGACGCGGGCGCGGACACCGCCACCGGTGGCGATCCAGGCGTCGCGCGGCCCCGACGTGGTGAGGCACTGGCCGCTGGCGGCGAACCCGAACTCGCCGTCCGACGCGGGAACCATGCCTTCGGCGGGCACGGGCTTCCAGGTGCGGCCGCCGTCCGAAGTGGACTGCAACCGGAACTTGCCGTCCACCGGATCGCTCATCGCGAGGCCGCGCCGGTGGTCGAAGAACGCGATGCAGTCGTAGAAGGCGGCCGGGTCACTGTTCTGGAAGGACAGTCGCCAGCTCCTGCCGCCGTTGTCGGTGCGGTAGATCCGCGACGCGTCGCCGGGCCCGATGGACAACGCGACCGCGTGGTCGGCGTCGAAGGCCTCGATGTCACGGAAGTCGAGCGCCGCCGTCTCGGGAGGGGCGACGGGCTGCCAAGTACGGCCGCGGTCGGTGGTGCGCAGGATGGTGCCCCTGCTGCCGCTGACCCACGCCGTCTTCGCGTCCACCGCGGAGAGCCCGCGCAGCTGCGCGTCCGTACCGGTCGGGGTCTCCGTCCACGCGAGATCGGGGCGTTCCGGCGCGGCGTGCGCGACGCCGGTGAACGCCAGCGGGACGACCGCTCCCAGCAAGACCAGCAACGCACGCATGGGCGCACCCTTCTCGGTCGAGGAACCGCGCGGGCCACCCTAGCCTGACCGGCGGCGGCCTGGCGAGACCCGCGTCAGCCGGACTCCCGCGAAAGATGCTTCTGGACCTTCGCGACAGTCGGGAAAAGCAACCGATGCGCGACGACGAGATTGACGACGGCCAGAATCGTGGCGAGAACCGGTAAGAGGGTGTACATCACGATGCCTGGCGTGAATTCTATTCGATCTTTCGCATCATATCGCCCAGAACCGGCAATCCCGGAGACATAGAAGATCAAGAAAACCACTGTCGCAAAGAAAGCGCCGACGAACATTCCCGCCTCGACTCCACGCACGAGAATGGCACCTTTGGTCTCGACAGCACCAGTTCTCACATACGACCGGGACATCATCATGCCAACGCCGGAGAGGAACAGAAAGGCTGCAGTCAGTGTCGCCATTCCCATGGTAAGGACATTGGCCCCGTCACTCGAAGTGGGGAGAACCCTTCCTTCAATCTGTATGACGACGACGAGAACCAGGCCGATAACGCCCGTCCCCGCACCGAGACTGGTGGAGATCTCGCGAATGGCTCTGATCATGCCGGATGGGAGCCGCCGGTAGGGCTCCGTCGGCCACACAGTCGGATACGTCACGACTGCCGCTTCCAGTCCGTCGGATGCGACATCGATTCCGTGTTGGTCTTGGGCCAGGTGCTCCCCAGAGAGGTGACCTTGTCCAGGATCGCGGTTTGTTCCACACCGATGCTGTTGGTGAGCGAATCAACGGCACCGATGGTGGTGAAGATCGAAGCAATGCCCGCGCCGAGCACTCCGATCAGAATGACGATCGCAGCCGGAATTCCGACCACGGTGATGGCGCTGACAGCGGCCGCGGCGGTAGCGATGACCAACCCCGCGACCGTTCCGTATATCTGGAGCCAGAAGCTCTCAAGGCCGTTGGCGAGGTTGACGAGCGAGTTCCGGATCTGCAATCCCAGATCCTTGAGCGAGTTCAGCCCCGCGACTTGAGCGGGCACGGTGGCCTTGTACGTCTCGGCCGCCTTGCCACTCCATTCGATGTTCGTCTTGAGCTTGTCCAGGGTTACCGAACCGGCGATCTCGCCGACACCGTTACCGATCCGATCCGACCACTCGGCGGCTACTTGTCTCAGTTTGACGGGGTCGCCGATGTCGGTGGTGAAATTTCTGATCGCACCCCAGAACTCGGTCATCTTCCCGTTCAGTTCGTTCATGCCCCGTCGCACGGGTTCGATCAGATCCGAGAGGACGTCCGGCACCCAGCTCATCACGCTGTTCACCTCGTCGAACAACTCGCGGATCTTGTCTTCGATTTCGCGAAGCTTTTCCATCGACTGATCGATGACCGGATTCGCTCCAGCGGCCGTCATGGTGGATTCCCCTCGGGTAGGTCGCTAGCCGCGGCCGGCGCGATCGATGTCGAGCGCGTGCTGGTCCTCGTCATGCGCGTACCGGTCAGCAGCCGCGCGCAGGCTGGAAGACAGCGCGCGGAAGTTGCTTCCGGCTTGGTCGATCATGTCCTGGATGAGGGCACGGGCCTGGTTGTATTGCCTGTCGAGTCCTTTCGCTGCCGCGTACGACATGACCTCACGGGGCGTCAGTCCGAGTGGATCGATCGCAGCGCGAGGAGCGGCGAGATCGTCCGCGGCTGTGTCCCACAGGTCCGCGTCCGAACGAAGCGCGTCCAGCGCCAGCGCAATGTCGTAAGCGTCCGCCATCAGGACTGCTCCCTGCTGATCGACGGTCCGAGACCGACGCGACGCGCCATCCGGTGCGGGTCGAAGAGCAGTCCCATGAGCTCGGCGATCGCGGGACCTTGCGGACCATCGGTGAGGCCCGGCGGAGCGCTCGCCCTGCGAAGCTGACGAAGCACGTCGAGGATTTCGCTCTCGATCTCGCCTGTCCGCACCTGCGCCACCCACGACGAGTCGATCTCCACGGCGACGATCTGCCCGTTGGACGCCTCGCCGCGGACATGGCCGCCGCGACTCTCGACGGTGATGCGGCGATTGACGACCGTGGCGGCTCGCTGAGTGAACTGCGCCAGCTCGGCGGTCGCGGCGTCCACCAGGCGAAGCATGTCTTGAGTACCGAGAGGTGACTCGTCAGCGGCGGACGCGGGGGTCGCACCGAAGGTCGGCATGGCAGGCGGATTGCGTGCGACATCGTCCACCTGCCGACCCAACGCGGCGATGGTGGCGGCGTTCGCCGCCGCGGTCACGGCGCTGGGAAGCCCGCGCGGGTCGACCGACTGTTTCCACTCGTGCGTGAGGACCACTGAGAGGACATCGGCGTCCGGTGACACGACCACCGTGACGACACCATCCTGATCCTGGCCGCTGATCCGGTCCTCCTCGGGAACCGGCTCAGTGGATGACGACCGCGGTGGATCGTCGTCCTGTTCCAGTTCCTCCTCGAAGGCCCATCGCTCGTCGTCCATCCTCGCCCTCCCCGGCTCAGAACCAACAGCGACCAACACCGTACTCGGAGTAATGGTCGCATGTCAGCCGGTTCTGAGCCGGGTGTCGATCAGAGCGAGGAGATCAGCCTCTCGACGCGTTCGTCCACCGAACGGAACGGGTCCTTGCACAGCACGGTCCGCTGCGCCTGGTCGTTCAGCTTCAGGTGCACCCAGTCCACGGTGAAGTCACGTCCGGCGGCCTGCGCGGCGGCGATGAAGTCACCGCGCAGTTTCGCCCGCGTGGTCTGCGGCGGGGTGTCCTTGGCGACCTCGATCTCGCCGTCGTCGGTGACCCGGCGGACCAGCCCCTTGCGCTGCAGCAGGTCGAAGATGCCGCGGCCACGCCGGATGTCGTGGTAGGCCAGGTCGAGCTGCGCGATCCGCGGGCTCGACAGGTCGAGGTCGTGCTTGGCACGGTAGCGCTCGACCAGCCGGTGCTTGATCGCCCAGTCGATCTCGGTGTCGATCTTGCTGAAGTCCTGCTGCTCCACCGCCTCCAGCGCCCGGCCCCACAGTTCGACGACGCGCTCGGACTGCGGCGACGAACCGGTCTCCTTGACGTGCTGGACGGCGCGGGCGTGGTACTCGCGCTGGATGTCCAGCGCGGACGCCTCGCGGCCGCCGGCGAGCCGCACCTGGCGGCGGCCGGTGAGGTCGTGGCTGATCTCGCGGATCGCCCTTATCGGGTTGTCCAGGGTGAAGTCGCGGAACTGGACACCCGCCTCGATCATCTCCAGCACCAGGTTCGCCGACCCGACCTTGAGCAGGGTGGTCGGTTCGGCCATGTTCGAGTCGCCGACGATCACGTGCAGGCGCCGGTACCGCTCGGCGTCGGCGTGTGGTTCGTCGCGGGTGTTGATGATCGGCCGCGAACGCGTGGTGGCGCTGGAGACGCCTTCCCAGATGTGTTCCGCTCGCTGGGACAGGCAGTACACCGCGCCACGCGGCGTCTGCAAGACCTTCCCCGCGCCGCAGATCAGCTGCCGGGTCACCAGGAACGGCAGCAGCACGTCGGCGATCCGGGAGAACTCCCCGGCACGGGTCACCAGGTAATTCTCGTGACAGCCGTAGGAGTTGCCCGCCGAGTCGGTGTTGTTCTTGAACAGGAAGATGTCGCCGCCGATGCCCTCGTCCGCCAGCCGACGCTCGGCGTCGACCAGCAGATCCTCGAGGATCCGCTCCCCCGCCTTGTCATGCGTGACGAGCTGGACGAGGTCGTCGCATTCGGCCGTGGCGTATTCCGGGTGGGAGCCCACGTCGAGATAGAGCCGCGAGCCGTTGGACAGGAACACGTTCGACGAACGCCCCCAGGACACGACACGCCGAAACAGGTAACGCGCCACTTCGTCCGGAGAGAGCCTGCGTTGCCCGTGAAAGGTGCACGTGACCCCGAACTCGGTCTCGATGCCAAAGATCCGCCGCTGCATCCCACCAGAGTAGGCGGTGAGGCCCCACTGACGGTGCGCCGTTCGGGCGGCGACACGCGGTCGGTACGTTGCATTCGGTGAAAGGTGTGCGGGAAGTCCCGATCGGGTATCACGCGCATGACATCCCGATCCGGAAGCGGTGAAACCGTGTTAAAGCAGCTCAAGCGCCCTTTCCGCAAGGTCGGGCGGACCGACCGGCGACTGATGGCACGGAGCGCGGCGCTGCCGAGGACCCGGGCCGACGACGTGATCACCTCGCTCTCCAAAAGTGCGGACAAATCCAAGCTCTGGTGGTGTGTCGCGGTCCTGCTCGCGGCGAAGAAGGGCCCGACACGCCGGGGCGCGCTCCGCGGTGTGGCGGCCATCGCCGGAGCGAGCGCCGCGGCGAACCTGATCGGCAAACCGCTGTTCCCCCGCCGCCGCCCCGCGGCCGAGGAGGTGCCGATGCACCGGCGCCTCGTCCGGCGCCCGACCTCGTCGTCGTTCCCCTCCGGGCACTCGGCGTCCGCGGCCGCCTTCGTCACCGCCGTCGCGATGGAATCGCCCAGGACCGGCGCGGCCCTCGTACCGCTGGCCGCCGCCGTGGCCTACTCCCGGGTCCACACCGGCGTCCACTGGCCGAGTGACGTCGGTGTGGGTATCAGCATCGGCGTCGGCGCGGGCCTGCTCACGCGGCACTGGTGGCCGCTGAACCCCGACGTCCCCGGCCGCACCGCGCACACCGCCGAGGCACCCGAAATGCGCGACGGCGAGGACATGCTCGTCCTGGTCAACCCGAACTCGGGGATCGACGGCCAGGACCCGACCGAGGAGGCCCGCTTCGCGTGGCCGAAGGCGACCATCCTGTACCCGGACTCGAAGCGGGACCTGCGCGAACAGCTCGTCGACGAGATCGCCGGCCGTGACGGCACCGTGCGCGCGCTGGGCGTCGCCGGCGGGGACGGGACGGTCGCCGCGGTGGCCTCCGTCGCGGCCGACCACGACCTGCCGCTCGCGCTCATCCCGGCGGGCACCCTCAACCACTTCGCCCGGGACGTCGGCATGCGCTCCATGCCCGACGCGGACGCCGCCACCGAGGCGGGCAACGCCGTGGGCGTCGACCTCGGCGAGGTCGAGATCAACGACGACGATGACCACCGCTACTTCGTCAACACCGCCAGCCTCGGCGGCTACCCGGAAATGGTGCGGGTGCGGGAAAGGCTGCAGAAGCGGCACCCGAAGTGGCCGTCCGCGGCGATCGCGCTCGCCCGCACGCTCCGGCGCGCGAAGCCGCTGGAAGTGACCCTCAACGGGAAGACGACCAGCATCTGGCTGCTGTTCGTCGGCAACGGCACCTACGCGCCGAAGGGGTTGGCTCCCTCGCACCGCCCGGCGCTCGACACCGGCCTTCTCGACGTCCGCTACCTGCGAGCCGACCTTCCCTACTCCCGGGCGCGGTTCATCCTGGCCACGATCACGAACAGCCTCAACGCGAGCCACGTCTACCAGGAACTCGACGTCCCGGAACTGCATGTCCGGCTCCTCAACGGCAACCGCCGCGTCGCCACCGACGGCGAGGTCGGGCCGCTCGGCAACGACTTCCGCTTCCGGTCGCGGCCCAGCGCGCTGACCATCTACCGGAACTAGCGCTTAGTGGTCACCATCGAAGTCCTCCACTTAGGCTTCGAGCAGGGCGCTGCCCAGCGGCGTCAGCGAGTGCAGCACGGCGTTGCGGTCGCGTTCGGTGGTAATCAGCCCCGCGCGCCGCAACACGGTGGTGTGCTTGCTGATCGCCGACGGCGTCACTCCCAGCCTGGCGGCCAGCTCGGACGTGCTGCGCCCGACCGCGAGGACCGCCAGCGCCGCCGCCCGGGTCGGCCCGAGCAGGTCGGCGAGCGCGCTGTCCGGCGATCTCCGCACGTCACGGCCGTAGCCGGTCGACGGGGCCGCTTGCCGCACCGACGGATACAGCAGCCGGACCGGTGCCTCACCCGCCGCCGGGACGATCACCGGGCACACCGCGAAGTAGGTCGGCGAGATCACCAGCCCGGCCCCACCCGCGGCACAGGAGCCGATGATCCCGTCGGCGATCTCCAGCACCGGAGACGACCAGCGCACCCGCGGCCGCAGACTCGTCAGTACCGCGCCCACTCCGCCGTGAAGCAACAGCTGCGCCCGCATCCCACGGTCCGCGTCGACCTGCGCCCGCGCCGGCTCCCATCCCGGCGCCAGCGACAGTTCGAAGTAGTCCTGCATCGCCTGGACGAGCCTCGAGAGCCCGGCGGTGTCCCCATCCGGCAATCCCGCCGCCCACGCGGGCAGTTCCCGGTTGACCGCGGCGTCCCGCAACGCCGCTTTCAGGTACACCGAGTCGGTCCGGGCGATCTCCGCGAGCCCCGCCTCCAAGCCGCTTTCGTCGGCGTCCGGAACGAGGAACGCCGGGATCGGTGCGTACGGGCGGCACAGCCACAGCAGTACCGAGGCCGACTCCGGCAGCCCGAGCCGGACACGGTGCCGCCACCGGTTGAACAACGCCGAGCCCGCGTCGCGCCGTTGCAGGATCTGCAAGCTGGAGACCAGCTCGGCCAAGGGGTCGGCTTCGGGCGCGAGCCGGACGCGTGTCAGGTCCTGCAACGTCAGCTCGATGCGCACGGATGTCCTCGCCTTGATCGGAGTCTTCGCCGTGTGATCGCGAGCCACGCCGTTCCGTTACATGGCTGAACTGCCTTATTGCCGCTCCCGGAAATCTCCTCGACGGCCGTGGTTCAGACCTGAATGATGTTCGAAGAAGGTCCGCTTCTCGGGGGTTTACGCGGAGCCTTCCACGAGGGGGATTCACCGGCAGGGCCCAAAGGCCGCGATTCGTCGCGGTCTGACGATTCCTGCCGTTCTCCCTCACCTCACTGGGAGAAAACGCTTTCCACAAAGGGGAAAGAAAATGACTAAAATGAAGCGCCTGGCGGGAATCATCGCCGCCGCGGCCGGTGTGCTGACCCTGGCCACCGCGCCCGCCGCCACCGCGGCCCCGCAGCCCACCGGCGACGGGTTCAAGACGGTCTCCGTGCACGGCATCAAGCTCATCCCGGTCAAGCGCACCTCGACCGGCGCGCGCACGCAGGCCGCCGGCGTGGCCGACGCGGACATGTACCTGATCCCGTCCGGGCTGGACTCGAACAAGTGCTGGGACGCGGACCTCAACAGCATCAACCGCAACGGCACCAGGATGCAGCTCTGGGACTGCAACCTGGACGCGGACCACCAGGCGTTCTACATCACCGACAACCCCGAGGGCTACTCCCGCTTCCAGAACGTGGCCAGCGGCCGCTACCTGGACGCGGACCTCAACACCATCAACAAGAACGGCACCATCGTCCAGCTGTGGGACTTCATCGCCGGCGCCAAGAACCAGTGGTGGGGCGGCACCGTCAACCCCGAAGGCTACGTCCGGTTCCAGAACCCGAGCAGCGGCCGGTACCTGACCGCTGAGGGCAACTCGGCCTCCAACGGCACGCGGCTCCAGCTGTGGAGCTTCATCGCCGGTGGCCGCAGCCAGTGGTGGGGCGACACCCCCTCCTGATCCTGAGTCGTGACTGTTCCAAGTCGTGCTGAGGACCCGGACACTCACGCATCAAGTACATGAAGGCCCCCTTGCTTGCGCCTGGCGCAAGCAAGGGGGCCTTCATATACTTGGGAATCGCGCCTCAGCTCGCAACCTGCCGTCCACTGTGTACGGCGCGGCTCGCAATTCCGTGAAGGAACTCAGTCCTTCTTGGACTCGCCTTCGGGCTTGTCGCCCTCGGCCTCGTCCTTCGCCGGTTCCTCCGGCTCGGGGGGCAGCAGCGCGTCCAGCGCCGCCCCGACGACCCGGCGGAACTTGCGGTTGCGCCGCTCCCGTTCCAGGACGGCGACTTCGAGCTTCACCGGGTCCGAGTCGCCGTTCGTGGGTGTCGGGGTGTTGTCGCGCAACGCCTTCACCGCGACGCCGAGCGCCGCCTCCAGCTCCAGGTCCGCCTCGTAGCTGTCTTTCAGCTTCGTGGTGAGCGTGTCGGCCTGACCACCCATCACCACGAACTTCGGCTCGTCGAAGATCGAACCGTCGTAGGTCAACCGGTACAGCTGGTCCTCGGCCGCGGTCGCGCCGACCTCGGCGACGCAGATCTCCACCTCGAACGGCTTCAGCTGCTCGGTGAAGATGCTGCCCAGCGACGCGGCGTACGCGTTCGCCAGCGCACGCGCGCTGACGTCCCGCCGGTCGTACTGGTAGCCCTTCAGATCCGCGTGCCGGATACCGGCGACACGGAGGTTCTCGAACTCGCTGTAGCGGCCCACGGCCGCGAAGCCGATCCGGTCGTAGATCTCCGACACCTTGTGCAACGTCGCCGAGGGGTTCTCGGCCACGAACAGCACGCCACCGCGGTACTTGAGCACGACCACGCTCCGGCCGCGCGCGATGCCCTTGCGCGCGATCTCGGAACGCTCCCGCATCAGCTGCTCGGGAGAGGCGTACAACGGCATCGTCACTGTGGTGCTCCGCTCTTTCTGGCTCTCATCGGAAGGGGACAGCGACGGCTAGCGCCCGCGCTCGGCGCGCGCGGCGACGATCGCCTCGGCCACCGCGGTCGTCTGCTCCTGCGGCACCGCCACCGCGCCCTGCTCCGCGGTGATCGTCACGATCGTCGGGAAGATCCGGCGCACCAGATCCGGCCCGCCGGTCGCGGTGTCGTCGTCCGCGGCGTCGTACAACGCTTCCACCGCCACCCGGATCGCGGCTTCGGCGTCCGCGTCCGGGTCGTACAGCTTCTTCAGCGAGCCCTTCGCGAACAGTGAACCCGAACCGATGGCGTGGTAACCGGCGTTCTCCTCGTAGCGTCCGCCCGTCGCGTCGTACGAGACGATCCGGCCCGCGTGCTTCGCGTCCTCCGCGTCGAGGTCGTACCCGACGAACAACGGCAGCACGGCCAGCCCGGCCATCGCCATCTCGAGGTTGGACTTCACCAGACCGGCGAGTTTGTTCGTCTTGCCGTCGAGCGAGAGCGAAACGCCCTCGATCTTCTCGTAGTGCGCCAGTTCGACCGCGTACAGCCGCACCATCTCGATCGCCAGCCCTGCCGAGCCCGCGATGCCCACGGCCGAGTACTCGTCGGTGAGGTGCACCTTCTCCATGTCGCGCGAGGCGATCAGGTTGCCCGACGTCGCCCGCCGGTCACCGGCGATCAGCACCCCGCCCGCGAACTTGACCGCGACGATCGTCGTTCCGTGCGGCGCGTCGAGCCCGGCCGCCCCGGACGCGACGCGCCGCTCCGGGAGCAGCTCAGGTGCCTGCGCCCGGAGGAAGTCCGAGAACGACGAGGTCCCCGACGTGAAGTACGCGGCGGGCAGCGCCGACTTACCCGAGGTGTGTTCCATACGTGCTCAAAGTTCCCATCTGTGTGATCCGCCGGCTCTGCGCGGACGGCCGCATCCGGCCGCCGGAAGACGAGTTACTCGCCGCCCTTTTGCACGTACGCGCGGACGAAGTCCTCGGCGTTCTCCTCGAGTACGTCGTCGATCTCGTCAAGGATCGTGTCGACGTCCTCGCCGAGCTTCTCGCGTCGCTCCTGGCCCGCCGGACCGCCGTCCTCGAACTCTTCGTCCGAGTCGCCTCCGCCGTGCTTTTCGATCTTTTCCTGAGCCATCTCGCCTCCCGGTGTGGCTGATGTTCCTAGCCTACCCAGCGGTCCCGACATTCCGTGGGATCCGTGATCGCTTAACCCTGAGGAAAGGAATTCCCGCTAGTCCGAACCGGTGAGGGCTTCCACCAGCTCCTCGGCTGTCGCGGACTCGTCCAGCAACTTCCCCACGTGGGCCTTCGTGCCCCGCAGCGGCTCCAACGTCGGGATCCGCACCAGCGATTCCCTGCCGACGTCGAAGATGACCGAATCCCAGGACGCCGCGGCGATGGAGCTGGCGTACTTCTCCAGCGTGCGGCCCCGGAAATAGGCCCTGGTGTCCGAAGGCGGGGTCGTGACCGCCTCCAGCACCTCCTCCTCGGTCACCAGGCGCTTCATCGAACCCCTGGTGACGAGCCTGTTGTACAGGCCCTTGTCCAAGCGGACATCCGAGTACTGCAGGTCGACCAGCCGCAATCGCGGCGCACCCCAGGCCAGCTGGTCCCGAGCGCGGTAGCCCTCGAGCAACCGCAGCTTCGCAGGCCAGTCCAGCCTGTCCGCGCATTCCTGTGGGTCCCGCGCCAGCGCGTCCAGGATCTCGCCCCAGACCCGCAGGACCTCCTTGGAGGCCTCGTCCGCGCCGGTGCGCTCCAGGTTCGCCGACGCGATCTCGTGGTAGGCGAACTGGAGGTCCAGCCCGGTGTACTTCCGCCCGTTGGCCAGCGACACCTTCGCCTTCAGCGTCGGGTCGTGGCTGATCTGGTGCACCGCGCGCACCGGCTCGTCCAGCTTCAGGTCGTCGAACCGGATGCCTGCCTCGATCAGGTCCAGCACCAGCGCCGTCGTCCCGACCTTGAGGTACGTCGAGTACTCGGCCAGGTTCGCGTCGCCGATGATGACGTGCAGACGGCGGTACTTGTCGGCGTCTGCGTGCGGCTCGTCGCGGGTGTTGATGATCCCGCGCTTGAGCGTCGTCTCCAGGCCGACCTCGACCTCGATGTAGTCGGAACGCTGCGAGAGCTGGAAGCCCGCTTCCTCGCTCTGCTGCCCGACACCGACACGGCCCGAACCGGTCATCACCTGACGGGAGGCGAAGAACGGCGTCAGCCCCGCGATCACCGCGGTGAACGGGGTCGACCGCTGCATCAGGTAGTTCTCGTGCGTGCCGTAGCTCGCGCCCTTGCCGTCGACGTTGTTCTTGTACAGCTGCAAAGGCGGCTGGCCGGGCACCGTGGCGGCCTTGCGCGCCGCCTCCTCCATGACCCGCTCGCCCGCCTTGTCCCAGATGACCGCGTCGCGCGCGTTCGTCACCTCGGGCGCTGAGTACTCCGGGTGAGCGTGGTCGACGTACAGTCGCGCGCCGTTGGTCAAAATCACGTTCGCCGCGCCGAGATCCTCGACGTCCGGGTCGTGCCCAGGGCCGCTCGGGCCGGTCAGGTCGAACCCACGGGCGTCGCGCAGAGGTGATTCCACCTCGTAGTCCCACCGTGCCCGCCTGGCCCGTGGGATGTCCGCCGCGGCCGCGTAGGCCAGCACGACCTGGGTCGAGGTAAGTACCGGGTTCGCCGTCGCGTCGCCCGGCACCGCGATGCCGTACTCGACTTCGGTTCCCATGATCCGCCGCATACCCACCACCCTACGGGGTCGGAGCCGTGCGACGATGCCCCCCATGGCAGGCAGTGACGAACTCGTTGCGCTCTATGACCTCGGCGGAACCGCCGTGGGGGCGGCCACCCGCTCCCGGGTCCGCGCCGAGGGACTGTGGCACGCGGCGGGCGTGGTGTTGGTCCGTTCGAGTGATGGAAACTCCGTTTACGTGCACCTGCGTACGCCGACGAAGGACGTCTATCCCTCCACATGGGACTGCTGGGCAGGCGGCATCGTCGCGGCGGGTGAGACACCGGAGGACTGCGCACGCCGTGAACTGGCTGAAGAACTGGGTGTTCACGGAGTGGAACTGCGGCCGCTTTTCATCCATGTCACCGACGACGACACGATCCGCTGCCACAACTTCGCGTTCGAAACACGATGGGACGGCCCCTTCGTCCATCAAGCGTCCGAAGTCGTCGAAGGACGGTGGCTGACGCTGGACGAGTTGCGTTCGTGGCTCGACGATCCGGGCAGCCGGTTCGTGCCGGACGGACGTCTCGGCGCCTTGGAGTGGTTCCGGCGGGAGGCCTAGTGTCGCGTGATCCCGCAGGTCTTACGCGTGACTGGACGGAGAGCTCGCGTGATCAGACGGAGATCTCGCGACACTAGGCCGAACGGAGGCGTTGCGCGACGAGCGGAAGCAGCCGCTTCGCCGCTTCGGTCGCCCGAGCCTCGGTCCCGGCGGTCACGCTGAGGGCGGAGACGAGCTTCCCCTTGGCGAGCAACACGGTGCACGTCGTGCCTTCACACCAAGCGCGCTGTACTTCGACGCCGGTTTGCTTCGCCAGGGTGAGCTTCTTGCCTTCGCAGTCAGCCTGGGTGACGACGTCCGAAGCGTCGCGGTCGGTGTACTCGGTGACCTGATGCTCCAGCGTCGAACCACTCGGGTACGACCACGCCGTCGAGCGGCTGGTGCCGCGGGTGAGACCGGTCAGGCAGCCGGACACCTTGGTCTCGGCCGGGACGACCTCTTCCTCGGCGACGTCCTCGTCGGTCAGCAACGCGGCGGAAACGGCCACGGGGGCCGGAGCCGAGGTCGACGGCGGCGGGATCGGGGCGGCTTGCGGCTTGACCGAAGGCTGCGCGGGTTCGGCCGCGGGCGTCGGTGCCGGATCGTCGTAGTAGGTGTCGAGATCGTTGGGACGGTCGGCGCAGCCCGACAAACCGAACAGCGCGACCGTCGCCACCGCGAGCACCTGCCGATGACGCACCCTCAAGCCTCCCCGGTGACCCGCCAGACGTTTGCCGCGAGACTAGACCAGCCCTTCAGTGCCAGCCGAGGCAGGACCTGTGCCGCCAGTAGGCGACCGGTTCTTCGGCGAGTCCGGCCAGCTCTTCGAGTTCGGCCGCGGCCAGCTTCGCCTTGGTGGCAACGAGATTCTCCGCGAGCTGCGCCGTGCTCGACGGGCCGATGACCGCGACCGGCCGCCAGTCCTGCGCCAGCACCGCCGCGATCGCCACCGCGTCCGGGCCGGCTTCGTGTTCCCGCGCGATCCTCGCGAGCGCCGCCGGTGGCTCGACCACCAGCCGTCCGTTCGCGACGGTTTCCTTGACCAGCACCTGTTTCCCGGCCGCGTGTGCCTCGGCGAGCGCCGGGCCGACGGAGGGTTCGAGCAGGTTCCACGTCGACTGCACGGCGCTGAAAACCGGCGTTCCGGACACTTCCAGCTCGAACGCCCGGCGGACCGCGTCGGCCTGTGCCGGTCCGGACGTGGAGAACCCCACCGGGACACCGTCGGCGGCGAGTTCGGCCAGCGCGCCGACGAGCCGGTCGTCGGTGAACAGCGGACTGTCCACAGTGAGCGAGTGGACCTGGTAGAGCGAGACCGCCTTCCCCAGCAGGCCAACGGTTTCCGCCCACTGCTCGGCGAACCGCGTCGCGGTGTGCTCCTTGACCTCGTGCACTTCCGCGTCGAGCTTCCACTCCCCCACGTAGCGGTAGCCCCATTTGCTCGACACCGTCACGTCCGGGTGGGCGCGATCGGCGAGCCAGCCGGCGAGGAACTCTTCGGAGGAACCATACGATCGGGCGACATCGATCCAGCGGACACCGGCTCGGTACGCGTCGTCGAGCACGGCATAGGTCGCCGCGCGCATCGCTTCGAATTCACGTCCCGGCGGCAGCGCGTCGACCCGGCCGAGATTGATGTACGCGGGCCTGCCGAGCGCCGCCAGCCCGACGGCGATCCGTTCGCCGACGCCGATTTCCGAGTCTGTCACCGGGCTCCTTCGTTCTTGTGCCGGAGGATCGCGAGCCACTGGCCCGAGTTCTGCGCCTGCCGATGGAGCTTCTCGAGGCGGGCGGCGGGAGCCCGAACGTAACCCTTGCCGAAGACCGGCGCGATCTGACGAAGGCTGGCACCCTCCTCCCTGGCGGCGAGCAGCGCCCAGTCGGACGCGTCGGCGCAGGCCGCGGAGGCACGCCGCAACTCCCCCAGGATCTCGATGAGTTCGGGGGCGCTCACCTCCCCCGCCCGCACGGCGGCGGCCGTCGTTTCCAGCCACGCCAGGACATCGGCTTCGGTGATCGGCGCGCGCGGGCGCCCGGAGGATTCGCTCACGGCTCCGAAGTATAGGGCGTTATACGCTTGATTCGGCCGCGAGGCGCGCCGGAGGCGTCGGACACATCGTCCGAAAACCGCTGGAGTACACAGTGGATTCCAGCTTCACTGAGTCCGAAGATGAGGACTCTGGAGAAGGACAATTGGGACGTTTCGGTATCACGATCCGGTTCGCGGCACTCGCGATCGTGTGGGGCGCGAGTTTTCTGTTCATCAAAATCGGTCTCACCGGCCTTTCACCGGCTCAGGTGGCGCTCTCCCGCGTCTGCCTCGGCGCGCTGGCGCTGATCGCCATCGCCGCCTGGCGGCGAAAGCCACTCCCCCGTGATCCGGCGGTCTGGGGCCATCTCGCGGTCGTCTCCGTACTGCTGTGCGTCATCCCGTTCCTGCTGTTCTCCTGGGCCGAGCAGTACATCTCCTCCGGGCTCGCCAGCATCTTCAACGCGACGACTCCGCTGATCACCATGCTCATCGCGGCGGCCGCGCTGCCCTCCGAGCGCTTCACGAAGGCCCGCACGACCGGCCTGGTCCTCGGTTTCCTCGGCGTGCTCACCATCGTCGGGGTCTGGCAAGGGATCGACGTGTCCCACGAACTGACCGCGCAACTGGCGTGCCTCGGCGCGACGACCTGCTACGGGATTTCGTTCGTCTACGTGCGGCGGTTCATCTCCTGGCGGAACCTCGACGCGCCGACCATCGCGCTCGGACAGGTCTGCTGCGGGGCCGTGGTGATGCTGGTGCTCGCGCCGTTCATCGCGACGACGCCGGTGCACCTCGACACGACGATCGTCCTCAGCATGATCGCGCTCGGGGCGCTGGGTACCGGACTCGCCTACGCCTGGAACGCGTCGATCATCGCGGCGTGGGGCGCGTCGAACGCGTCAGCGGTGACCTACCTCACACCCGTTGTGGGAGTACTGCTCGGGGTTCTGGTCCTCGACGAACCCTTGGCGTGGAACCAGCCCGCCGGAGCGCTGCTCGTCGTCCTCGGGATCCTGGCCGCGCACGGTCGCCTGAGCCCGCGCAAGAAGGTCGAGGAACCCGTAGCCGTATAGGTACGACGAAGGGGCCCTTCACCTCCATCCATGCCCCCGCCGCCACCCTCAACGGTGGCGCTGCGCGCCCAGCCTGGATTCCAATGCGGTGAAGGGCCCCTTCGGCTCGTTCTACAGGTACTGACCGGTGTTCGTGGCGGTGTCGATCGCCCGCCCCGAATCCTGGTTCTTGCCGGTGACGAGCGTGCGGATGTAGACGATCCGCTCACCCTTCTTGCCGGAGATCCGGGCCCAGTCGTCCGGGTTGGTGGTGTTCGGCAGGTCCTCGTTCTCCGCGAACTCGTCGACGATCGCGTCCAGCAGATGCTGCACACGCAGGCCGGGCTGCTGGGTCTCCAGCACCGACTTGATGGCCGACTTCTTCGCCCGGTCCACGATGTTCTGGATCATCGCGCCCGAGTTGAAGTCACGGAAGTACAGGACCTCCTTGTCACCGTTGGCGTAGGTGACCTCGAGGAACCGGTTCTCGTCCGTCTCCTCGTACATCCGCTCGACGGTGTGCTGGATCATCGCGTCGAACGTCGCCCTGCGGTCACCGCCGAACTCTGCCAGGTCGTCCGCGTGGATCGGCAGACCGTCGGACAGGTACTTGGAGAAGATGTCCTTCGCGCCTTCGGCGTCCGGACGCTCGATCTTGATCTTGACGTCGAGCCGGCCCGGCCGCAGGATCGCCGGGTCGATCATGTCTTCACGGTTGGAGGCGCCGATGACGATGACGTTCTCCAGGCCCTCGACACCGTCGATCTCCGAGAGCAGCTGCGGGACGATCGTGGTCTCCACGTCGGAGGACACGCCCGAACCGCGGGTGCGGAAGATCGAGTCCATCTCGTCGAAGAACACGATCACCGGGGTGCCTTCGGAGGCCTTTTCCCGAGCCCGCTGGAAGATCAGGCGGATATGCCGCTCGGTCTCCCCGACGAACTTGTTCAACAGCTCCGGACCCTTGATGTTCAGGAAGTAGGACTTCCCGTCCGCCTTGTCGCCGCGTGCTTCCGCGACCTTCTTGGCGAGCGAGTTGGCCACCGCCTTGGCGATGAGGGTCTTACCGCAGCCAGGAGGCCCGTAGAGCAGCACGCCCTTCGGCGGGCGCAGCTGGTACTCCTGGTAGAGATCCGCGTGCAGGAACGGCAGCTCGACGGCGTCCCGGATCTGCTCGATCTGCCGGGTGAGGCCACCGATGTCCTCGTATTGGACGTCGGGCACCTCCTCCAGCACGAGATCCTCGACCTCCGCCTTCGGCACGCGCTCGTAGGCGTAACCGGCTTTCGAGTCGACCAGCAGGGAATCGCCCGGTTTGAGGGGCTGTTCGGCCAGCGGATCGGAGAGCAGGACGACCCGCTCCTCGTCCGCGTGCCCGACCACGAGCGCACGGGGGCTGCCGCCCTCGACGTCCGGGGCCAGCACCTCGCGCAGTGCGCAGACCTCGCCGATCTTCTCGAAATCGCCGCCTTCGACGACGGTGAGCGCCTCGTTGAGCCGCAACGCCTGTCCGCGTTGCAGCGACGAGACCTCGACCGCGGGTGAGACCGAAACCCGCATCTTGCGGCCCGCGGTGAACACGTCCACCGTGTTGTCCTCGTACGCGGTCACGAACACGCCGTAACCGCTCGGAGGTTGGGCCAGCCTGTCGACCTCCTCTCGCAACGCGAGCAACTGGCCACGCGCCTCGCGGAGCGTCTCGACCAGTTTCGTGTTGCGTTCCGTGAGTTGGCTCACTCGTTCCGACGCCTCGGCGAGTCGCTGCTCCAGCACTCGGTTCTGACGTGGCGAATCGGTGAGCTTCCGGCGCAGCAGGGCCACTTCCTCCTCGAGGAAGCGAATTTGACGTGCCTGCTCGTCGGACGTGGTTCCAGCTCCGGTCGTTTCTGAAGGGTCGGCCTCCTCGCGCCGACCTCCGGGAAGGTCATGATGCATTGGGCACCTCCTCGGAGTGCTTTTCATTCCACGGTACCGGCGATCACCGACAATAAAAGGCCTTTCCGCATCACAAGATCGGCGCGTCGCGTTCCGGACGGCCTGCGAGCACGTACGTTCCCGCCGCGCAAGAGGCCATCCCGGTGCCCGGTCCGGCACTCCCATGGTCACAATCCGTCCACCTGCCCTGACCTGCGACGGGCTACCCGGCTCCGTCCGGGTACAAACTCCGATTCCGGTATCAGTTCGGCCCTAATCGAGCGGCGATCCGGCTCGGTGGCTAGCATCGGGCGACGTTCGCCGGGGAGGCGGACCGGCATGTCGAGTTGAGCATTTTCGCAGAACAGCTAGGGGGCAACAGCCATGACTTACCCGCCGCAGCAGCCCGGCGGCTACGGACAGGATCCGTACGGCCAGCAGGGCGGGTACCCGCAGAGCGGTCCCCAGCCGCAGCAGGGATACCCCGGTGGCGGCCAGTACGGGCAGGACCCGTACGGCCAGCAACAAGGTGGCTACCCGCAGAGCGGCCCCCAGCCCCAGCAGGGATACCCCGGCGCCACCCAGCAGTTCGGCCAGCCGGATCCGTACGGTCAGCAGGGCGGCTACAACGCCTACCCGCAGGACGGCGGTGGCTACGGCGAGCCGCCGAAGAAAAAGAAGACCGGCCTGATCGTCGGCATCGCGATCGGCGCGGTCGTCCTGGTCGGCGGCGGTGTCACCGCCCTCGTCATCGCGCTCAACTCGGGGGACGACAACCCGACCGCGGCACCGCCCGCGAGTTCCAGCAGCGTGGCCCCGACGGGTTCCGAGTCTTCGTCCAAGAAGCCGTCGACCTCCTCGACCCGGAGCAAGTCCAGCTCACCGAGCACCTCGGTGAGCAAGGGCTCCGGTCCCGCGCCGCTGGGCAAGGGGACGCCGCAGGAGGTGGCCGACGCCGTCATCGCCGCCTACAACGCCGGCGACGGCAAGACCGTCGCGCAGTCGGCCTGCCGCAGCGTGAACACCAAGGACGAAGTGCCGATCGCCAAGGACATCAAGATGGAGAAGACCGGGGAGATGACGATCAGCGGCGACACCGCGAAGATCCCGGCGAAGGTCACCCAGAACGGTAAGGCCGACTCGGGCAACCTGAACTTCAAGAAGGAGTCCGACCTCTGGTGCTTCACCGGCGGCAAGAGCTGACACGAAACCGGTGTCCAGCAGGCTGATCGCCGTTCTCGCCGGATGCGGCGCGGTCGTGGTGGGTGTCGTGGTGGGGCTGCTGTTGGTGGCCCCGTCCGGCTCCGACCCGGCCGCGTCGAGTTCCGTCGCACCTCCGTCGTGGCCGGGTTCGTCCCGTCCGGTCCCGGTGGACCCGGACGTGGCGGCGGTCGAGGTGGTCGGCAAGGCGATCACCGCGGCCATCGTGAATCACGACGCGACGGCGTTCGGCAAGCTCACCTGCGTCCAGCAGTCTTCGGCGGATCTGGCCGAGCTGAAGCGGAAGTGGGAGGCCGCGGGCAAGGTGTCCGCGACCATCCCCGACCCGCCGACGGTCGGTGGCGACTCGGCCACGGTGACCGTCCACGTCGAGGGCGCGGGTGGGCAGAAGGACACCCCCTTCCCGCTGAAGAAGCGTGACGGGAAGTGGTGCGTGCCGTGATCATCTGAAGTACATGAAGGCCCCCTTCCTTGCGCCTGGCGCAAGGAAGGGGGCCTTCATGTACTTGGGAACGTCCGCAGGCGTTGCGCTCAGCCCTTGCCGGAGCGGCGGTGCACCCGCGGTGAGACGGTCCCGTCGGCCAGACGGCGCGCGGTCAGCAGGAACGCGGTGTGCGCGACCATCCGGTGGTCCGGCCGCACCGCGAGGCTCACGACGTGCCAGGGCCGCATGAGCGTCTCGAAGGATTCCGGCTCGGTCCAGCACTGCTGGTCCCGCAAGGCTTCCGTGATCCGCGAGAGCTGTGTGACCGTCGCCACATAGACCGTGAGCACGCCGCCGGGCACGAGATGCGCGGCGACCGTCTCCAGCTGGTCCCAGGGCGCCAGCATGTCGAGCACCACCCGGTCGACCTCGCCGGTGTGCGTCGACAGGTCCGCGACCGTCAGCGACCAATTGTCCGGTTTGTGGCCGAAGAACTTCTCCACGTTCCGTTCGGCGTGTTCGGCGTGGTCGTCCCGGATCTCGTAGGACTGCACGGTGCCTTCCGGACCGACCGCCCGCAGCAGCGAACAGGTCAGCGCACCGGAACCCGCGCCGGCCTCGAGCACCCGCGCGCCCGGGAAGATGTCGCCCCACATCACGATCTGCGCGGCGTCCTTCGGGTAGATCACCTGCGCGCCGCGCGGCATCGACAGCACGTAATCCGGCAACAGCGGGCGCAGCGCCAGATAGTGGCTGCCGCCCGCCGAAGTGACGACCGAACCCTCCTGCGCCCCGATCACGTCGTCGTGCGCCAGCGCGCCGCGATGGGTGTGATACTGCTGTCCCTCGGCGAGCACCATGGTGTAGTGCCGCCCCTTGGAGTCGGTCAGCTGAACCCGGTCACCAATACGAAACGGCCCACGGACCGACACTGAACCTCCATACACACGAACACTGATCGACGACAGATCCTCGCAGGTGGCCGTCCCGCGCTACGCCGGGGGTCGGCTCCGGGTCATCGCGGCGCGCAGGTCCTCCCGCCGGAGCACGCCCGCGGGCCTGCCTTCGTCGTCCACGACGAGGAATTGCCACGCGGCGGTTTCCCTGACCCGCTCGGCGATCTCCTCCCCCGACTCCGAGGAGAGCAGCACGGTGTCGGCGCGGATCGGCTCCGCGGCCATCTCGGCGGGCGCGTGTGGCGAGGTGCCCGCCAGTTGTGCCGCGGCCTGCTCGTCGAGCAGGCCTGCGGCGACGCCGTCGGCGCGCACCAGGACCACCCCACGGCCCGCGGAGGCGGCCAGCGCGTCTGAGACAGGGCTTTCCGCGGGAAGCTGGAGAACGGGCCGGACGAGTTCACTCAGCCGGACACCTTCTGGCCAGCCTCGCCGCGCTTCTGCGGCGAGTTCGCTGCGCGCGCCGAGGATCACGAACCACGCGGTCACCACGCAGACGCCGAGCCGGAGCCAGCGGTCCTCGCTGCCCGCCGCCAACCCCCACAGCGCCCAGACGATCAGCCCGGCCGCGACGAGACCGCCACCGACGACGGCGGCCCGGGTGCCCTTGTCCCGGCGGCCCGTCGCCGCCCAGACGCCGGCGCGAACCAGGCGACCGCCGTCGAGCGGGAGCCCCGGCAAAAGGTTGAAGATCCCGACGGCGAAGTTCGCGACGGCGCATTCGGCGATGAGCAGCCATGCCGCGCTTTCCGGCGGGACGGCGAACATGAGCAGTCCGCAGAAACCGCCGAGCAGCAACGAAACCGCCGGTCCCGCGGCGGCGACGAGCCCTTCATGGCGCGGTTGCCGGGGCGTCCTGGCGACCTCGGAGAGACCACCGAGCAGGAACAGGCGCAGGCGCCGGACCGGGATGCCGAGGCGCAGCGCCACCAGGCAGTGCCCGAGTTCGTGCGCCAGCACCGAAAGTCCGAGCAGGACCGCGAACGCGGCTGCCAGCAGCCACGAGGTCAGCGTGCTCGCGCCGGGCAGGAACCGTCCGACCAGCGGCGTGTAGAGCACCACGATGACCAGGGAGCCGATCCACCACGAAGGGGCGAGCAGCACGGGGATCCCGGAGACGCGGAACAGCAGGAGCCCGCCCTCTGGTGCCACGCCTCGTCGAGGCGGGCCCTGCTCACCCGTCACCGCCATGCGTCAGAGCGTAGATGCCCAGGTGTGGGCTGCCGGTAACCCGCCCTTCCCGTCCGGGTGGTGTCGGTCATGCCGCTCCGGTGCGTTGCGGTCCCAGAACTGTCGGTACCCGGCGCTACCCTGCCTGCATGCCCGACACCGACACGGTCACCGCCGATCCGCCGCCCGGCGCCGAAACCCCGCGCCGTCGGCCGGCCCTGTCCCCGTCGCGTGCCAGCGACTTCAAACAGTGCCCGCTGCTCTACCGCTTCCGCGCCGTCGACAGGCTGCCCGAGATCCCGACCAAGGCCCAGCTGCGCGGCACGCTGGTGCATTCCGTGCTGGAGCGCCTGTTCTCCCTCCCCCAAGCCGATCGCACCCCTCCGCAGGCCAAGGAGCTGCTGGCGCCCGCGTGGGAAGAACTGTCCGCGGAACGTCCGGAGTGGATCGAACTGTTCGATCAGGACGATCCCGAGGCGGTCACTTCCTGGCTCTCTTCGGCGGAGCAACTCGTCGACACCTACTTCGGGCTCGAGGATCCCAGTCGGCTGGAGCCCGAAGCGTGCGAGCTGCACGTCGAGATCGAGCTGGGCTCCGGGGTGCTGCTGCGGGGCTACGTCGACAGGCTGGACGTGGCGCCGACCGGCGAGATCCGCGTCGTCGACTACAAGACCGGTGCCGCACCCCGCGAGATCGGCGAGGCCAAGGCGATGTTCCAGATGAAGTTCTACGCCGTGGTCCTGTGGCGGCTTCGCGGCGTCGTTCCGCGCCAGCTGAAACTGATGTACCTCACCGACGGGCAATCACTGGCCTACACGCCGGACGAGGGCGAGCTGATCCGGTTCGAGCGCACGCTCGAGGCGATCTGGCAGGCGATCCTCAAAGCGGGCAAGACCGGCGATTTCCGGCCCAATCCGAGCAAACTGTGCGCTTGGTGCGACCACCAGGCGGTCTGCCCGCAGTACGGCGGCACTCCCCCGCCCTATCCCGGCTGGCCCGAACCGGATCCCGGTGAAGAGTCCGTTTTGGACCGTGCGGATTAGGCTGCCGTTGTGACAGAAGCCTTCTACGTTCCCTCCGGTGACGGAAAGTTCATCCCGACCCCGCACACCGCCGGCCCCTGGACCCCGGACGCGCAGCATTTCGGGCCGCCCTCGGCGTTGCTGGTCCGCGCGCTCGAAGAGGTCGAAGCACCGCACGCGAGCCAGCTGGCGCGGGTGACGATCGAGATCCTCGGTCCCGCGCCCTTGAAGGAGCTTTCGGTGCGGGCCCACGTCGAACGGCCGGGCCGTTCGGTCGAGTGGCTGGCGGCCGAACTCGTCCACGACGAGCGGGTCGTCGCCCGTGCCTCGGCCTGGCGCATCGCGACCTCGGACACCACGGCGGTGGCCACTGACGAAGGCCCCTCCTTGCCGTCGCCGGACGGCCTGCCCACGTCGAGCTGGCCGGAAGGCTGGCACGGCGGCTACCTCGACGCCGTCGAGTGGCGGCGCGTCAAGGGCGCGCTGGACGAACCCGGCCCCGCGACGGTCTGGGGACGCCAGCGCGTCGCACTCGTGGACGGGGAGAAGCCGAGCGCGCTGCAACGGCTGTTCGTCCTGGCGGACTCCGGCAACGGGATCTCGAACTTCCTCGACCCGCGCGAGTGGTGGTTCATCAACTCGGAGCTGACCGTGCACCTCCGCCGCCCGCCGCTGGGCGAGTGGATCGGCGTCGACGCGGCCACGCTGGTCGGCCCGAACGGCGTCGGCACGGCGACGACCACCCTGCACGACGCGTCGGGAGCGATCGCGTCCGGAGCGCAGGCGTTGCTGGTGCGGCCGCGACAGGCGGGCTGACTTG
The DNA here is from genome assembly GCF_046269425.1 of Amycolatopsis sp. cmx-11-12. Classification (NCBI taxonomy): domain Bacteria; kingdom Bacillati; phylum Actinomycetota; class Actinomycetes; order Pseudonocardiales; family Pseudonocardiaceae; genus Amycolatopsis; species Amycolatopsis sp. cmx-11-12. Next base: position 89,161 of record NZ_JADNQM010000007.1, on the reverse strand, counting down.
CTTGCCGCACGGCCCTGACCAGCTGAACCGTAGTCGCGCGCCTCTTTTGGCCGGAGGCCCTGGAAGCATTTTGCAGGGCACCGTCCAACACGAAGCGACGTGTGCCGGGGTACGTGCCCTGCGGGATGCTTCCAGGAGCGCGCGACCGAAACACCGTCAGATAGACGCGCTTTCTCGGCGTGTTTCCAATAGCCTTCCCGGAACAACAGACGCAGGGAGCGCTTCGGCATGCAGATCACCTCGGTGGTCAACCAGAAAGGCGGGGTCGGCAAGACCTCACTCAGCGTGGGCGCTTCGGCCGCACTGGCCGAACGTGGCCGCCGGGTGCTGCTGATCGACCTCGACCCACAGGGGCACGCGACCACCGAACTCCTCGGCCTGGACGAGGTGCCCCCGGGAGCGCCCAGCCTGGCGAAAGCCTTGACCAAGGTGTGGAAGGGCCCGATCGAGGAACTGGCCGTGCGGCATCCGCGCAGCAACCTCGGCCGGGGCGGCGCGTTCGACGTCATCCCAACGTCGCCGGGCATGTTCGACCTGATCCGGCGGCTGGACCAGTTCCGCGTGCCAGGCTGGCAGCTGGCCAGGGTCATCCAGTTCGCGAACTACGACCACGTCATCATCGACTGCCCGCCCGCGCTCGACGTCCTGACCAACAACGCGCTCGCCGCTTCCCACGGGATCCTCGTGCCGGTGCAGCCGGACCGGACGAGTATCCGGGCGCTGCGACTGCTTTCGGACCAGGTGCGCTACGTCGAACAGACCGTCGGCCGCCCGCCGATCGCCTACTACGGCCTCGTGCCCGGGCTGTACCGCCGCCCGATCTCGCATTACGCGGCGGCCGCGTTGCAGGAGCTGTACACGTTCGGGATCCCGATGCTTTCGCACGTCCCCCTCGGTGTGGTGATGAACGAGGCCGCCGCGCACGGCGTGCCCGTGACGACCTACGCGCCGGAAACCCTGCAGGCGCTGTCGTTCCGGGAGATCGCGGAAACGCTGGACGGGTATCTCCAGAACCACCCGGCCCCGGCGATCGTGCCCGCGGACGAAGAGTTCGTCTTCGAGGACTTCATCACCGAGGTCTCGGTGACACGCAGCGCCAACGACAACGGCGCGCGGAAGCGTCTCTACGACCTCATGCCCAAGAAGCCGAACCGGCCCCGGTAGCACCGCACCGCAAGTAGTCGACTACTTGCGCCAACCCCCGAAGCGCGTGAAGGCCCCCTTCCCTCGGCTGAGCCGAGGGAAGGGGGCCTTCACGCGCAATGACGCTAAAGCCGGCAGGCCCGGATGTCCGAAGCCAGGACGGCCTTCGCGCCGGTCTCGGCGAGTTCGTCCATGATCCGGTTGACCTCCTTGCGCGGCACCATCGCCCGCACGGCCACCCAGTCCTCGTCGGCCAGCGGCGCGACGGTCGGCGACTCGAGGCCCGGCGTGATCGCGATGGCCGCCTCCATCAGCGAACGCGGGCAGTCGTAGTCCAGCATCATGTAGTGCTGGGCGAACACGACGCCTTGCAGCCTCGCCTTCAGCTGGTCCTTGGGCCGGGTGTGCTCGGTACCGGCCCGCTGGAGCAACACGGCTTCGGACACGCAGATCGGGTCACCGAAGGCCACGAGGTTGTGCTGGCGCAGCGAACGTCCGGACTCGACGACGTCGGCGATGGCGTCGGCCACCCCGAGCTGGATCGAGATCTCGACGGCGCCGTCGAGGCGGATGACCTCCGCCTCCACCCCGTGCTGCTTCAGGTTTTCCCGCACGAGCCTCGGGTACGACGTCGCGAGCCGTTTGCCCTGGAGGTCTTCGGCCTTCCAGTCCCGGCCCGCCGGCGCGGCGTACCGGAAGGTGGATCCGCCGAAGCCGAGGCCCAGCATCTCCTCGACCGGGGCACCGGAGTCGAGCGCGAGGTCGCGGCCGGTGATGCCGAGGTCCAACTCGCCGGATCCGACGTAGATCGCGATGTCCTTGGGACGCAGGAAGAAGAACTCGACCTCGTTGACCGTGTCCAGCACGGTCAGGTCGCGGGCCTCATGTCGCTTGCGGTAGCCGGCCTCTCCGAGCATCTCCGACGCGGCGGCGGCGAGGGCTCCCTTGTTCGGCACGGCGACACGCAGCATTGCTTCTCCTTGGTTCTCCGGACGCGAACGCGTCACAGGTACCGGTACACGTCCTCTGTCGACAGTCCACGGCCGAGCATGAGCACCTGCACCCGGTACAGCAGCTGTGAAATCTCCTCCGCGAGCCTGTCGTCGGATTCGTGCTCGGCGGCGATCCACACCTCGCCCGCCTCTTCGAGCACCTTCTTGCCCTGCGCGTGCACACCCGCGTCCAGCGCGGCGACAGTGCCGGAACCGTCGGGGCGCGTGACCGCGCGGTCGGCAAGCTCGGCGAACAGCTCATCGAAGGTCTTCACAGTCTGGAGATCCTTCCATCCGCGCTCACGTCGCGCTGCCCCGGGCCGCTGTGGTGACACTCGCGTCACACCTCAGAACAGCGTGGCGCCCTCCCGCTCGAAGTCGAGCAGCTGCCGCTTCCGTTCGATACCGCCGCCGTAGCCGGTGAGATCGCCGTTGGTGCCGACGACGCGATGGCACGGCACGATGATGCTGATCGGGTTCTTCCCGTTGGCGAGCCCGACCGCACGCGACGCGGTGGGCCTGCCGAGCCGGTCGGCGAGCTGGCCATACGAAACCGTCTCGCCATAGGGGATTTCGAGCAGGCCTTCCCAGACCGTCCGCTGGAATTCGGTGCCGCCGAAGCTCAGCGGGAGTTCGAAGTCCTGCCGCTGGCCGGCGAAGTACTCCTTCAGCTGTTTCTCGGTTTCCATGAAGATCGGCGCGCCCGGATCGGGGTGGCCGAAGGTCTCCTCGGCCGGGCGATGCCGCTGCTGGTCCATGAACAGGCAGCACAGGCTTTCGCCGTTCGCGACCAGGGTCAGCGGACCGTACGGGCTGTCGATGACAGTGTGCGTGCGCATGGCGCTCCTCGGAACTCAGGCGGCGGGCAGCCGGTTGATCGGGTGATCTCCGGTCGCCCAGAGGTGCTGGACGGCGTAGGCACGCCACGGACGCCAGCGCTCGGCATGTTCGGCGAACGCGGCCGGGCCCAGCCTGAGTCCCTTCGCGGCGACTTTGACACCGAGGTCGGTCGGCAGGAAGGCGTCCGGGTCGCCGAGCGAGCGCATCGCGATGCTCTCGACGGTCCACGGGCCGAAGCCGGGCAGCGCGTGCAGCCGCTCCCGGGCCTCCTGCCAGTCGCTGCCCGCCCCGAGGTCGAGGCCGCCGTCGTTCAGTTCGGCGACGAGACCGAGCAGGGTCCGTTTGCGGCTCTGCGGCATCGCGAGGCTTTCCGGGTCGATCTCCGCTAGCGCGGTCGCGTCCGGGAAGACATGGGTGAGGCCACCGTCCGGATCGTCGACGGGCTCGCCGTGCGCGAGGACCAGCCGGGCCGCGTGGGTCCGGGCGGCGGCGGTGGACACCTGTTGCCCCAGCACGGCACGGACGGCGAACTCGTCGCCGTCGACGGTCCTCGGCACCCGCCTGCCGGGCGCGGCGGCCACCAGCGGCCCGAGCATCGGGTCCGCGGCCAGTGCGTCATCGACCGCGACCGGATCGGCGTCGAGGTCGAGCAGGCGGCGGCAGCGGCTGATCGCGGTCGAGAGATCACGCAGATCCGAAAGGGTGAGCCGGCAACCGATGTAGCCGTCTTCGGGTTTGAGCGCGACGACGGCGGGACCGTGCGGCAGCCGCAGGGTCCGGCGGTAGGCGCCGTCACGCCATTCCTCGACGCCGGGTACGCCCGTCGCGACGAGGTGCCCGAACAGGTTGTCCGGGAACAGCGGCTTCCGGTACGGCAGACGCAGGTTCAGCGTCCCGGGCGCGGTCGCCGGCGCCGTGCGGACCCGGGCCCGCAGTTCGGTCGGGGACAGCGCGAAGACCTCGCGGACGGTGTCGTTGAACGTCCGGACGCTGCCGAACCCGGCGGCGAGGGAGACGTCGATCATCGACAGACCGGTCGTCTCGATCAGCAGCCGCGCCGTCTGCGCGCGCTGTGCCCTGGCGAGACTGAGCGGACCCGCGCCGAGTTCGGCGCGCACGTGCCGCTCCACCTGCCGGACGCTGTACCCCAGCCGAGCGGCCAACCCGCTCACGCCACCGGTGTCGACGACGCCGTCGGCGATCAGCCGCATCGCCCTGGCCACCAGGTCCGCGCGCTCGTTCCACTGCGGCGACCCGGGACTCGCGTCCGGACGGCACCGTTTGCAGGCGCGGAATCCGGCTTCCTGCGCGGCCGCCGCACTCGGGTAGAACGTCATGTTCTCCGGTTTGGGCGGGACGACCGGGCAGCTCGCCCGGCAGTAGATCCGCGTCGTCAGGACGGCGGTGAAGAACCAACCGTCGAAACGGTCGTCCTTCGCCTGGACCGCCCGGACGCAACGCTCGAAGTCCTCATGCACCCGGTCAGCATCACCGACCACGCGGCCGGGGTCTAGCGGAAATGCGACATGGTGGTCAGGGCAGCAGCGCGGTCAACTCCGGAACGTCGAGCCCGACCAACGACGAACGGAACACCCGCCGCTCTCCTGGCTGGACCTCGACGTCGTTCGGGATCACCACCACCGTGCACCCGGCCGCGGCCGCCGAAGCCGCGCCCGGCGGTGAATCCTCGATCGCGACGCACCGGGAAGCCGGGACTCCCAGCAACTCCGCCGCCAGCTGGTACGGCCTGGCGTCCGGCTTGTTCAGACCATCGACCTCGTCACCGCAGACGGTCGCGGCGAAGTACTCGCGGCCGATGGTGTTGAGGGCGAGTTCGGTCAGCGACCGTTCGGTGGAGGTGACCAGCGCCATCGGCACCCCTTTGGCGCGCAACAGTTCGAGCAGCTCCTGTGCGCCGGGGCGCCACGGGAGGGGGCCGTCGAAGAGGTTGGCCGTGCGCTTGCGGATCCACTCCCCCATCTCCGCGATCGACTCGGGGCCGACGGGTTTGCCGCACACCTCCAGGAGAAACGCGGCCGTGTCGTCCATATTGGACCCGACGAGACTCAGGCGCTGCTCCTCGGTCAACGTGCCGCCGAGGCTTTCGACGGCCTCATAGAGGGCGACGTCCCACAGTTTCTCCGAATCGACCAGCGTGCCGTCCATATCCCACAGCACGGCGGCGAGTCCGTCCAGTGTGGACGGTTCGGTCACGGCTCCCCCTCGATGATCAGGTAGTGAAGTACCGATTCTCGGCTCCACGGTAACCGAACACGTGTCACCCGGAGATACGGGCTTCGATGCCGTCGAGCAGGTATTCGAGGCCGATCCGGAAGGTCTGGTCGGCGTCCAGGTGGGCGGCGTCACGTACCACCGTGGCGAGCGCCGGGTATCGGCCGTCGGCGAAGGCCCGTTCCAGATAGGGGCCGTGTGCGGCCTGCCAGCGCTTCTCGTCCAACCCGGTGGCGCGTTCGGCACGTCGCTCGGCGATCTCCCGGCGCACCGCGCCGGTCACATACGCGGTGACCGAGGCGACGACCGGCATGACGACGTCCAGTTCGACGTCGTCCAGCGCGGCCATCACACTCTCTGACGTGGCGAGGGCGTGCGGCCCGAGCCGGGGACGGCCACCCAGGAGATCGGCGAGCCATTCGTGCTCGTGAGCGGCGTGCCGGATGGCTTCGGCGAGAGACCGCAGCACCTCCCGCCGTCCGTCTCCGGACGGCCGGATCTCGGTGTGGACGGTGTCGACCATCAGGTCGAGCAACTCCTCCTTGTTCTCGATGTAGCCGTACAGCCGCATCGGGCCGACGTCCAGCGCGGTGGCGATCTTGCGCAGCGACACCCCTTCCAGGCCGTCCGCGTCGGCCAGCCGGATCGCCGCTCGCACGATCCGCTCCCTGCTCAGCGGGGCCAGCACAGGTCGATTCGGCGGCTCCGGCCGCTCCCACACCAACATTTCGTTGACAATACATCGCATCGCGTCGATACAGTGTATCGATAAGTACGGCGTATCGAAGGAAGGCTCACCATGACCATCGCCATCGTCGGAGCAGGCCTCGGCGGCCTCTCTCTCGCCCGGGTGCTGCACGTGAACGGCATCGACGCCGTCGTGTACGAACGTGAGTCCTCGCGTGACGCGCGCGGCCAGGGCGGCATGCTCGACATCCATTCCGGCCAGCGAGCGCTGCGCGACGCCGGTCTGATCGACCAGTTCTTCGCGATCGCCCGCGGTGAGGGCCAGGACATGCGGCTTCTGGAACCGGACGGCACCCTGCTGCTCCAGGAGGACACGCCCGACGACGCCCCGCTCTCGCGACCCGAGGTCGACCGGGCCGATCTGCGCGACCTGTTGCTGGATTCCCTCCCCGAAGGCACGGTTCGCTGGGGGCACGCGTTCAGATCCGCCGACGACGGCGTGCTGCGCTTCGCCGATGGGCACACCGCGCCATACGACCTGCTGGTCGGCGCGGACGGGGCGCAGTCGCGGGTCCGCGCCCTGCTCACCGACGCCCGCCCGGCGCATATCGGCCAGAACACCGTCGAGGTCGGCATTCCCGACATCGACCGCACGCACCCCGACCTCGCGGCGATGGTCGGACGCGGCAACTACTGGGTGCTCGGCGGCGGAATCTCCCTGGGGGCGCAGCGCAACGGCGACGGTCGCGTTCGCATTGGCCTCAGCTTCTACCAAACCGACGAGGGCTGGTTCGCCACCAGCGGGATCCCGCTCGACGACCCGGCAGCCGCCAGGGCGCGGCTGATCGACCTGCTCGACGGCTGGGACCCGCGGTTCACCGCGCTGATCGCGGCCTGCGACGACACGGTCGAGCGGCGATCGATCGCCACGCTCCCGGTCGGCTTGACCTGGCCGTCCGCGCCGGATGTCACGCTGGTCGGTGACGCCGCGCACCTGATGCCGCCGACGGGCGAGGGCGCCAACATGGCGCTGCTCGACGGCGCCCTGCTCGCACTCGCGCTGGCCGCGCACCCGGACGACTACCCTGCCGCCGTCGAGGAGTACGAACGCGAGATGTTCGAGCGCACCAGCGCCGCCGCCCGGATGTGCGCGGACATGCACGAATTGCTGAGCTCGCCGGACGCCGCCCGGAAACTGCTCGCGTTCTTCCAACCCGGCTGAAGACGACCGGACATGCTCACTCAACGGTGCGGGGCCGCGTGGTCGTAGGCTGGTCCGGTGAGTGAGCCCGTCGACGAGACCCAGCGGCCCGGCCGCGACCACCCGGATGACACCAAGCCGATCATGATCGTCGCCTTCGAAGGATGGAACGACGCAGGTGACGCGGCCAGCCGGGCGGTCGAGCATCTCCAGCTCAACTGGGATGCGACACCGCTGAGCGAGCTGAGTCCGGACGAGTACTACGACTTCCAGGTGAGCAGACCGACCGTCCGCATGGTGGACGGCGTCACCCGAAGGGTCGATTGGCCGACCACGCGGCTCTCGGTGTGCCGCCCGGAAGGCTTCAGCCGGGACGTCGTGCTGGTCCAAGGGCCCGAGCCGAACATGCGCTGGCGCGCCTTCTGCGCCGAACTGCTGGAGCACATCCAGCAACTGGACGTGGCCACCGTCGTCACCCTCGGCGCGCTCCTCGCCGACACCGCGCACACCCGGCCCGTCCCGGTCACCGGGACGGCGTACGACAAGGACACCGCTTCCCAGTTCGGCCTGGAGCTGAACAACTACCAGGGCCCGACCGGCATCGTCGGCGTCCTCCAGGATTACTGCGTGCAGGCCGGTGTCCCGGCGGTGTCGATCTGGGCGGCCGTGCCGCATTACGTCTCGCATCCGCCGTCGCCCAAGGCCACGCTGGCGCTGCTGCACAAACTCGAGGACGTCCTCGACGTCGAGATCCCCCTCGGCGCCCTTCCCGAGCAGTCCGAGGAGTGGCAGCGGACGGTCACCGAGATGGCCGAGGAGGACGAGGAGATCACCGAGTACGTCCGGGGCCTCGAGGAGCGCGGCGACGCGGAAACCGAGTTCACGCTGGACGACGTGAGCGGGGACAAGATCGCGGCCGAGTTCGAGCGGTACCTGCGGCGGCGTCGTCCCGGCCAAGACGGTCCGGGGCGAGGCTGACCGGCTCAGCCGAGGAAACTCGACCTTCACACCTTCCCAAGTACATGAAGGCCCCCTTCCTTGCGCTAGGCGCAAGGAAGGGGGCCTTCATGTACTTCAGCCGACCAAGGCGCCGGTAACCGCTGGATCGGGCCTCTAGAAGATGCGTCGCAGCGGGATCGGGCCCCTCGCCCGCTTCCGCCACTCACGCGGATAGCCGAGCGAGACCTCCTCGAACCGCACCCCGTCCGCCTCGGTGGAGCGCGGGATGTGCAGGTGCCCGTAGACGGCGACCTCCGCCCGGAAACGCAGGTGCCAGTCCTCGGTCTCGGTCGTCCCGCACCACAGCGCGAACTCCGGCCAGTACAGCGGCTCGGTGGGGTGGCGGTGCAGCGGCCAGTGCGACATCAGGATCGTCCCGTGGTCCTCGGGGATCGCTTCCAGCCGCTCCGTGCTGATCTTCACCCGGTCGGCGCACCACGCCTGCCTGCTGGGGTACGGGTCGGGGTGCAGGAAGAACTCGTCCGTGCACAGCACGCCCGCCTCGCGCGCCTGGTCGACGGCCGTCAGCAGCGGCAGCCCCTCGGCCGCGGGCGTCCGCCAGCTGTAGTCGTACAGCACGAACAGCGGGGCGATCGTCAGCGGCTTCTCGTGGTGCTCCCACACCGGGTACGGGTCTTCCGGGGTGAGGACGTCGATCTCCCGGCATCGCTCGACCAGGTGCTCGTAGCGCGCCTGGCCCCGCAGCTGACATTCGTCCTTCTGGGTGGTCCACAGCTCGTGGTTGCCGGGGACCCAGACGACCTTCGCGAAGCGTTCCCGCAAGGTCCTGAGCACCCCGATCACGGATTCGGCTCGTTCGGCGACGTCACCGGCCACGAGCAGCCAGTCGTCGGGGGTCCGGGGTACGACCTCGTCGACGATCGGGGCGTTGCCCTCATGGGTGACGTGGAGGTCGCTGGTGGCGAAGAGATGCGGCACTCCACCACCGTAGCTTCACCCGGACTGGGGAACCGCCGAAACCGCGTCGCGGCGCAACCGTCCCGACGCCGACACACCCAGCACGATGAGCGCCGAGGCGACGTGCAGGCCCGCCTGAAGGTTCAGCAGGACGCCGGTGCCCAGCACACTCACCAGTCCGCCCGCCAGCAACGCGCCCAGCGCAGTGAACCCCGCCGTCCCGGCGAACATGGTGCTCAGCACGCGGCCGGACCGTTCGGGGGACGCGGTCGTCTGGACCAGTGAGAGCAGGCCGGATCCGGCCAGCACCCCGGGCGCACCGACGAGTGCGAAGAGTCCGATGAAGACACCCAGCGGCAGCGACACGGTGAGCGCGGGCAGGTTCCAGATCAGCGCCGACAGCAGGCCGAGCGCGAGTCCGCCCCAGCCGAGCAGAGCGGCGGGCGCGACCTTGCGGGCGACGGTGGCGACGGCGAATCCCGCGGCCAGCCCGCCCAGCGCCTGGACACCGCGAAGCAGGCCGACGTCGCCTTCGGTGCCGTCGAGGACGTCGAGCACGAAGACCACGAACAGCACCAGGAACATCCCCTGCGCCAGGGAAGTCAGCACCACGACGACGCCCGCGAGACGAAGGCGCCCTTCGCGGCCGATCTCGCGAAGCCCGTCCAGCCAGGCTCGCAACACAGGTTCGTGCGGGCCCGCCACGGTCGGCGCGGCGACCCGCCGGAACGGGCGTGCCAGCAGGGCCGAGCCGATCACCAGCACTCCGAGGTAAGCCACCACGACCCAGCCGAGCCCGCCGAAGCCGAGCAGGAGGCCGCCCGCCCAGCCTCCGACGAGGCGCGCGACGCTGCTGTTGATACTCATGAGGCCGTTGGCACCGATCAGCTCGTCCGGGGCGATCAGTTCCGGCACGAGCGCGTTGCGGGTGGGTTCGAACAACGAAGCCAGCCCCGCCTGCGCGGCCATGACCCCGTAGATCACGAACACCGGGCCGCCGGACGCGACGAACAGCAGGGGCAGCGCCACGAACGCCTGCCCCGCGCACACCACGCACAGCACCAGCCGCCGGTTCCACCGGTCCGCGATCACGCCGGCGATGGGGCTCAGCAGCACCGCGGGCACCAGGCCGAGGACGATGCTCAACGCCGTGGTGGCCGCGGAACCGGTCGCCTGGAAGACGAACACCGGCAGGGCGATCTGCAGCATCCACTCGGCGGTCTCGGAGAAGAAGGCGGCGACCCACAGTCTCGCGAAAGCGGGTTCTCTCAACGGTTTCACGTACTGGGCTTCCCCTCGGTGTCGATGCGCGGGAACGCCCGCAGTCCCAAGTGGACCGGCAGGGCTCCCTCAGGGGCGTCTTCGCGGATCGTGCTGACGAAAGGCCTTACGAGCGCGTCGATCCCCCGGACCAGTTCGTCCAGCTCCGCCGCGGTCACCCGCAGCGAGTACGTGGAGATCCCGGCTGCGTCCTGCCAGTCCTTGCCGAGCCGGTCGGCGGCGTCGAGATAGCGCTCGGTCAGCTCCTTCTCCCGCACCAGCGTGGTTCCGACGACCGCCAGTTGCGCCCCGCGCAACTCCGGGTCGTCGCCGAACTCGATGCCGACCTGGCAGGCACGCCAGGGCCGCTCTCGCCCGTCCTCCCCCTCGACCCGCTCGACGAGGCCATGCTGGGCCAGCTGGCGCAGGTGCCAGCTGCAATTCGAGGCTGTCGAGCCGACGGCCGTCGCGCATTCGCTCGCGGTCCGAGGGCCGACCGCCATCAGGTGGTCCACCAGCGCCGAACGCAGCGGATGCGCCAGCGCCCGCATCAGCTCGACGTCTTCGATCCGCTTGCGCGGCGGCAACTCGGCCATCGCCCCGATCCAATCTGAAAGAAGTCTTTCGAAAGTTCTCTTTCAGAGTTGCAGGTGGCCGCGGGAATGTCAATCGAGCTCGATACCCTTGCCGTGACAGCTGCTGTATACGGCAGTAACTGCACAAATCAACTACTGACTTGGGAACGTGCATGCCTGACCAGCGAGAACTCGCCACCGCGGCGGCTTTGGAGATCCCCCGGTTCGTCAGCGCGACCGTTCTGTTCCATACAGCCATGGCGGAACGGCTCGGGGTCAGCCCCACCGAGTTGCACGGACTTCAGCTGGTCATCAGCGGCGAGGCGACGTCACCGACCCAGCTGGCACGGGCGCTCGGCATGACCACCGGCGCGGTGACGCGGATGCTCGACCGGATGGAGGCGCAGGATCTGGTCGAACGGGTCCCGGATCCGGCCGACCGCCGCCGCCTCCTGGTCCGCCCGCTGCCGGACCGGCTCGGCGAGGTCTCAGACCTTTACTCCCCCATGGCCCGGTTCTTCGGGGACCGCCTCGGCCGCCTGGACCGCCGCCAGCTAGCCGCACTGCTCGGCGTCATGACCGACGGACGCGCCTTCGCCGAAGAAGAAGCCACCAGATTAAGAAATAGGGGTTGACTAATGCTACACCGGTTGCGTTAGACTGCTCCCATCATGGACAACTGACACCGCACCTTCCCCGCTCTGAGGCTGCTTCGGTCGAGCACGGCTCCCGTAAGCGATCAGGCCCGGCAGGGATCCCTCATGACCTCGAAACGCGGTGATGTCGTATGTCTCTTTCCCTGATCGCCAAAGATCTCGTCCACTCCTACGGCGCCCGCGTCGTACTCGACGGCGTGAACCTGACCGCTTCGGCCGGGCAGCGACTCGGACTGGTCGGCGAGAACGGCGTCGGCAAGTCCACGCTCCTGCGCCTGCTGGCCGGGGTCGAGGAACCCGACGCCGGCGAAGTGCTGCGCGGTGACGACCTCGGATTCCTCTTGCAGGAGCTGCCCTTCCCGCTGACCGCGCGGTTCTCCGACGTCATCGACGACGCGCTCGCCGAGATCCGGCAAGCGTCGGCGAGACTCGGCGAACTGACCGAAGCGCTCGCCGAACGCCCGGACGACACGGCGGTGCTCGACGAGTACGGCACCGTCCTCGAATGGGCGCAGGCCCACGATCTCTGGGACGCCGACCGGCGGGCCGAGGTCGTATGCGCGGGCCTCGGGCTCGCCGGGATCGACCCGGCGCGCGAACTGGGCACCTTGTCGGGCGGGCAGCGGTCACGCCTCGGACTGGCCGCGTTGCTGATCCGGCGGCCGGGCACGCTCATCCTGGACGAGCCGACGAACCACCTCGACGACGTCGCGATGGAGTTCCTGGAACACCATCTCGCTTCGCTGACCGGTGTCCTCGTGCTGTCGTCGCACGATCGTGTGTTCCTCGACGCGGTGTGCACCGACATCGTCGACCTCGACCCGGCGCTGGGCGGCCCGACCCGCTACGGCGGCACGTATTCCGACTACCTGGACCAGAAACGGGCCGAACGGGCGCGCTGGGAGCAGCGCTACGCCGAAGAACAGGACGAACTCAAGGAACTGCGCGAATCGGTGGCCGTCACCGCGCGCAACGTCGCGCACAACCGGCCGCAGCGCGACAACGCCAAGATGCTCTACGACTTCAAGACCGGGAGGGTGCAGAAACAGATCTCACGCCGGGTCCGCAACGCGCAACTGCGGCTGGACGAACTGGAACGCGACCAGGTGCGGAAACCACCCGCGCCCCTGCGGTTCCAGGGCGGCCTGACCGGTGAACCCGGAGAGGACAAGACGGCGATCTCCGTACGGGAAATCGAGATCGCCGGACGGCTGCGCCTGGCCACCCTCGACATCACGACGACGTCGAGGCTCCTGATCACCGGCGGGAACGGTGCCGGGAAGTCGACGCTGCTGTCCGTCCTCGCCGGCTCGCTGACGCCGGACTCCGGGACCGTCCTTTCCGGACGCGGGGTGCGGATCGGCATGCTGGCACAGGATGTCGCGTTCGCCGAGCCGGAGAAGACCGCGCAGCGGACCTACGTCGAAGCGCTCGGCGAGGACGCCCCGCCGTTGCGCGGCCTGGGCCTGCTGGCGCCGCGGGATCTCGGGACCAAGGTGGGCGCGCTGTCGGTCGGGCAACGGCGACGGCTCGCGCTGGCGTTGCTGACCGCCGATCCGCCGGAGGTACTGCTGCTGGACGAGCCGACGAACCACATCTCGCTCACCTTGGCCGAGGAGTTGTTCGCCGCGCTCGATTCGGCGCCGGGCGCCGTCGTCATCGCTTCACACGATCGATGGCTGCGGCGAGATTGGGCGGGTGACCACCTCCGGCTGGAAGCCGGTCGCGTCGCCGTGTAGGGCGTTATACAGACTGCTCGGGCGGACGGTTTCGTCCGCCCGAGCAGTGTTTCTACAGCTCGATGCCGAGCAGCGCGTCGACCGCGTTCCGGATCAGCCCGGGAGCCGCGGGGTCGGTGCCCGACCGGTTCAGGGCCTGCTCCGCCCAGGCGTCGACGGCGGCGAGTGCCTTGGGCGTGTCGAGGTCGTCGGTCAGGTGGTCGCGCAGGCGCGCGACGGTGTCCTCCGCGGCCGGGCCCGTACCGAGCGAGATGGCGTCGCGCCAGCGCGCGAGCCGGTCTTCAGCGTCCGCGTGCAACTGCGCGGTCCACGGCCGGTCCGAACGATAGTGGCCGGCGAACAGCGCGAGCCGGATCACGCCAGGGTCGACCTTGTCTGCCCGCAGGCGCGAGACGAACACCAGGTTCCCGCGCGACTTCGACATCTTCTCGCCGTCGAGGCCGATCATCCCGGCGTGCACGTAGTGCCGCGCGAACGGCCGGTCCCCCGCGACGGCCTCCGCGTGCGCGGCGCTGTACTCGTGGTGCGGGAAGATCAGGTCCGAGCCACCACCCTGGACGTCGAAGCCGAGGCCGAGGCGGTTGACCGCGATCGCGCTGCACTCGATGTGCCAGCCCGGCCGTCCCGCACCCAGTTCCGACTCCCACGACGGCTCACCCGGCCGCGCCATCCGCCACAGCAGCGCGTCGAGCGGGTGCTGCTTGCCCGGCCGGTCCGGGTCGCCGCCGCGTTCGGCGAAGAACTTGGCCATCGTCTCGGCGTCGTAATTCGACTCGGAACCGAAATGCCCGGTCGCGTTGTGGTCGAAGTAGATGTCCGGGTACTCGGCGTCGTCGGCGCGGTAGGCGCTGCCGTTCGACAGCAGTTTGGCGATGACCTCGACGATCTCGGGGATGCTCTCCACCGCCCCGACGAACTGCCGCGGCGGCAGCACCCGCAGCGCGGTCATGTCCTCTCGGAACAACGCCGTCTCGCGCATGCCGAGGACGACCCAGTCGTCCTTGTCGCGCGCGGCGCGCTCCAGCAGTGGCTCGTCGATGTCCGTCACGTTCTGGACGTAGTGGACGTCGTGCCCGGCGTCGCGCCACAGGCGGTTCACCAGGTCGAATGTCAGGTACGTGGCGGCGTGCCCCAGATGGGTGGCGTCGTACGGCGTGATGCCGCAGACGTACATCCGGGCGGTGGACCCGGGCGCGGTGGGGCGGATCTGCCCCGTCGCGGTGTCATGGAGCCGCAGCGGACGGGGGGTGCCGGGGATACGGGGCACGTCGACCGTTGACCAAGTCTGCATACCTCGACTGTAAGCGGAGCCGCCGCGCCGTTCCCGTCCGGTGGGAGCCGGACACGGCCGGAGTAACCGAACTCGCCCTCTCAGGACCGGTCGGCGTTGGCGTGGACGGCGTCCCGGATGTACTCGGCGAGGCCCGGCCGCTGGTCCGGCTCCCGCACCAGGAAGCCGAACTGGACCGGATCCGTCACGTACATCCCGGCGACCTCGCGGTGCATCGCGTGATCGCAGTCCCCCATGAACGCGGCCAGCAGCCGCCGGTGCTCCTCGGCGAGGTCCATCGCCGCGTCGCTGTCCGCCGTCGCGCCGGAGTCGACGACGTCGAGCAGCCGCCTCACCCAGTCCTGGCGGACCTTCTCCGCCTCGATCCACTCCTCCTTGGACAGTGGCACGGCCGCCGTCCGCCACTGCGGGGTCTCGCCCCACCGGCGGACGGCCTCCTCCGCGTAGCCCTCCGGTTCACGGAACTCACCGAAGACCTCGAACTTCTCCTCCGGGGTCAGGGCGCCACCGATCTCCCTGGCCTTGATCACCCGTTCGACGGACTCGGCCATCCGGGTCAGCTCGTCGATCCGCTCGCGCAGGAGCGTCCGCTGCCGCCGCAGATGCTCCTGCGCGTCCAGGCCGGGGTCGTCGATGACCTTCGCGATCGCCTCCAGGCCGAACCCGAGTTCGCGGTAGAACAGGATGCGCTGCAACCGGTCGAGGTCGTCGTCGCTGTAGCTGCGGTAGCCCGCCGGTGTCCGCCCGCCCGGCGACAGCAGGCCGATCTCGTCGTAGTGGTGCAGCGTGCGCACGGTGACCCCCGACAACGCGGCGACCTTCCCCACCGGATACCCCATCGGCCCAGCGTAGGTGGACGCCTTCCCTCGCCGCGCGTAGAAACGACTTATGGGGAGAGCTGGAACCACCGTGTCGGCCGCACTTCCGCCTGGGCCTCGGCTGCCCGGCCTCGTCCAGACACTCGTCGTCGGCAACCTCCGGCATCACGTGCTCCCGCTGCTCGAACGCCGCTACGGATCCGTCGTCCGGATGAAGTTCGCGCCGCACCGCGACATCGTCATGCTCACCGACCTCGACGACATCAAGACCGTGTTCTCGGGACCGGTCACCACCTTTCACGCCGGCGAGGGCAACGTCGTCCTGAAGCCGGTGATGGGTGAGCACTCCGTCCTGCTCACCGACGAGGAACGGCATCTGCGCGCGAGGAAGCTGCTGATGCCCGCGTTCAACGGCGCGGCCCTGCGTGGCTACCGCGACATGATCACCGTGCTGACCAGGGCCGAACTCGACCGCTGGCCGGAGAACCGGGTCTTCGGCGCGCACGACCGGATGCGCGCGCTGACGCTGGAAATCATCCTGCGGGTCGTGTTCGGCGTGGCCGAAGGACCACGGCTCGACGAACTCCGGCAGCTGATCGGGCACCTGGTCGAGATCGGCCTGGTCCAGGTGCTCGGCTGGCAGGACCCTCGCCTGCGACGCTACCGCCCCTGGCGCACGTACGCCGAGCGCCAGGCCCGGGTCGACGAGCTGCTCTACGCCGAGATCGCCGAGCGGCGCCGGGCGACCGACCTCGATCAGCGCACCGACGTCCTGTCCCGGCTCCTCACGGTGCCCGCCGACGGGGACGAACTGACCGACGTGGAACTCCGCGATCAGCTGGTCACCCTCTTGCTCGCGGGTCATGAGACCACCGCGACCGCGCTCGCCTGGGCGCTGCACGAACTTTCCCGCGACCCCGCGCAGGCGGCGTTCACCACCCGGGCGGCGGACGACGGCGACGAGAAGGCGCTCGAAGCGGTGATCAAGGAGGCGATGCGGCTACGTCCGGTGGTCGGCGAGGTCGTCCGGCGGCTGACCGAAGACATCGAGATCGGCGGCTACCGGATCCCCGCCGGGTTCGACGTCATGCCGTCGATCATCGTCGTCCACGGCGAGGACGACCACCATCCCGACCCGAAGGCCTTCCGGCCGCACCGGTTCCTCGAGGGCTCGCCGCCCGCCGGTAGCTGGCTGCCGTTCGGCGGCGGAGCGCGGCGGTGTCTCGGCGCGGGGTTCTCCCTGATGGAGGCCACGATCGTGCTTCGGGAGCTGTTCGGCCGGTTCACGGTCACCCCGGAACACGCGCGACCGGAACGCGTCCGGTCGCGGCCGATCACCCTGGAACCGGCCCGTGGAGCCAGGATCAAGGTGACCGGCCGCTGACCTAGGCCGAGGGCTGAAGGGGTCTCGCGTCGGCTTCACACACTAGAGAACTCGGGTAAACGATAGCAAATCAGGCAATTCGACCCATCGGGCATCCTTTGTGGACAGTCCGAGAACCTCAGGCGCTGACCCTTGAGTTCCTGGCATTGCGGCTGAGCCGAGGGAAGGAGGCCTTCACGGCCAATCAACCGCAAGCGCTGCGGTGACCGGCCGCTGACCTACCGCTTCCTGGTCCGCAGGTAGTCGCCGACCACGGCGGCGCCGAGCCCGTCGAGGTCCGGAGCGACGACCCGGCCGCCCGAGCGGCGCGCGATGAGATCGACGAACGCGGTCAGGCGCGGGTCGTCCCCGAGCCGGAACACCGTCACCGACGCGCCCAGCTTCGCGATCCGGTCCACTTCGGACAGTGTCTTGAGCAGGGTCCTCTGCTGCGGCGGATAGTCGAATTCCGCCGTGCCGTCGGGTTCCAGATGCGCTGTCGGCTCGCCATCGGTGACCATCAAGACCACCGGCTGCGCGTCGGGATGCCGCCGCAGATGCCGTCCGGCCAGCAACAACGCGTGGTGGGCGTTCGTGCCCTGCTCCCAGGCGCCTTCCAGGCCCACGAGTTCGGCCAGTTCGACCGACGTGGCATAGCGGCCGAATGTGATCAGCTGGAGCGCGTCGTTGCGGAACCGGGTGCTGATCAGCTGGTGCAGCGCGAGCGCCGTCCGCTTCATCGGCAGCCAGCGGCCCTCCTGGACCATCGACCACGAGGTGTCCACGAGCAACGCCACCGCCGCGCGCGACCGGTGCTCGGTCTCGATCACCTCGACGTCGGAGACGTCCATCCGGACGGACCGCTCGCCCACCGAAACCGAACGCAGGACCGAGTTCCGGACCGTCCTGGAGACGTCCCACGGCTGCATGTCCCCGAACCGCCACGGCCTGGTCGCGCCGGTCGGCTCGCCCGCGGCGCCCGCCGATTCGGTCTCCCGCTGACCTGCCTTGCCGCGCAACGCGTTCACGACGTCGGCGAGCGCCGTCTCCCCCAGTCGTCTCAATGCCTTGGGAGACAACCGGAGGGTGCCGTCGGGAGCGCGTTCGAACAGGCCTTGCCGCCGCAGCTCGCGTTCCAGCTCGGACAATCGTCGCGCGTCGACGCCCGCGTCCGGTCCCAGCTGGCGTTCGAGGGCGTCGACGTCGATGTCCTCCAGTCTCGCACCGGGATAGGACTGGCCGAGCTGTTCGGCCAGCGCGTCCAGTTCGGCGAGGTCGGACATCGCCTGGGCACCCTCACCGAGGCCGAGCGGATCGTTGCCCCGGAAGCGTTCCGACGACGTCCAGTCCTCACCGGGCCGCAACGCCTTCAGCTGGGAATCCAAAGTGGACAGCTGCTGCGCGAGCCGGGGATCGCCGAACGCCTGCTGCGACAACTCGGCCAGTTCGGCGCGCTGTTCGGGGGTCATCGAGTTGAGCATCCGCTGCGCGGCCGCGGCGCGGGCGGCGAGGACGTCGATCAGTTCCTCGACGTTCTTCGGGTTCTCCGGGAAGAACTCGCCGTGCTCGCGCATGAACTCCGCGAACCGCTCGGGCACGTCCTCGCGGCCTTGCGCGTGCGCGGCCAGCAGGCTGTTGAGGTCGGTGAGCATCTTGTTGGCGCGCTCGACGTCCTCGGGTCCGGCGTTCTGGAGTGCCTCCTTCATTCCCTCGAACCGGGAATCCAGCAGCTCACGCCCGAGCAGGTCGCGGATCTTCTCGTAGTTCTCCCTGCCCTGCCGCGAACGCCAGTCGTACTGGGCGAGTTCGCGGACAGCCGCCGCCGTTCCCGGGGGAAGCGCGTCGAGCTG
Source organism: Amycolatopsis sp. cmx-11-12 (assembly GCF_046269425.1). Classification (NCBI taxonomy): domain Bacteria; kingdom Bacillati; phylum Actinomycetota; class Actinomycetes; order Pseudonocardiales; family Pseudonocardiaceae; genus Amycolatopsis; species Amycolatopsis sp. cmx-11-12. Next base: position 70,597 of record NZ_JADNQM010000007.1, on the reverse strand, counting down.
CGCCTCGCGGAAGCGGGCGTCGTCGTCCGGATCGGGGAACAGCTCGCGCCTCTCGGCCTCCAACGCCTGGTCGAGGAGCTGCCGGACCTCCTGGAGTGTGCCGTCGAGCCGGTGCCGCCGCTGGATCTCCGACCGGCGCTGCCAGAGCCGTCTGGTCAGCTCGTCCAGGCCCGCGGTGCGCGGGGTGCCGCGCCGCAGCAGTTCTTCCAGCGCGGATCGGGGCGACGCGCCCGCCATGACGTCGCGGCCGATCTCGTCGAGCGCGTCCCGCAGGTCGGCGGGCGGCGCCAGCGGATCCGGGCCGTCGTGCCACGGCCCGTACGAGTAACCCTCCGGGACGGAACTCATCGGCCGTAGACGGTCGTCGTGTCGTCCGAGTCCTTGGCGAGTTTCCTCGACAGGAACAGGGATTCCAGCGCCAGTTCGACCGCGGCCGCGATCCGCCCCGCCGGTTCGTCCGGGCCGACGCCGGCACGCGCGGCGACGTCGTGGAGCACGGGCAGTTCCGGCAGCGCGGCGAGGACGTCCTTGCCGGGCACGCGTTCGCCGGTGGCCACCAGGTGCCCGTCCTCGACGGCGTCGGCCAGCGGCAGCAGGTCCAGCCCGGCGAACCGCGAGCGGGCCGTTTCCGCGACCGCCCGGCGCAGCAGGTGCACGAGGTGCTCGGTCTCGCGCCCCTCCTCCCCCGGCTCGAATTCGAGCTTGCCGCGCAGCACGGCGGGCACCGCGTCGAGGTCGACCGGACGCGCCACCGCGGGTTCCTCGCCGGTGAGCGCGGACCGGCGCAACGCCGCCGCGCCCACGGTTTCCGCCGCCGCGACGGCGAACCGGGCCGAGACACCGGACCGCTGGTCGATCACCGGCGATTCACGCAGGTTCCGCACGAACCGGGCTAGCACCTCCAGCAGCGGCTCGCCGACCTCGGCGACCAGATGCGCCTCCTGCCGCACGACCGCGATCTCGGACTCGACGTCGAGCGGGTAGTGCGTCCGGATCTCGGCGCCGAACCGGTCCTTGAGCGGGGTGATGATGCGGCCGCGGTTGGTGTAGTCCTCCGGGTTGGCCGTCGACACCAGCAGCACGTCCAGCGGCAGGCGCAGGGTGTAACCGCGCACCTGGATGTCGCGTTCCTCCATCACGTTCAGCAACGCGACCTGGATGCGCTCGGCGAGGTCGGGCAGCTCGTTGATCGCCACGATGCCGCGGTGGGCGCGCGGGACGAGTCCGAAGTGGATGGTCTCGGGGTCGCCGAGACTGCGGCCCTCGGCGACCTTCACCGGGTCGACGTCGCCGATCAGGTCACCGACCGAAGTGTCCGGTGTGGCCAGTTTTTCCGTGTAGCGCTCATCGCGATGGCGCCAGGTCACCGGGAGGGCGTCGCCGAGTTCGGCGGCACGGCGGCGTGATTCCGGGGTGATCGGGTCGAGCGGGTGCTCGGCCAGTTCGGCGCCTTCGATGGCAGGCGTCCATTCGTCGAGGAGCCCCACGAGGGTACGCAACAGCCGGGTCTTGCCCTGGCCGCGTTCGCCGAGGAGGACGACGTCGTGCCCGGCCAGCAGCGCGCGTTCCAGCTGCGGCAGCACGGTGCGCGAGAAACCGACGATCCCGGGCCAGGGGTCTTCCCCGGCGCGGAGCTTGGCGAGAAGGTTGTCGTGCAGTTCTTGTTTGATCGAACGCGGCAGGTGGCCGGCCGCGCGAAGGTCCCCGGCGGTCCGGGGCAGATTTGCGGGAACATCGTTCACCCGTTCGACGCTACGTCGCCATCATGTCCCCTGTCGACGTGAACCAACTCCAGGTCGGGATCAACCGATCGGTGGAGTGACTTCAAAAGATCGGTTGATGTGGAACCGGGTGCCGCCGCGCGAGGCTTGGTGGCGGCGATCGCGAACGGCGGCATCTGCGATCGTTGTTCGCGAAGGACAGGGGGTATGGATGAATGTTCCGGAACCGCTGCGCGGACCGGTGACGCAGGTCCTGCCGTTCGTGCTCCTCGCGATCCTGACCGCTTTCACCGTGGCCGCCAACGGGCCGCGGACCGGGGACCTCGTGCTGTGCGGCCTGGCCGCCGTGTGGATGCTGGGGGTATTCGCACTGCGGCCGGGCCGGCACGAGAGTGTGCCGGTGATCGGCGTCTTCGTCGGTGGGCTGACGGCGATCACGCTGGTCCTCGTGCTGGAGGCGCCGTGGTTCGGCTGCTTCACACCCGTGCTCTACGTCTACGCGTTCCGGCTCCTGCCGTGGCCGTGGCTGCTCCCCGGAGTCGCCGCGGTGGCGGTGGTGGCCGGGACGGCGCAGTCCTACGACATCGAGAAGAACACGGTCATCGGCGTGCTGAGCTATCTCGCCGTCCTCGCCTGCAACATCGGGCCGATGGGCGGTTTCGCCTGGTTCGCCTGGCGCAGCGACGAGCGGAACCGTCAGCGGGAACAGGCCTTGCGCGAACTGGCCGAGGCCAACCGGAGACTGGAGGCGAGTTTGGCCGAGAACGCCATCCTCCACGACCAGTTGCTCGCCCGTGCCCGCGAGACCGCCGTGCACGGCGAACGCGAACGGATGGCCCGCGAATCCACGACACGCTCGCGCAGGGCCTCACCGGGATCGTCACGCAGTTGCAGGCGGCCGAACAGGCCGAGGACGATCCGGCGGCGTGGCGCAGGCACACGACGGCCGCGACCACGCTGGCGAGGGAGAGTCTGACCGAGGCCCGGCGTTCGGTGCACGCGTTGCGGCCAGAGCCCTTGCAGGCGTCGAGGCTGGGTGAGGCGTTGGACGACGTCGCCGCTCGGTGGACAGCGCTGCACGGCGTCACCGTCCAGGTCACCACGACCGGGACCGTCGTGCCGTTGTCGCCCGAGACCGAGGTCGCGTTGCTGCGGACCGCGCAGGAGGCGCTGGCGAACGTCGCCAACCACGCCAAGGCCACGCGGGCGGGCGTGACACTTTCGTACCTGGGCGCCGAAGTGGCCGTGGACGTGCGGGACGACGGCCGGGGGTTCGACCCGCTGCGGCCGCGGGGCGAAACGACCGGGAGCGGCTTCGGGCTGACCGCGATGCGTCAGCGGATCGAAAGCCTCTCGGGAACGTTGCGGATCGAGTCCGAACCGGGCGGCGGCACCGGGATCTCGGCGTGTGTCCCCTTGGGAGTGATTCATGAGTGACAAACCGATCCGGCTGCTCGTCGCCGACGATCATCCCGTGGTCCGCGATGGCCTGAGCAGCCTGTTCGCCCGTGAGGCGGGGTTCGAGGTCCTCGGCGAGGCCGCCGACGGCACCGAGGCGGTCCAGCTCGCCGAGTGCCTGCGTCCGGACGTCGTGCTGATGGATCTGCGGATGCCCGGGATGGACGGTGTCACCGCGATCCGCGTGCTGGCCGAGCGGCTGAATCCGGCGCGGGTGCTCGTCCTGACCACCTACGACTCCGACAGTCACGTACTTCCCGCCATCGAGGCGGGCGCGACCGGTTACCTGCTCAAGGACGCTCCGCGTGACGAACTGCTCCGCGCCGTCCGCGCGGCCGCTCGAGGCGAGGCCGTTCTCGCGCCGTCTGTCGCCGCCACGCTGATGGGCCGCGTGCGCGCACCGGCGCCAGGGCCGCTCAGTGAGCGGGAACTGGAGGTGCTGCGGTTGGTGGCGGCCGGGAATACCAACCGGGAGGCCGCCGCAGGGCTGTTCATCACCGAGGCGACGGTGAAGTCTCACCTGCTGAACATCTACGCGAAACTCGGCGTGAACGACCGGGCCTCCGCCGTCGCCGAAGCCTTCCACCAAGGTCTCCTGACAAAACGCCCCTAAGGACCACGCCCACCCCGCTACACACCGCCCCGCACCGACCCGCCCTGGACCGGCGGACCGTCTTCCCGGAAGCGCGCCAGCGCGACGGGAAGACTTCACCGGTCGTGCGCCCTCTTTCGGGCCGAAGGCCCACGGAAACCGTTTGCGGGGCGCCCTCTCCACCCGCGTGACTTTAATCCCGATCTGCGCCCTGCGGACGGTTTCCGTCAGCGCACGATAAAATAAACAGAGTGTGCCGTCCTAGTGCGACCCTCGCGGTCTGGTCTTCGGCGTGGCTGAACGGAGCCGCCGCCTCCGACGACGTCCTTGACGCCCTGTTGGTCTGGGGCGAGGCCCACGACGTCGTCGCCGCGGATGCCGCGGCCGCCGAGGCGTTCGAGTTGCCGCTCGCGTTCAACCGTGCCGCGACTCCGGTCCAGCTGCTTCTCGCCTTGCGTTCGCAGGGCGCGAAGAGCATGCAGTTGCTGATGCCGGTGCCCGGCGATGTCCGGGGTCTCGGCGGTGGCGGTCCCTTCGCTGAGGCCGCGCTGCGGACCGGCGACGCCGCCTTGTTGCCGGATTTCGGCTACGGCCTGGTCCCGGAGGCGATCGCCGAAGGCCTGATGCGGTGGACCGTCTATTCGGTACCCACGCCGGGTGTTCTCGAGTACCGCCCGCTGGGCGAAGCCGAGCATGGCCTGACCGGCGCGATCCGCGCGAGCGCCGGAGCACTGCAGACCCTCGACGTCGCCAGCGAGCGCCCTGGCGTACGCGCGGAACTCTCCGCACGCCTGCGGGCGGTCACCGACGCGCCCTGGCCCGCCGGGATGCCCGGCCGCTCGCTTCGGGTGCTTCAGCGGTCCGAGGAGATCGCGGCGATCCTCGCCATCGCCGAGTCCGACGATCCGGGCGGCGCGCTTTCGGCGTCAGCGGCCAACCGCCGGGCCGAGGCCCTGCGACCACTGACCGAGGCTGTCCGCACTGCCCGGTACGCGGCGATCAACGAGGCGGTCCGGGTTTTCGCGGACCAGGCGGACCGCCACCCGTAGCCCCGCGCTCGAAACCGCAAGTAGTCCTCTAGTTGCGGTACTTGCGCGTGCAACTACCGCAACTAGAGGACGAAATGCGGGTTACGGGTGTGCGGGGCGCTTCGCGGGCTCGCAGCACCCAACGGCGCAAGGCGCTCCGTTGATCGTGCATCCGGCCGCCGGGAACGGTGACAGCTTCCGCGCCGGCACACCCTCCGTGTGCTCGCGAACCAGCTCCACGACAAGCTCGGCGAAGCGCGGGTCCGTATCCGGCGTCGCGGCCCGCGCGAAGCCCATGCCGTGTTCCGCGGCGCGCTCGGCGGCCTCGTTGTCGAGGTCCCAGATCACCTCGAGGTGATCGGACACGAAGCCCACCGGGCAGACCACCACCGAAGTGACACCGTCCGCGTGCAGGGCGTCGATGTGGTCGACGATGTCCGGCTCCAGCCACGGCACCTGCGGCGGGCCGGAGCGAGACTGCCAGACGACGTCGTAGGTCTCGATGCCCGCTTCGGCCGCGACGAGACGGGCGGCTTCGGCGATCTGGCGCGAGTAGCGACGGCCGCCTTCCGAGGGCGGTCCGGACGCGGTGTCGGCGGACTCGGGCACCGAGTGGGCGCAGAAGACCGTCCGGGTACCGGGCAGGTTCCCCAGTTCCGCGTGCGCGGCGCGGACGGCGTCGGCGAAGGCCGCGATGAACAGCGGATGGTCGAAGAACTGCCGCAGCTTCACCAGTTCCGGCGCGCCGTCGCCGACCGCCGCGCGGGCGCGCTCGATGTCCTCGTCGTACTGGCGGCAGGCGGAGTAGCCGCCGTACGCGCTCGTGGGGAAGACCAGGACGCGCTGACCACCCGCCTTGGTGATCTCGGCGAGGGTGTCCTCGACCATCGGCCGCCAGTTGCGGTTGCCGAAGTGGACGGGCAGGTCGATACCGGCGGCCGCGAGCCGCTTCTCCACCGCGGAGATCGCGTCGCGGTTCAGGCGGTTGATCGGCGAGACCCCGCCGAAGTGCTGGTAGTGCTCGGCGACCTCGAGCAACCGTTCCCGGGGGATCCCCCGCCCCCGGGTGACGTTCTCCAGGAACGGCATCACCTCGTCGGGCCCCTCGGGACCACCGAACGAAAGCCAAAGCAGCGCGTCATAACCCACCCTGACATCTTGCCGCTGTGGCGCCCCGCACGCTGACCCGGCCCATTTTGAACTGACCGATCCAAAACCTGGTACGGTCACTTCCATGGCCAGGCCGAAGGAATTCGACGAGCGCGCGGCGATCGGGCGCGCCATGGACGCGTTCTGGGTGCGCGGTTACGAGGGCACGTCGACACAGGCCCTCTGCGAAGCCACCGGTTTGGGCCGCAGCAGCGTCTACAACACCTTCACCAGCAAGCACGAGCTGTTCATGCGAGCACTCGACCAGTACGCCGAACGCGGCATCGTCGCCAGGACGGCGTTACTGGAGAACCCCGGGACCGGCATCGAGCGGTTCCGCGCGCTGTTCTCGTTCACCATCGAGGAGGAAGTCGCCACCCACGGCCGCGGCTGCCTCGTCGTCAACACCGTGGCCGAATTCGGCGACCGCGATCCCGAGGTCAAAGCGCGGATCGACGCCGACACCGGACGGCACCTCGTCCTTCTCGCGGCCTGTGCCAGGGAAGGACAACTCGACGGGACGGTCGACGGCGCCCGTAAGCCGGCCGACATCGCCGAGTTCGCGCACAGCACCGTCGCCGGACTTCGGCTCATGTCCCGCCGCGGCGCCGAACGGACGGCCATGGATGCGGTCGCCGATATCGCACTGGGCGCGATCGCCGCGAAGTAAACCGAAACAAGTCTTGTGCGCGACGTTGCCCACATTTTGGACTGATCAATACAAAACTGGAGGGAAATCCCGTGCCTTTGGCAGTCTGCGTTCTCGGACTGAGCGTCTTCGCGCTCGGCACGTCCGAGTTCATGATCACCGGCCTGCTGCCGGGGATGGCGGCCGACCTGAACGTGGGCATCCCGGAAGCCGGGTTGCTCATCTCCGCCTTCGCGATCGGCATGGTCGTCGGCGCTCCCCTGCTCGCGATCGCGACGCTGAGAGTGCCGAGGCGGGCCACGTTGATGGCGCTGCTCGTCGTCTTCGGACTCTCGCACGTCGTCGGCGCGCTGGGTACGGGGTACGCCTTGCTTTTCGCGACACGTGTCGTCAGCGCCGTCGCCTGCGCCGGGTTCTGGGCGGTCGCGGCGGCCACCGCGGTCGCGCTGGTGCCGGTGGAGCGCCGCGGCCGCGCACTGGCCATTCTCGTCGGCGGGCTCACGATCGCGAACATCGCCGGCGTCCCGGCCGGGACCTTCCTTGGCCAGCACGCGGGCTGGCGGGCGGCGTTCTGGGCGGTCACTGCGCTGACCGTCGTCGCGTTGATCGGCGTCTTCGCCCTCGTCCCGGAAACGCAGAACGGCGAGACCAAGACCGACGTCGCGACCGAACTGCGGCTCTACCGTGGTGGCCGGTTCTGGCTGGCGCTGGGCGTGATCGCGTTCGCGCAGGCGATGATCTTCGCGACCTTCAGCTATCTCGCACCTTTGCTGACCGAAGTCGCCGGACTGCCGGAAAGCTGGGTCCCGGGCGTGCTCTCCCTGTTCGGGCTCGGCGCGCTGATCGGCATCACCGTCGGTGGCCGCCTCGCCGACGCGAGGCCGTTCGCCACTCTCTACGGCGGTCTCGCCGTCGCTCTGCTCGCCCTGGTGCTGCTCGCGCTCTCCGGCCCGGCGACCCCGGTCGCGATCTTCGCCGTGTTCCTGTTCGGCGTCGCTGGATTCGGGATCAACCCCGCCTTGAACGTCCGCGCCTTCGCCGTGGCGGGCAACGCACCCGTCCTCGTCGGCGCGAGCACGACCGCCGCGTTCAACGTCGGCAACACCGTCGGCCCGTGGCTCGGCGGCGAGTCGATCGGCGCCGGTCTCGGCTACCCGAGTGTCGCGTGGGTGAGCGTCGGACTCGGTGTCGCCACGGTGGTCGCGCTCACCTTCGCCGCCGGTGTCCAGCGCACCGACGACACCCGCCTGCTCCGCGAACCCGTTACCCAGTAAGGAGAATCATGTCCGACCGAACTCAAGCCACTCTCGACGAGTTCTTCCGCCGAATGTCCACAGGGGACACTGATGGCGCTTCGGAACTCTTCGCCGACAGCGTCGCCTGGGATATCCCCGGCGCGACCGAGCTGGTCCCCTGGGTCGGCCCGCGCCGGAACCCGGCGGAGATCCGCGAGTTCTACGACCTGCTCGGCAAGGGGCTCATCAAGGACCGGTTCGACGTCGAACGCGTCCTCGTCGACGGGCCGCACGCGGTCGCGGCCGGGCGGCTGCGCTCGATCATTCGCAGCACCGGCAAGGTGATCGAGACGGCCTTCACCATCCAGTTCGAGGTGAACGACGACGGCCTGATCACCAAGTACCTGCTCCTCGAGGACTCCTGGCACGTCGCGAACGCCGTCCTCCCCTGAAGTGCCGCGAGCCAAGGCAAAGGTGACGTCGGGTGAGGGGTGTGTGGAAATAGGGACGTTGAGTGTCCCTATTTCCACACACCCCCTCCGGACCTGGTGGTTACAGGGACTGTCACGCAGGACTGTGTGGATTTCGGGTCATCTAACGTCCCAAAATCCACACAGTGCAGGGCCCTAGCACCGCCAACGCGTGAAGGCCCCCTTCCCTCGGCTAGTCACTCAAAACCTCAGCCGAGGGAAGGGGGCCTTCACGCGAGAAAAGACCTCAGAAACCGGTCGCGTGCACTCCGCCGTCGACCATGATCATCGAGCCGGTGGTCGCGGGCAGCCAGTCCGAAAGCACGGCGCAGACGGACTTCGCCGTCGGGTCCGGGTCGGAGCTGTCCCAGCCGAGCGGGGCACGGGCGCCCCAGCCGTCCTCCAGGTCGCCGAACCCGGGGATCGACCGCGCGGCCATGGTCTTCATCGGGCCGGCGCTGACCAGGTTGACCCGGATGCCCTGCGGGCCAAGGTCGCGCGCCAGGTAGCGGTTGACCGACTCCAGCGCCGCCTTCGCCACGCCCATCCAGTTGTAGGCGGGCCAAGCGACACGCGCGTCGAAGTCCATGCCGACGATCGACGCACCGCGCGAGAGCAGCGGCAGGGTCGCGACCGCGAGCGCCTTGAAGGAATACGCCGAAACATCGACGGCCACCTTCACGTCCTCGCTCGGGGCGTCCAGGAACGGCGCGCCGAGGCAGGACGGCGGGGCGAACCCGATCGAGTGCAGCACGCCGTCGAGCCCGTCGACGTGCTCACGGACGCGGTCGGCGAGCGAGTCGAGGTGCTCCTGGTTGGTGACGTCAAGCTCCAGCACCGGCGCCTCCTCGGGGAGACGCTTGGCGATGCGCTCGACGAGCGACAGCCTGCCGAAGCCGGTGAGCACGACCTTCGCGCCCTCTTGCTGCGCGATCTTGGCCGCGTGGAACGCGAGCGAGGCGTCGGTGATGACGCCGGTGATCAGCAGACGCTTGCCTTCGAGCAGTCCTGGCACGGGACCTCCAGTCCGGAGTGGGTGATCAGTACAGGAAAACGGGGGACGTCAGTGGCCCATGCCGAGGCCGCCGTCGACCGGCAGCACCGCGCCGTTGACGTAACCGGCTTCTTCGGAGGCGAGGTAGCGGACGGCGGCGGCGATCTCCGACGGCTCGGCGTACCGGCCGGAGGGAATCTGGGCGAGGATCTCCTTCTTGCGGTCCTCGCCGAGTTCGTCGGTCATGTCCGTGGCGACGAAGCCCGGCGCGATGATGTTCGAGGTGATGTTGCGCGAGCCCAGCTCACGCGCCAGCGAGCGGGCGAGACCGACGAGACCGGCCTTGCTCGCGGCGTAGTTGACCTGGCCCGCCGATCCGGTGAGACCGACGACGGACGAGATGAAGATGTAGCGGCCCCACTTGCCGCGCAGCATGCCGCGAGAGGCGCGTTTGGCGACCCGGTAGGCGCCGGTGAGGTTCGCGTCCACCACGCGGGTGAACTGCTCCTCGCTCATGCGCATGAGCAGGGTGTCGTCGGTCATCCCGGCGTTCGCGACGAGGACCTCGACGGGGCCCTGGTGCTCCTCTACGAGCTTGAAGGCGGCGTCGATCTGCTCGGCGTCCGTGACGTCGGCCTGCACCCCGAAGAGGCCTTCGGGCGCGCCGGAGCCACGGTGCGTGATCGCGACCTTGTGCCCTTGCGCCGCGAGGTCCTTCGCGATCGCCAAACCGATGCCGCGGTTGCCGCCGGTGACCAGTACCGACCGTCCCACAGAGCTCTCCTCGCCTCGTCTTCGTCCCGCTGACGCCCTGAGGTTATCGGCTCGCCCGGGACCCGCCGGAGCCGCGCCACCCCTACCTCCGGGTAACCGCGACCGTCCTAAGCGGATGTTAGGAACCGCGCCGAAACCTTGCCCGGTCGTCACGGATTGTTCACCGTGAGCCGGAACACAGGAGGTCAAAGATGACAACCCGGATCGGCGAAGCGTCGCCGCCCGTAAGCGAGAGGCGAGTCGTCGGCAACGTGCTGCGCGGCTCCATCGGCAACCTGGTCGAGTGGTACGACTGGTACGCCTACGCCGCCTTCAGCACTTATTTCGCCAAGTCCTTCTTCCCCACCAAGGACACGACGGCGGCGTTCCTCGGCACGGCGGCGGTGTTCGCCGTCGGGTTCCTCATGCGGCCACTCGGCGGCTGGATGCTGGGCCGCTTCGCAGACCGCTTCGGGCGACGAAGCGCACTCGTGCTTTCGGTCACGTTGATGGCGGCCGGGTCGCTGATGATCGCGCTGACCCCGACCTACGCCACGATCGGGATCGCCGCGCCGATCCTGCTCCTGGTCGCGAGGCTGATCCAGGGGCTCTCGGTCGGCGGCGAGTATTCGACCTCCGCGACCTACCTGTCCGAGGTGGCCACACCCGGCAAGCGCGGCTTCTACTCCAGCTTCCAGTACGTGACGCTGTACGGCGGCCAGTTGCTGGCGCTCGGCCTCCAGCTGCTGCTGCAGGCGATCCTCACCGAGGCCCAGTTGACGTCGTGGGGCTGGCGGATCGCGTTCGTCGTCGGCGCGTTCGCCGCGGTCATCGTGATGTTCCTGCGGCGCGGGATGGACGAGTCGGCCAGCTTCGAGGAAGCCAAGGCGTCCGGCACCGGCAAGGACGCGGGCGAGAAGGGCACCCTGCGCGCGCTGATCAAGTACCCCAGGGAGATCGCGCTCGTCATCGGACTCACCCTCGGCGGCACGGTGTCGTTCTACACCTTCGCCACCTACAGCCAGAAGTTCATGGAGAACACCGCCGGCATCCCGCGCCGGACGGTCACGCTGATCCTGTTCTGCGCGATCCTCGTCGCCGCGATCCTGCAGCCGTTCGCGGGCAAGCTGTCCGACCGCATCGGCCGCCGCCCGCTGCTGATGTTCTTCGGCATCGCGGGCACGCTGCTGACCGTGCCGATCATGACGCTGATGGGCGGGACCAAGGAGCCGGTGCTCGCCTTCCTGCTGATGCTGGCCGGGCTGGTGATCGTCACCGGGTACACCTCGATCAACGCCATCGTGAAGGCCGAGCTGTTCCCGACGAAGATCCGCGCCATCGGCGTCGGTCTCCCGTACGCGCTCACCGTGGCGATCTTCGGTGGCACCGCCGAGCTCATCGCGCAGGCGCTGAAGGGCGCCGGCCACGAATCGGTGTTCTTCTACTACGTCGCGGGCTGTGTCCTGGTGTCGCTGATCGTGTACGGCACAATGCGGGAAACCTCGAAGACCTCGGAGCTGGACAAGAAGAAGCAGTCCGAGCCCGAGCTGGTGTCCGGCCGCGAAGGCTAGGCGGGAAGGTGTGGCCGTGCGGGTGCTTCTCGTCGAGGACGACGCCGGCGTCGCCGACGCGCTCGCCGAAGCATTGCAGGCGCGCGGCCACACCGTCTCTGCCGTGATCCGGGGCAGCGACGCGTTGCACCGGCATCGCGAGGCGGACGTCATCCTGCTGGATCTCAACCTGCCCGACATGCACGGGCTCGACGTGCTCAGGAAGGTCAGGCAGGTCTCTCCGGTGCCGGTCCTCGTTCTCACCGCGAGCGGCGACGAGCGCTCCGTGGTGCGCGGGTTGCGGCTCGGAGCCGACGACTACCTGACCAAACCGGTCCGCCTCGCCGAACTGCTGGCGAGGATGGACGCTGTCGTGCGCCGCGCCGCCCTTTCGTCCGCGCCCCAGGACGACGTCGTCCGCGTCGAGGACGTCGAAATCGACCTCGGGGCACGGCGGGTGCTGGTCGACGGAAACGACATCGGTCTCACCGCCAAGGAGTTCGCCGTTCTGGCCGTACTCGCCGTGCGGCCGGGTACCGCGGTGAGCAGGCAGCAGCTGATGGACGAGGTCTGGGGCGACGCGTACCTCGCCGTCTCCCGTTCGCTCGACGTGCACCTGACCCAGCTGCGCGCGAAGCTCGACCGGCCGGGGCTGCTGACCACGATCCGGGGTTTCGGCTACCGCCTCGGCCGGGGCTGACCGGTGCGCACCCGGCTGCTGGTCGTCCTCGTCGCGCTCGCGCTGACCGTGGTCGCCGCGTTCGCGATCCCGCTGTTCGGATCGACCGCCGCGCAACGGACCCAGCAGCTGGTGATCGCCCGCAACGCCGATGTCGACCGGTTCGTCGTCCTCGCCCAGCAGGCCGTGGACGCCGACGACCCGGCCGCGCTGGCGGTCGACGCCGCGCGGTATTCGTCGTTATACAGCGAGGCCGTCGTGGTGGTCGACGCGCGCGGTGTGCCGCTGGTCGAGACCGGTGGGATGACGGCCGCGGAACCGGTGGTCCGCTCGCTCGTCGAGTCCGCCCTTCGCAACCAGCCCGCGAAGGGACCGGAGCAGCTCAGCCCCTGGTCGGCCGATCCGGTCTACTTCGCCCGCCCTGTCGGCACCGGCACGCGGGTGGCCGGGGTGGTCGTGTTGCGGGCGTCCGTGACGACGGCGGCGACCGACGTCACCGCCCGCTGGGCCGCGATCGTCGCGGGCGCGGTGCTGGTGGCGGCGGTGTTCGTGCTGCTCGCGGTGCTGCTGGCACGGTGGATGGTGCGGCCGCTGCACGAACTGGAGACCGGCGTCCAGGCGGTGACCGAGGGGCATCGCGCCCAGGTTCCCGACCGGGCCGGTCCCCGTGAACTGCGGTCGCTCGCGACGTCGTTCAACCGGATGTCCGACGCCGTCGTCGAGGCTTCCGAACAGCAGCGGCGACTCGTCGCGGATACGTCGCACCAGTTGCGGAACCCGTTGGCCGCCTTGCGATTGCGGGTCGATTCGCTCGCCGCGCAGGTGGACGGCAACGGCCAGCGGGCCTACCGCGCGACCGTCGCGGAGGTCGAACGCCTGGAGTCGTTGCTCGACGGCCTGCTCGCGCTCGCGCTTGCCGAAAGCGCGGCGACCCGGCTGGCCGCCGGGGAATCCGGCGACGAACCCTGCGATCTTCCTTCCGTGCTGGCGGAACGGGTCGACGCGTGGCGGCCCTCCGCCGACGACGCCGGGGTCGATCTGGCGGCATCGGAAGGTCACCACACCCCGCTGACCGTGCGCTGCCCGGAAGGCGATCTCGCCCAGATCCTCGACGTCCTGCTGGACAACGCGGTGCACTACGCCGGCCGGGGCGCGACGATCACCACCGGCTACGACACCAGTGACTCGACCGCCACGGTCTTCGTGTCCGACAACGGTCCTGGACTGTCCACAGAGGATCGTGAACGCGCGACCGAACGGTTCTGGCGGGCCGGTGGCGACGGCGCGCCGCGCGGAACAGGGCTCGGACTCGCGATCGCGAACCAGCACGTGCTCGCCCGCGGCGGGAAACTCGAGCTGCGTCAAGCGGAACCGCACGGACTCGAAGTCCGCGTCGAACTTCCTCTCGCCGGGAGCACAGCATGACCGTCACCAGGCGCACCGCGCTCCTCGCCGGGCTCGCCACCCTCGCGGGCTGTTCGACGGCGGGTTACCAGGGCCCGGAGCGAGAGGTCGTCATCGCGGCGGGCGAGAGCGGCGGTTTCTACCTGGCCTTCGCGGAACTGCTGGCCCAGCAGCTGAACCGGGTGGAACCGCGGCTGCGCGCGACCGCCGTCGCGACCGAGGCCAGCGTCGAGAACCTGCGACGTCTGCGAGACGGGCGGGCCGATCTCGGCCTCGTCCTCGGCGACGTCTCCGAGTCCGCTTTCGCCGGAGCGGAGCCTTTCTCCGTCCCGATCGCGTTCTCGGCCATCGGCCGCGTCTACGAGAACTACCACCAGCTCGTGGTCCGCGCGGACGGCGGTGTGCGGTCGCTCGCCGATCTGGCGGGACGGCCGGTGGCGATGGGCGCGAGCGGGTCCGGTGTGGCGGTGTTCAGCACCCGGCTGTTCGCCCGCGCCGAAATCCCGGTGAACGCCAAGAATCTCGTGCTCGGGGAAGCGATCAACGCGCTGGTGGCGCACGAGGTCGACGCGCTGTTCTGGTCCGGCGGGATCCCCACGCCCGCGCTCACCGAGCTGAACCGGACCACCCCGATCACGCTCCTCCCCCTCGACACGCACCTTCCGGCGCTGCGCACGGGATACGGCCCGGTGTACGACCTGGTCCACGTCCCGGCGCAGGCTTACCGAGGTGTCGGGGAACTGCGGACGATCGGCGTCGCGAACCTGTTACTGGCGGCGCCTTCCCTCCCCGACGACGTCGCGGCCGCCGTCACGCGGGTGCTGGCCGGGCACGCCGCCGATCTCGTCCCGGCACCCGCCGTCGGCACTCAGTTCCTCGACGTCCGGACGCTGATCGGCACCGGCAAGGTCCCGCTGCACCCTGGGGCCGCGTCGGCCTACCGTGCCCTTCACGGGTGAGAGCGCCTCCATCTCCAGGGTGATGCGCGTAGTACCGGAGCGCTGCCAGGGTCGGAAGCAGGCGGCCCTCCCGGCCGCCCCGAACCGGAAGGACTCCAGCAGTGTCATCGAGACACACCAGGATGGTGCGGGGTTCGGCACTCGTCGCGGGCCTCGCGCTCGTGGGCGGGCTCGCCACGACCGCCCCCGCCGTCGCGGCGGAGCAGGTCGAACTCACCGCACCGGCGCTCACCGGCCAGTACGAGGTCGGCACCACCGACCTCCACCTCGTCGACCGGTCCCGGCCCGACCCGTGGAAACCGGACCGGCGCCGGGAGGTCATGGCGACCGTCACTTATCCGGCCGACCGGTTCGCCCACGGCCCGCAGGCACCGTGGCTCACGCCAGGTATGAGCACCGTCATCGACCAGTTTTTGGCGGACAAGAACGGCCTCGATGTCCCGGTCGGCAGCGTCGACTGGGCGTCGTCGAAGCGGCGGGCCGAGATCGGCGTTCCGGTGGCGCCCGGCGCGCCGAAACCGGTCGTGCTCTTCTCTCCCGGCTTCGGGGGACCTCGGGAGACGTACTCGGCGATCGTCGACGATCTGGCGAGCCGCGGCTACGTGGTCGTCTCGCTCTCGCACACCTACGAGAGCGGCGCGGTCGAGTTCCCCGGCGGACGGCTCGAGACGGCGCTCCCGCCGGGCGAGGGTCCCGAATTCATGAAGAAGGCTCTCGACGCGCGGGTCGACGACAGCCGGTTCGTCCTCGACCAGCTCACGAAGATCACGCGGGGGCAGAACCCCGACGCCGAGAACCGGCCGCTCCCCCGTGGGCTCGGCTGGTCGCTCGACCTGTCGAAGGTAGGTGCCTACGGGCACTCCTACGGCGGGTTCACGGCGGGCGAGACGATGGTCCACGACCGCCGCGTCGACGCCGGGATCAACCTGGACGGCGCGATGGCGACGGCGTTCGGCTACCCGCCGGGAAGCGCCTACGTCCCCGGTGAGGTCACGAAACGCGGCCTGGACCGGCCGTTCCTGCTGATGGGCGCCGAAGGCGTCGGCGAGGACGGGAAGCCGCTCGAACACACGCACCGCCAGCCGGAATTCGACCGCAGCTGGGCGGATTTCTGGGCCAACCAGCGAGGCTGGAAGCGGGACCTGCTCCTGCGCGGCGGCAGCACGCATATGGCGTACAGCGATCTGCAGGTCATCGTGCCGCAGCTCGGCGCGCTCGTGACGCCGGAGAAACGGAAGGCGTCCATCGGCACCATCGATCCCCGTCGTTCGCTTGCCGCGCAGCGGGATTACATCGGGGCGTTCTTCGATCTGCACCTACGCGGCCGGGACAGGCACCTGTTCGACGGTGAGTCCCCGCGGCATCCGAATATCGATTTCATCGACTAGTGTCCTGCGCCGGAGGTTCGTGCGTCCAGCGGGAACCTGGATCAAACCCCGCACTCACGTGCTCAGAGCCGTATTTCACGTGCTTGGAGACCGCACACGCGAGTTACGGCTACAAGCACGTGAGTCACGTTTCTGAGCACGTGAGTTCGGCGAACGGGGTCACCGTGCTTGCCCGCGTACTTACGACACGAACTTCGGACTCAGGACACTGGGGCTGAAGGGGACTTTCCCCGCATGCCATCGGGCGAAGGACGCTTTCACCCCATGCGATGCGGGGAAAGCGTCCTTCAGCTCCTACATTGGCAGGGTGACCAAACCGATCGTCGAAATGCCGCTGCGCGTGCGCTACCACGAATGCGACGGCCAGGGCATCGTCTTCAACGCGAACTACCTCGCCTACGTCGACATGGCCATGTTCGAGGTGGAGAGAGCCCTCTTCGGCTCCCACGAGGCGGCGCTGGCCGCTGGTGTCGACGCCGTCGTCGCCGAGTCGAACCTCCGCTACCGGGCGCCTTGCCGCTACGACGACGAACTGGTCGTCTCGGCGTTCCTGAACCATCTCGGAACCACGTCGCTGATCATCGACTTCGAGCTCAGCCGCGACGGCAAGGTGTGCACCGAGGCGACCAACCGCTACGTCTTCGTCGATCCGGCGACGCTCCGGAAGGCGGCGCCGCCCGCGTTCGTGCGCGAGGCGTACGCCGCCTTCCTGCCTGCTCAGCCGGACTGAACGCCGGGGCGCCGGTCCTCGACGACGTAGCTGGCCCGCGTGCTGATCGGCGCGCCGGGGGTGTTGACGAACGGCACCACCCGGAAGTCACTCCGCCAGCGGTGCCGGTCGACGTTCACCCGGACGTAGCCGCGCTGGTTGTTGAAGAACTTCATGTGCGGGTTGGCCTTCAGCAGGTTCTCCCCGGCGGGCGTCATGTCGGCGCCGTTGCCGCCGCTGGTGATCGACGTCCCGACGAACTCGCTCGCCACCGTGGCCGAACCCGGGTCGCCGAAGTCACGCTTGAGGTCCCAGGCGTAGTTCTGGTGCCGGTCGCCGGTGATGACCACCAGGTTCCGCACACCCCGGTCCTGCGCCGCGGCGAGCACGCGGTCGCGGTCGGCGACGTAGCCGTCCCACGGGTCCAGGTGCACGTTGGTCGCCTCGCCCGCGTCCGTGTCGGTCTGGCCCATCGGTGCCTGGTTGCCCAGGATCTGCCACCGCGCGTGGGATCGGGAGAAGCCGTCGAGCAGCCACTTCCGCTGTTCCGAGCCGAGCAGGGTGCGGTCTTCGTCGAACCGCTCGGTGCAGTTCGCCGACTGGCCGTCGCCGCACGGCTGGTCGTCGCGGTACTGGCGGGTGTCGAGCATGGTGAAGTCGGCCAGCGTGCCGTAGCTCAGCCGCCGGTGCAGACGCGCGTCCGGCCCCTTCGGCAGCTGGGCGATGCGGTACGGGAGGTGCTCATACATCGCCTGGAACGCCTGCGCGCGGCGCTGGCGGAACACCGCGCGGTCCTGGTCCGGTTCCTTGTCGATCTGCGAGATGTCGCCCGCCCAGTTGTTCTCCACCTCGTGGTCGTCGTTGACGTGGATCCACGGGAAGGCGGCGTGCGCGGCCATCAACGGCGCTTCGGACTTGTAGAGCGCGTATTGCAGCCTGTAGCGCGCGAGGTCGAAGGTCTCGCCCTTGAACTGCGGACCCACCGGCGTCCCGCGCCCGACACCGGTGACGCCGCTCTCGTAGAGGTAGTCGCCCAGGTGCACGACCAGGTCGAGGTCCTCTGCCGCCATGTGGTTGTACGCGGTGAAATGCCCGGCCTCCCAGCTCTGGCAGGACGCGAACGCGAAGTTCAGCTCGCGCGGCGACGACCACGCGACCGGCGCCGTCCGCGTACGGCCGACCGGCGAGATCTCGCCGCCCGCGCGGAAACGGTAGAAGTACTGGTGATCCGGCGCGAGGCCGTGGATCTCGGGGTGCACGGAGTGACCGAGTTCGGGGGTGGCGACCACCGAGCCGCGGCGGATCACGGCACGGAAGCGCTCGTCCAGCGAGACCTCGTACTCGACGCGAACCGGCGTCCGCGGCATCCCGCCGAAGCCGTCGGCCTCGTAGGGCTGTGGCGCGAGCCTGGTCCAGAGCACGACACCGCCGGGCAACGGGTCACCCGAGGCGACGCCCAAGGTGAAGGGGTTACCGGAGCCGCTCGCGAGCGGCATCGCACCGGCGGCGTTCCAGGCACCGGTCCCCAGCAGGACGGCGGCCGCGCCTGCGGAGCCATAACCGAGGAAGCGACGCCGCGACAGGGGGTGAGGGAGCGAAGGCATGAAGCCCTCCTGTGGTGGGATGGTCACGGGCGGCCTCATGCTCGTCCGCGTATATGGCCTCCCGGCCGCCCTCAGGCGAAGCGCCCGTGAACGAAAGACGATCAACCCTCGTGTTCCGCATCCTGTTCTACCACCCCGAAATCCCGCCCAACACGGGTAACGCGATCCGCTTGACCGCGAACACCGGTTGCGAGCTCCACCTGGTGGAGCCACTCGGTTTCACGCTGGAGGACAAGCAGCTGCGACGGGCAGGCCTCGACTACCACGACCTCGCGCGCGTCCACGTCCACGCGGACCTCGACGCGGCGTGGGCGGCTTTGCTGCCCGCGCGGGTCTACGCGTTCAGCGCCTCGGCGACACGGCTGCACACCGAGGTCGCGTACGAGCCGGGTGACGTGCTGATGTTCGGGCCGGAGTCGGCCGGGCTGCCCGCGGAGGTCCAGGAGGCCGCGCAGGTGACCGAGCGGGTGCGGCTGCCGATGCTGCCGACCAGTCGCTCGCTGAACCTGGCCAACACGGCGGCGATCAGCGTGTACGAGGCTTGGCGGCAGAACGGCTTCGCGACTCCCTGAAGGCGTGGCCCCCATGTTATGAACGGACCGTTTATAACAAATCTTGTTATGAACGGTCCGTTCATAACACGTGCGCCTACGGCAGTCGTTGCCCCAGGAAGAGCGAAGCGGCGGCACCGATCATCAGCACCAGCGTCCCGAGGATCACCCAAGGACGGCTCGCGTCGGCGTCCTTCAGCTCGTACCCGATCTGCTCGCCGAGGTCGTCGTACACGCGTTTCAGCTCGTCAGCGCTGGCCGCCTTGTAGAAGTCGCCGCCCGAAAGGCGCGCGATCTCCTCCAGCGATTCGTCGTCGACCTTCACGTCCTGCGGTTTGCCGTCGATGTCGACCGAACCGTGCGTGGTCCCGAACGAGATCGACGAGATCGGCACCTGCGCCTGCTTCGCCGCCTGCGCGGCCGTGTAGCCGCCTCGCGGTGCGTACAGGTCGTCCGGGACGGTCTGTTTGCCATCACTCATCAGGACGATCCGGGCAGGCGGCGGGCCTTCCGCGCCGCCGACGATCGCCGAGAAGCTCTCGATCGACTGCAACGCGGCGAAGATCCCTTCACCGGTGGCCGTCGACTGCGCCAGCTTCAGGTTGTCGATCGCCTTCACGACACCGCCGCGGTCGGTGGTCGGCGCGACCAGCACGGTCGCCGTCCCCGCGAAGGAGATCAGGCCGAGGTTCACCCCCGGAGTCATGTTCTGCGCGAACGAGCGCGCCGACTCCTGGGCCGCCTTCAGCCGCGTCGGGGCGACGTCGGTGGCTTCCATCGACAGCGAGGTGTCGATCACCAGCATCACGGTGGCCCGGTTGCGGGGCACCTTCTGCTCGGCGGTCGGACCGGCGAGTGCGACGGTGAGCACCAGCAGCGAGAGCACGATCAGGATGGCGGGGACGTGCCGCACCCAGCCTTGGGTCTTCGGCGCGACCTTGTCCAGCAGTTCCAGGTTGGCGAACCGCATGGTGCGCTTGCGCCGCGCGCGCTGGGAAAGCACGTAGCCGACGGCGACCGCGGCGACCGCCAGCAGCAGCAGGAACCACCACGGCGAGGCGAATCCGGTCAGGCTCACGCGACACCACCGGACCAGCGGCGCTTGCGGGCCACGACGAACCGGACCATGTCCGCGATCCAGTCCGAATCGGTGCGCAGCACCAGATGCGCGGCACCGGCCCGCCGCAACGCGGCCGCGACCTCCTGCCGGTGAGCATGCGCCGCGGCGCCGAATTCCTTGCGCAGCAAGGCCGAAGCGTGCACTTCGCGCTGTTTCCCTGTCTCCGGGTCGGCCAGCACGACGGTGCCCACGTCGGGCAGGTCGATGTCGCGCGGGTCGAGGACTTCGATGGCGATGAGGTCGTGATGCCCGCCGAGCGCGCGCAACGGGCGCTGCCATTCCATGTCGCCGAGGAAGTCGGAGATCACGACGGCGAGCCCGCGACGGCGGGGAGGACGGCGCAGTTTCTCCAGTGCGGCGGCGAGATCACCGCGGACACCTTCCTCGGCACGCGGGGTCTCGGCGAGTTTGCGGACCAGTCCCCGCGCGTGCGGGAGCCCGCCGCGCGCGGGGATGCGCGTGATGCTGCCAGCCCCGTTCGAGACGAGCGCGCCGATCCGGTTGCCGCCCCCACCGGTCAGATGGGCGACCGCCGCCGTCGCGCAGACGACGAGGTCACGTTTCTCGCAGAGCGCGGTGCCGAAGTCGAGGCTCGCGGACACGTCCGCCACCAGCCACGTCTCCAGCTCGCGGTCGGCGACGGTCTCCCGGATGTGCGGGCTCGTCGTCCGCGCGGTGACCGCCCAGTCCATCCGGCGGACGTCGTCACCGGGCTGGTAAGGCCGGGCCTCCCCCGGTTCCGAACCCGGCCCCGGCACCAGGCCGAGATGGTTTCCCTGCAACAGACCGTCGAGACGGCGGCGCACGTCGAGTTCGAGCGTGCGCAGGCCCGCCTCCATCCGCTCCCCGCGGAGTACCGGCGGTGCCCAGGAAGGGCGTTCGCCCTTCTCGTTCTTCACGCTTCGTCCTTACCTGACGGGTGCGCCGGCCGGGACGCTCTGCGCGGCGCCGCCCTGCGGACGGGCCGAGACCTGCGGCAGCGGCACGGTCTGGAGCACCCGCGTGATGATGTGGTCGATGGGGACACCGTCGGCCAGCGCGTCATAGGACAGCACGAGCCGGTGCCGCAGCGCGTCCGGCACGACGTCGACGACGTCCTGCGGCAGCACGTAGTCCCGGCCACGGACCAGCGCGAGAGCGCGCGACGCGGCGATGATGCCCAGGCTGGCGCGCGGCGAGGCACCGTAGGACACCCAGCCCGCGACGTCGGCGAGGCCGTGGTCGTTCGGGGTACGGGTGGTGAGCACGACGCGGACGACGTAGTCGACCAGCGCGTGGTGCACGAACACCTGCGAAGCCACGTTCTGAAGCCGGACCAGCTCGCCGGGGCTCAGTACCTCTTGCGGGGTGGGCGGGGTGACGCCCATCCGGTAGATGATCTCCCGCTCTTCCTCGGCCGTCGGGTACTCGACGACGATCTTGAACAGGAACCGGTCGCGCTGCGCCTCGGGCAGCGGGTACACACCCTCGTTCTCGATCGGGTTCTGCGTGGCGAGCACGAGGAACGGGTCGGGCATCGGGAAGGTCTGGCCGCCGATCGACACATGCCGCTCGGCCATCACCTCGAGCATCGCCGACTGCACCTTCGCCGGCGCGCGGTTGATCTCGTCGGCGAGCACGAAGTTCGCCACCACCGGGCCGAGTTCGACGTCGAACCGCTCGGCGCCCTGTCGGTAGATCCGGGTGCCGAGGATGTCGGCGGGGACCAGGTCCGGGGTGAACTGCACTCGCGAGAACGAGCCGCCGACCACCCGCGCGAAGGTCTCGACGGCGAGGGTCTTCGCGACGCCGGGGACACCTTCGAGCAGGAGGTGGCCCCTGGCCAGCAGGCCGACCAGCATCCGTTCGACCAGCCTGTCCTGGCCGACGATGATCCGCTTGACCTCGAACACGGTCCGCTCCAGCAATTGGGCGTCCCGCGCCGGCGTTCCGGGCTGCTGCTGCGCGCCGTCGGCGTAGCCGGGCTCGGTCACTCGTGCCTCCTGTGTTCCCCGCTTGCGTTCTTGCGTCCGGCTGTGACCGTAGTGGTCGTCGGCACAGCCGTTCGTGACGGTAGCCAACCCGACCACCGGTATGACGGCTGTGAAGGAGCCGCCGGGGGCGCCTCAGTCGAGGCAGAACTCGTTGCCCTCGATGTCCTGCATGTTGAGGCAGGACTCGTTTTCCTCGTCGGCGAGCAGCAGCAGCCCGCGGACGGCGCCGAGCGGGACCAGTCGCGCGCACTCGGCCTCGATGGCGGCGAGGCGCTCTTCACCGACAAGCCCGGTACCGACCCGGACGTCGAGATGCACCCGGTTCTTGACGACCTTGCCTTCGGGAACGCGCTGGAAATACAGCCGAGGGCCGACCCCGGTGGGATCTTGGCAGACGAACCCCGCGTCCTGTTTCTCAGGTGGCAGCGAGCGGGTGTAGTCGTCCCAGGTGTCGAATCCTTCCGGTGGCGGCGGCACGACGTACCCCAGCACCTCACACCAGAATCGGGCCACCCGCTCGGGTTCTTTGCAATCGAAGGTGACTTGGACCTGTTTGACAGACGCCATCGGCCCACCATAGCCACCCGCCTCAGGAGAATCGATCGATATCCTCGGGCGTATCGATGTCGGCACTCTCCCCTGGTTCCTCAGGGACTTCGACGATGTCCAGCCCGCCCAAGGTCCGCCGCAGCGACGCGTTCTCCACCGTCTCCGGCAAGGCGCCGCGCAGCGCTTCCGTCCGCCAGACGCCCAGCAGCCACTGCCGTTCCCCGCCGACGTCGACAAGGACCGCGCCGTCAGCGGACCCCAGTGCGGCCACCAGCCGGTCCACAGTGGACTTCCGGACTCCGGCGAGATCACCGGCGAGGACGGCGACGTTCTCCGTGCCCACCATGGCGAGTCCCGCCGCCAGCGCGGCCACCGGTCCGGTGCCGGGCTCGGCCTCCCGAGTCCACCGGACGTCGCCGAAACCCGGCCGTTCGGGTCCGACGACGATCACCGGGTCCGCTTCGGCGAGCGCGGCCAGAGCCCGTGCCAGCAAAGGTTTCCCGCCGATGGCGAGCGCGGGTTTGTCCACACCGGACAGGCGGCGCGCGGCACCGCCCGCCAGCACGATCCCCGCGTAGGCCACCTCTAGCCGATCAAACGGGTCGCGTACGGCATGATGCCGCCGTAGCGAACCGGCGCGATCCGCACCCGCAGACCGGACTGCGGCGCCTCGACCATCTGCCCGTTCCCGAGGTACATCGCGACGTGGTGGATGCCCCGCGCGCTGCCGCCCCAGAAGAGCATGTCGCCGCGGCGCATCTGCGAGAGCGGCACCTTCCGCCCGGCGTTGTACTGGTATCCGCTGTAGTGCGGGAGCGACCGCACCCCCGCGAACGCGTAGATCATCAGCCCGGAGCAGTCGAAGCCGATCTTCATGTAGTCGCCGTAGCGATCCGCCGTGCCACCGTCGCGGATGCCGCGCGTCGGGCCGGAGCCGTTGCCACCGCCCCACGCGTACGGAAGTCCCAGCTGCGACAACGCCCGCCGGACGACGGCCTCGACACTCGAACCGGCGGGAGCCGACTGGACGGGCCTGCCGCTCGACGGACGGCCACCGCCACCCTGGCTGGGGCTGGGGCTGGGGCTGGGCCGAGACGCGGCGAGAGCGGCTTGACGAGCGCGTTCCTCGTCCTCGCGGGCTTTCTGCGCCTTCCAGTCCTCGTAGCGCTGCCGCTGTCCCTGGAGACCGCTGACCTTCTGCTGCGCTTCGAAGAGCTGCTTCTCGACGTTGGTCTTGTCGGCTTCCAGCAAACCGGTCTGGGTGGCCTGGGTGTCCTGCGCGTGCTGGGCGGCGCTCTGGGCGTTGTCGGCCTCGTGCTTGGCCGCCTCGGCCGCGCGCTTGCGCTCCTGCGCGATCTCCAGCTTCTTGCGGGCCGTGGCGTCCTTGTTGGACTTCTCGGTC
Source organism: Amycolatopsis sp. cmx-11-12 (assembly GCF_046269425.1). Classification (NCBI taxonomy): domain Bacteria; kingdom Bacillati; phylum Actinomycetota; class Actinomycetes; order Pseudonocardiales; family Pseudonocardiaceae; genus Amycolatopsis; species Amycolatopsis sp. cmx-11-12. The sequence goes on along the minus strand of NZ_JADNQM010000007.1, from coordinate 46,660 downwards.
TGCGCGCGCTTCATCGTGTCGAGCGCGTTGAGCCTGCTGCCGCCGACCGCGTCGAGCATCTGGGCGCGGCCGAGGAGTTCCTTGGGGCTGTTGGCGGTCAGGTACGCCGACACCGAGCCGACGGTGCTGCCCTGCTGGAAGCTGGCGGCGGCGAACTTGTCGAGGTCGGCGCGCGCCTTGTCGATGGTCGCCTGGGCGGCGTCGGACTCCGTGCGCGCCGACTGCGCCTCACGGTCGGCCTGCGCGGCCTCGTCCTGCGCCGTCTCGGCGTCGACCCTCGCCTTGTTGGCCTCCTCCATCTTCAGCTCGACCTCGTCGTTGAGCTGAGAGAGCTTCGACTCGGCCTGGGCCAGCTGATTGGTGAGCCTGCCGACGTCACCCGCCTTGGCGTTGGCCTCGGACTTGCTGGAGTTGATCTCGGAGTCGCTGGGGTTCGGCGGGGGCGGCGGAACCGCGAGACCCGTACCCGTCACCCCGAGCAACAGGGCGACGCCGAGCGCGCCGATGGTCACGCCACGGCGGGCACCGGTGCCGAACCCGGTTTCACCACGCACGATCCGCCCACCTCCTGATCTTGAACAACGAGCTCACTGTGCCACTGCTGTCACAGCATTACCAGAAGCACCACCAGGAACTTACACACCGTAGGCACCATTTCCCCTCAACGGGGGACGAACAGACGAACGTTTCGTCACTCGAATGGCCGCAGGTCGCTGAGACCTTCCTGACTCGCGTGTCGGCTTACCTCCCAAAGTGAGCGGTACAGATCCGGACCCAGGGGCGACTTGAACTTAAAAAAGGACAGGCGTACTGTTTGTGGGGACGAACGAGGTGTGCCATCCCGGGTCCGGACTTACGGTGGGGGTGCGCAACACTCGCTCCTGGTCGACCCGAACGACCTGGAGAACACACCGAACTGACCCGCCACTGGAGTTAGAAGTGACTGCACCCGCCAGCAAGGACAGCTTCGGCGCCAAAGACACGCTGAAGGTGGGCGACGCCTCCTACGAGGTGTTCCGCCTCAACAAGGTCGAGGGTGCGGAGCGCCTTCCCTACAGTCTGAAGATCCTGCTCGAGAACCTGCTGCGGACCGAGGACGGCGCGAACATCACCGCCGACCACATCCGCGCGCTCGGCAACTGGGACGCCAAGGCCGATCCGTCGATCGAGATCCAGTTCACGCCCGCCCGCGTGATCATGCAGGACTTCACCGGCGTGCCTTGTGTCGTCGACCTCGCCACCATGCGCGAGGCCGTCACCGACCTCGGCGGCGACCCGGACAAGGTCAACCCGCTGGCGCCCGCCGAGCTGGTCATCGACCACTCGGTCATCATCGACGTCTTCGGCCGCCCCGACGCCTTCGAGCGCAACGTCGAGATCGAATACGAGCGCAACCGCGAGCGCTACCAGTTCCTGCGCTGGGGCCAGGGCGCCTTCGACGAGTTCAAGGTCGTCCCGCCGGGCACCGGCATCGTGCACCAGGTCAACATCGAGCACCTCGCGCGCACGGTGATGTCCCGCAACGGCCAGGCGTACCCCGACTCCTGTGTCGGCACCGACTCGCACACCACCATGGTCAACGGCCTCGGCGTGCTGGGCTGGGGTGTCGGCGGCATCGAGGCCGAGGCGGCCATGCTGGGCCAGCCGGTCTCCATGCTCATCCCGCGTGTAGTGGGCTTCAAGCTCACCGGCGAGATCCCGACCGGCGTGACCGCCACCGACGTCGTGCTCACCATCACCGAGATGCTGCGCAAGCACGGCGTGGTCAGCAAGTTCGTCGAGTTCTACGGCGAGAGCGTCGGCGCGGTGCCGCTGGCCAACCGCGCCACCATCGGCAACATGAGCCCGGAGTTCGGCTCCACCGCGGCGATCTTCCCGATCGACGAGGAGACCGTCCGCTACCTCAAGCTCACCGGCCGCTCCGAGGAGCAGGTCGCGCTCGTCGAGGCCTACGCCAAGGAGCAGGGCCTCTGGCACGACGCGTCGCACGAGCCGGAGTACTCCGAGTACATCGAGCTGGACCTGTCGACGGTTGTCCCGTCGATCGCCGGCCCGAAGCGCCCGCAGGACCGCATCGAGCTCACCGACGCGAAGAACTCGTTCCGCAAGTCGATCCACGACTACGTCGGCGGCGAGCAGGACACCCCGCACACCAACGTCGACGAAGCCGTCGAGGAGTCCTTCCCGGCCAGCGACCCGGCGGCCCTCTCGTTCAAGGACGAGGGCGCGGTCGACATCCAGTCGGCGGCGAACGGCCACAGTGGCCGCCCGAGCAAGCCGGTCAAGGTCAGCACGTCGGACCGCGGCGAGTTCGTCCTCGACCACGGCGCCGTGGTGATCGCCTCGATCACCTCGTGCACCAACACCTCCAACCCGTCGGTCATGCTCGGCGCGGCGCTGCTCGCGCGGAACGCGGTCGACAAGGGCCTCGCGGTCAAGCCGTGGGTCAAGACCTCGATGGCGCCGGGTTCGCAGGTCGTCACCGACTACTACAACAAGGCCGGTCTCTGGCCGTACCTGGAGAAGCTGGGCTACCACCTGGTCGGCTACGGCTGCACCACCTGCATCGGCAACTCGGGCCCGCTGTCGGACGAGATCTCCGCGGCGATCCAGGAGAACGACCTCACCGCGGTTTCCGTGCTCTCGGGCAACCGGAACTTCGAAGGCCGGATCAACCCCGACGTGAAGATGAACTACCTCGCGTCGCCGCCGCTGGTCATCGCCTACGCGCTCGCCGGCACGATGGACTTCGACTTCGAGAACCAGCCGCTCGGCCAGGACACCGACGGCAACGACGTCTTCCTGAAGGACATCTGGCCCGCGGCCAAGGAGATCCAGGAGACCATCGACTACGCGATCACGCAGGAGATGTTCACCAAGGACTACGCCGACGTCTTCGACGGTGGCGAGCGGTGGAAGTCCCTGCCCACCCCCGAAGGCAAGACCTTCGACTGGGACGCGGAGTCCACCTACGTCCGGAAGCCCCCGTACTTCGACGGCATGAAGGCGGAGCCGTCGGCGGTCACCGACATCTCCGGCGCCCGCGTGCTGGCGAAGCTGGGCGACTCGGTCACCACCGACCACATCTCCCCCGCCGGCGCGATCAAGCCGGGCACCCCGGCCGCGCAGTACCTGACCGAGCACGGCGTGGAGAAGAAGGACTTCAACTCCTACGGCTCGCGTCGCGGTAACCACGAGGTCATGATCCGCGGCACCTTCGCGAACATCCGGCTGCGCAACCAGCTGCTGGACGACGTGCAGGGCGGCTACACCCGCGACTTCACCCAGGACGACGCCCCGCAGTCGTTCATCTACGACGCGGCGCAGAACTACGCGGCGCGGAACATCCCGCTCGTGGTGCTGGGCGGCAAGGAGTACGGCTCCGGTTCCTCCCGTGACTGGGCGGCCAAGGGCACCTCGCTGCTCGGTGTCCGCGCGGTGATCACCGAGTCGTTCGAGCGGATCCACCGGTCGAACCTGATCGGCATGGGCGTCATCCCGCTGCAGTTCCCGGCGGGCGAATCGGCCTCGTCACTCGGCCTCGACGGCACCGAGACGTTCGACATCTCGGGCATCACGAAGCTGAACGACGGCGAGACCCCGCACACGGTTCACGTCACCGCGACGAAGACCGACGGCACCAAGGTGGAGTTCGACGCGGACGTCCGCATCGACACCCCGGGTGAGGCGGACTACTACCGCAACGGCGGCATCCTGCAGTACGTCCTGCGGAAGATGACCCAGGCGTAAGCACTTCGCACGGCGAAGGCCCCTTTCCCCGCACTTTGGGGAAAGGGGCCTTCGCGTTCTTCGGTACCGTTCCCGTTATGGCGCGTGGAAGAATCCAGGTCGAAGACGGTGAACTGGCCTACGAAGTACGAGGTGCGGGCGATCCGGTGATCCTGCTGCACGGCGGGATGCTCGACTCCCGCATGTGGGACGCCGAGATGACAGCGCTCGAAGGCCACTACACCGCCGTTCGCTACGACGCGCGGGGACACGGCGAATCGTCCACGCCGACCGGGCGGTTCCGGCATTACGACGATCTCCGCGAGCTGATGACCGCCTTGGAACTCCCCCGCGCCTCACTGGTCGGGTTGTCCGGCGGCGGGCGGATCGCGGTCGACTTCGCGCTGACCTACCCGGACCTGGTCGAGACCCTCGTCCTCGTTGCGACGGGACTCAGCGCGATGACGACGAAGGACCCCTTTGTCCTGGAGCAGACCAAGAAACTCGAAGAAGCGGGCGCCAGAGGCGATCTTCCCGCCGCCATCGACTGTGTCGTGCGGATGTGGGTGGACGGCCCCCGGCGCGCGCCGTCGGACGTCGACCAGGAGGTTCGCCGCCGGTGCCAGGAGATGTACACGCATACGATCACCCGGCACCGCGGCGGCGGCTTCACGCTGATGGACGAACTACGGGCCATCGAACGCGTCGGCGAGTTGACCCCGCGCATCCTGACAATGGTGGGAGACCTGGATTCGTCGGACATCCTCGACATCGCCGAGCAGATCGATCGCGAGGCGCGTGACTCCCGGAAACTCGTCGTTCCCGGGGTCGCGCACATGATCAATCTGGAGAAGTCCGCCGAGTTTTCCCGGCTCCTGCTGGATTTCCTGGACTGCTAGTGGGTGCGAGGGGCACGCGTGGCCGATGTCCCCAATGTCGCATTGGTGTCGCTGAGCGTCTCCAATGCGACATTGGGGACAGTGACCGCGAAGGCCGCCGCGACCCACTAAGCCGTCTCGCGCTCTTCCTGCTCGGAGCACTCTTCCCGGTTCTCCGGACGGCGGTCCAGGACGTGGCCGAGCGGGCGCAGCAGCACGTTGACCCCGACGATCACGGCCGTCCCCGCGAGCGCGACGACGTAAAGTCCCGCTCCCGCAAGGGATCCGACCGCCGCCGAGCACCACAGCGTGGCGGCGGTGTTGAGTCCGCGCACGTTCAGCCCGTCCCGCAGGATCACTCCGGCGCCGAGGAAGCCGATGCCGGAAACGATCTGGGCGGCCACCCTCGTCGGGTCGGCGTCACCGCTGGTGTTCAGCCCGCCGAAACCGTGGGCGGACAACAGGACGAAAAGGGTGGCGCCGACGGCGACGAGGGCGTTGGTGCGGAGTCCGGCCATCCGGGCGCGGTACTGGCGCTCGATGCCGATGACGGCGCCCAGTCCAACGCCGGTGCCGACCCTGAGCAGCATTTCGAAGGTGTTCATGATTCCGGCTCTTTTCTGGCGTGCGTACACAAGGCCAGACAGGGAAAGGAGACCGGAAAAGGTCAGCGCACCGCGCACACGGGTGAACGGCGACCGCATCCGGTCGTTCCAGAACTGTCTTCCGGCATGTGCCGCTCACCTCGCTTTCGTATTCGAACGGTGTCGATCAACCTTCGGAAGGTACCACGCCGATCAAGGTGTCCAGCGCACGGCGACCGCGCCGGACCGGCCGACGATCACCCCCGTGAGTGTTGACCGAGGTGGCGAAGGTGATGGTTCCCGGCCCTGCTCCAGCTGCCCTTTCGAGGTCGGTGAGGCTTCCGTCGGAGTTCCACCGCACGGCGCCCTCTGTGTCTTTCGACATAGCGACCGCAGACGCCCCCGGCTCCGGAACTTGCCGTTAATCGGGTGAATCGAACGCGTCGCGAATCGTGTCGCGCAGCCAGCGCTGGGCCGGGTCGGCGTCGAGGCGGGCGTGCCAGAGCAGGCGCACTTCGATCTCCGGAAGGTCCGCGGGAATCGGGAACCAGCGGAGCCCGAGCGCCCGGCCGTACTGCTCGGCGAGCCGCTGGGGCGCCAGTCCGATGTAGTCACTCGACGCGACCAGGAACGCGGCGACGGCGGACGTGGGGACGACCGCCGCGACCCGGCGCTGGAGTCCCTCGGCCTCCAAGACCTCGTCGAGCGGCCCTCGGGTGCGACCGCGCCGGGAAGCGGAAACGTGGGGATACCGGCAAAGTTGCGCCAGCGTCGGGCGGCGCGTGCGCGCCAAAGGGCTGTCGACCCGGACGATCGCGACCACTCGTTCGCGGTACAGCAGCATCGACCGGATGTCGGGAGCCGAGACATCACCGGCGCCGATGTCCAGATCGACAGAGCCGTCCCGCAGTGCCTCGGTGCTTTCGCTGCCTTCCCCGACGAAGCGCAGGACCACACCCGGCGCGACGGCGGCGGTCGCCTCGACGGCCGCGGTCGCCAGCGTCGCGGCGACGCCGTCGTTGATACGGATGGTAAAGGTGCGTTCGAGGTCGCCGATCGCGAGTTCGCGGTCAGCACTGATCAGGGCCGACGCCTCGTCGAGCAGCGATCGCACACGCGGTGCTGTCCGGAGCGCGAACGGCGTCGGCACCATCCCGCGGCCCGCGCGCACCAGGATCGGGTCCCCCATCGCCCGCCGCAGCCTGCCAAGGGCGCGGCTCGTTGCCGGGATCGACAGGTGCAGACGCTCGGCCGCCGCGGTGACGCTGCCATCCCGCAGCAACGCGTCGAATACGCGCAAGAGGTTCAGGTCCAACTGGTCGGCCATAGTTGCATCGTACGCAACTCACTCTTGCCGAAGTTGCGTGGCACGAAGTACTCGCTGGTCCATAGCTTAATAGGCATGCCACTTCGACTCAACATCCGCGACGACCCGACAGCCGCCGCGAGCCGCTCGGTCGCGCGGCGCGGCCTGCTGGCCGTCATGTGCGCCTGCGTCGTGCTCGTCGTCGGGATGGTCGCCGCGATCAACCTCGCCGTCCCGATGCTGGCCGCGAGCGACCTGAGCCCGTCCGCGTCGGCGCTGATCTGGATCGTCGACACCTATGTCGTTTTCTTCGCCTGTCTGGTGATCCCCGGTGGTGCCGCGGGCGATCGCTTCGGCCGCAAGGGTGTCCTGCTCGCCGGCCTGGCGCTGTTCGGTCTCGGCGCGCTGCTCTCGACGGTCGCGCCGAACGTGCCCTTCCTGCTGGCGGGCCGGGCGATCACGGGGATCGGCGCCGCCGCGGTGCTGCCCAACACGCTCGCCGTCCTGCTGCACGCCGTGCCAGCCGAGCGCAAGGGCGTGACCATCGCGACCTGGGCCTCGATGACCGGCATCGGCGGTGTCGTCGGGAACGTCGGCGGTGGCGCGGTGCTCTCCGGCGGGTCCTGGCGCTGGCTGTTCGCGGTCGCTGTCCCGATCTCCCTGCTGCTCGCCGCCTTCGTCGCCCGCATCGCGCCGGTGTCCCCGCGGCACGACCGGCCGCTCAGCCTGCTCGGCGCCCTCCTGCTCGTCGGCGCGTCGGTCGCCCTCTTGCTCGGCATCGTGGAAGGCCCCGAAGCGGGCTGGACCAGCCCGATCGTCCTGATCGGTTTCGCCGGTGCCGTCGTGCTGATCGCCGCGTGGACGTTCGTGGAACTGAAGGTCGAGCACCCACTGCTCGATCCCCGGTTGTTCCGCGTCCCCGCGCTGCGCAGTGCCTGCCTCGGCATGACCGCGATCTTCTTCGGGATGTTCGCACTGTTCTACGTCAACGCGTCGTTCCTGCAGTACGGCAAGGGATTCAGTGTGCTGCTCACCGGGCTCGGGATCATCCCGATGACCATTCCGGTCATCCTCGGCGCGCGGCATGTCGGGCGCCTCGTCCAGCGCGTCGGCGTCGACGCCACTGTCGCGCTGGCGTTCGCCTTCGGCGGCTGTGGCCTCATCGGACTGTCCACAATCGACGCCGCGACGCCGTATATCGCCTACGCGGCTTGGCTTGTGGTCACCGGCATCGGGGTCACGCTGGCCCTTCCGACGCTGTCCGCCGCCATCTCCGGTTCGCTGCCACCGGCTCAGGCCGGTGTCGGCGCCGGGCTACAGGCCACCACCCGCGAGTTCGGCAGCGCGCTCGGCGTCGCGGTCATCGGCACCGTTCTCACCGGACAGTTCGTCGCCGCGCTGCCGGCCGACGTCCGCGCGAACCACGATCCGCACACCGTGGCGCAGGCCCTCGCCGTGGCGCCGGACCGCGCACCCGAGGTGATCTCCGCGTTCGTCACCAGTACGAGCACGGCCTTGCGGGTGATCGGCGTGAGCGTGCTCGTCCTCGGGGCGCTCGTCGCCGGGCAGTCGCGACTTTCCCGCACTCGCGGGAATGCCTGAAAGGAAGCACCATGTCCGAAGTAACCGCCTTCATGCTGGTGAAGACCACACCCGAATGGCTCGGCCTGACGGTCGAGCAGCGCGTGGAGTCCTTCAAGACCGAAGTTCTCCCGGCGATCGAGAGCAAGGTGAAGGGAGTTCGTTCCCGTTTCTACGACACCGAGTTCTACTCCGCGCGGGTGACCGACGTGTGGGTGTGGGAGGCCGACGACCACCACTCGTACCAGCTGCTCATCGAGGCGCTGCGCGAAACACCCTTCTGGGACCGGTATTTCGAGATCGTCGACCTCTTGGTCGGCGTCGAGAACGCGTACGCCACGAACTACGGCTTGGACAACTACGCGAGTATCAACGTGTGAGCTAGCGAGGAGCGTCTCGACGGTAGCCCGCGAGGAGACGGCCACCCACGTCGTCGAGGACGCGCGTGGAGACGTGCCGCAAGAGGGCCGGGTCTCCCTCGCACACCAGCCGCCGGTAGCCGCGCAGGAGATCGTCGGCGGTCTCCGGATCGGCCTCGCGAAGGCGGCGCAGCAACCACTTGCCGTGTGATCGCCATCGTCGCCGCACGGCGAGGATCAGGTTGGCCACCGCGATCAAGAGCCGGTCGGCAATGAAGACCAGTTCACCGGGATCGTCGGCGCCCTCGAGGTCGTCGAGAAGACCGGTGAGCCCGTAGCGGCGGTCCTCCAGCTCGCTCGCCGAAAGTGGAGGAGGCCCGGCGCGCAACCGCGTCCGGGCCTCCTCGCCGATCCGATGGCCGAACCCGTCCTGGTCGAGCAGCACGACGCCTTCGCCGCACATGTGCAGCAACGGAGAACGCCGGTCCGCGATCTCCCGCCCGGTGAAGACCTCGTACGACTCGTCGGTGTGGCAGAACCATTCCACCGGCAGGCCCTCGTACTCGGTCGTCTCACGGAACGGCGCGGGCGGGCCGTCGAGGAACACGAGGATGTCGAGGTCCGAGAACGCGGTCCGGCGCGCGGTGTTCGTGCTGCCGCCCAGTATCGCGGCCCGCGCGCCGGGAAAGCGGGCGGCGGCGAGGTCGCGAGCAGTACCGACGAGGTCCATCGGTCCAGGATGCCGCTCCGAACGCCACGAAGGCCGCCTTCGGAACGAAACTCGTTCCGAAGGCGGCCTTCCCTGAGATCAGGCGGTTTCGAACGGCTGGACGTTCGGCTGGAACACCTGGCCGTTGGCCGGGACCTTCAGGTCGATCAGGTAGTCGGCCGTCACCTTGTCCACGCCGAGCGAGTCACCCAGGATGCAGTGCCCGAAGGCGTCGACCGAGAGCAACCGGGCGTTGCCCAACTGGTCGGCCATCCGCTTCGAGAACAGGTACTGGGTCGCCGGGTCGTAGTAGTTGCCGACGACCAGCACCGGGGTGTCGGTCTTGGCCTGCCACGGGCCGCGGAACACATCCGGCTTCTTCGCAGGCCACACCGGGCAGCCCGCGATGTCCGAGAACGCCTGGTAGCGACCGAAAGTGGGCGATTCCTTCTCCCACTTCGCGGCGATCTCGGGAACCTTCTCCTGCTTGATCGTGATCTTCTTGTCCGAGCAGTTCACGGCGAAGTAGGAGTCGTCACCGACATACGGGCTGTCCGGGTCGGCGTCCGCGCGCCCGTTCGCGCCCGACCGCAGCACCTTCAGCTCGACGGCCTGCGCCGTCTGCGTCTGCGCCGACGGCGGGTGGACGACGTTGTACAGCGCCTGCAAGTCGTCGGCCAGCGGCGGGAACGACGTCGGCGAGTACAGCACCCCGGCCACCGTGCTGGTGAACGCGTTGATGTCGTAGGTGCTGCCGTCCGGCAGCTTGATCGGCTGCTGGCGCAGGTAGTCACGGATCTCGTCGAACTTCGCCCGCGGCGTGCCCGAACTGAACGAGCACTTCGGCCCGACCTGTGCGCACTTGCGCAGGAAGCCGTCCAGCGCGATCTCGAACCCGCGAGCGCGCTCGCGGTCGTACTGCACGCCGTCGCTGGTGCGCAGTGCCGGGTCGACGTTGCCGTCGATGACGATCGCCCGGCTCTGCTTCGGGAACATGCCCGTGTACGTCGACCCGATCAGGGTCCCGTACGAGAAGCCGACGAAGGTCAGCTTCTGGTCGCCGACGGCCGCCCGCATTTTGTCGAGGTCACGCACGACGTCCTTGGTGGACATGTGGTTCAGCAGCGCACCGGCGTTGTTCTTGCAGAACTGGCCGTAGTCCCGGTACGACGCCAGCGTCCCGGAGATCTCCTGCCGTGACAGCGGCACGGGGATCTGCGCGGCGAAGACGTCGTTCGCGTCCTCCTGCGTGGTGAAGCACTTGAGCGGGTTGCTGGCCCCGACGCCGCGCGGGTCGAACCCGATCAGGTCGAACCGGTCCAGCACCTGCGGCTGGAAGTAGTTCGTCGCGCCGATCGGCATCCGGAACCCGGAACCACCCGGGCCGCCCGGGTTGAGGAACAGCGAGCCGACCTTCTTGTCGGGTGTCTTCGCCGCCCGCTTCAGCATCGCGATGTCGATGGTGCCGAGCGCCGCGTTGTCGTGGTCGATCGGCACGCGGTAGCGCGCGCAGCTGTAGAACTTGACCTGGTCGGCGGGAACACCGCGGATCTGGTCCGCCGTGCAGGCCCCCCAGGTCACCGGCGGGGTCGCACCGACCTGGGCGGCGGAGAGCCCGCCGTCCTGGGCCGCGACCGCGCTACCGGCGGACAGCCCGGTGAGCGCGGCACCGGCCACGAGTGCCCCTACCAGTGCGAGACCGCGCACCGGCCTCCTTGTGGATCTCGGCAAAACGACTCCTCCCTCGGCTGGCGACGCGCTCAGAACACGTCGCACGGTGCGCCGTCGACGTCACGGCGCGTAACACCAAGCGAGCCTCGCACAAGCCGGTAACCCAGTCACCGGCCGAAAGGATGGTACGAACCTATCGAGTGGTGGTCTTTAACTCGAAAATCGGTAACACACGGCGAGCGGACCGCTCTTCCATGGAGTAGCCCGGCCAGAAGTCCAGCAGGAGCTTCCACATCGCGTCGTACTCGTCGTCGAGGAGTTCCCTGGCCCTGACCGGGATCTCCTTGCCCGCCAGCGCGACGACCGCGTCCGGATGCGCGCGCAGGTTGTGCGTCCACGCGGGATGGTTCGGCCTCCCCCAATTGGAGCCGACGAGGACGAAGTCCCCATCGCGGGGGAAGTACAGCAGATTCGTGCTGCGGGGCAGCCCGCTCTTGCGGCCGGTCGTGGTCAGCCGCAGGGAAGGGAGCCCGGCCAGCGCGACCAGGCTCACCTTCCCCTTGAACAGCCGGTGGAGTTTCTTGTCCACCCAGATGATCCCGCCCGCGAGCCCCATCAGCCACGGTTTCGTGCCGAGTGCGCGAGCGAGGAGTGTAAGAGGGTTAGCCACGGACAGATCTTGCCAGGCTCACCCCGAACCGCGATTCCGAGTCCGTCCACCATTTCTCCACCGAGAAACCGGCTTCGGCCAGTTCCGCGGCGATTCCGTCCCGCCGGAACTTCGCGGAGACCTCGGTGCGCACGTATTCGCCCTCGGCGAACTTCACCAGCAGATCGGCGCCCGGGATGTCGACGGTCACCGCCTCGCGGGCACGCAGGCGCATTTCGATCCATTCGTTCTCTTCGTCCCAATACGAGACGTGGTCGAAGGCGGCCGGATCGAAGTTCGCGCCGAGGCCGTTGTTGATCACGTGGAGCACGTTGCGGTTGAACTCGGCGGTGACCCCCGCCGCGTCGTCGTAGGCGCGTTCCAGCGTTTCCCGGTCCTTCACCAGGTCCGTCCCGAGAAGGAGCCACTCCCCTTCGTCGAGCACTTCGCGGACCGAGTGGAGGAAGGCGGCGCGCTCGGCGGGCAGGAAGTTGCCGATCGTGCCGCCGAGGAAGACCACCAGCCGCGGCCGGTCGCCCGGCAGCAGGTCGAGATGCTGGGTGAAGTCCCCGACCACGCCCCGGACTTCGAGGGACGGGTAGTCGGCTTTGATGGCTTCCGCGGCTTCGGCGAGCGCGGTTTCGGAGACGTCGAGCGGCACGAACTCCCTCAGCGTGCCGTGGTCGGTGAGCGCGTCGAGCAGGAGCCTGGTCTTCTCACTCGATCCGGAACCGAGTTCGACGAGGGTGTGCGCGCCGGAGCTTTCCGCGATCTCGCCGCCGCGCGCGGCGAGCACCTCCCGTTCGCTGCGGGTCGGGTAGTACTCGGGAAGGGCGGTGATCTTCTCGAACAGTTCGCTGCCACGCGCGTCGTAGAACCACTTGGGCGACAACCACTTCTGGTCCGCTTCCAGGCCGGCGCGGACGTCCGCGCGCAGCTGCTCGGTGATGTCCGACTCGCTGCGGTGTACGTCGAGATCCACTTCGGTCATCGTGCCTCAGTGCTCCGATCGGCTTCGAGGGGAAGGATTTCCACGCCGGCCCCGGTGACCCGGACGGCGTGGTGTTCGGGAACGGGAGTCCATCCGGGAGCGTCGTCGCACGGTTCCGAAGCGACGACGACACCGTCACCGGTGTCCCGATAGGACAGGGAATGCGTCCACGCCGTGCCGATGAGCGTCCGACCGTCGGTCAGCAGGAAGTTGAGCCGCGAACCCGGCCCCGCCTCCTCGACCACACCGGTCAGCCACGTGACGGCCGAGAGCGGGTCTTCGCCCGCTTCGAGCCGTTCACTCAGCAAAGCCCACAGCAGCACCGAATCCGTGGTCGCCTCCAGGGTGAGCAGGCGCGTGATCGGCAGTTTCGCGGCGAGTTCGGCCAGCGAGCCCGGCCAGCCCTTCACCATTCCGTTGTGACTGAAGAGATGGCCACCGCCGGTGAACGGCGCGTTCGCCGCCTCGACCACCGGCATCCCGGTGGTGCCGTTGCGGACCGCCGCCATGAAGGCGTGCGACCGCACCGACCCGGCGAGCGCGGGCAGGTCCCCGTCGGTCCACAAGGGAGCGGACCGGCGCAGCCGCAGCGGATCGGGGCCTTCGGCGAACCAGCCGAGACCGTACCCGTCCGCGTTGACCGAGCCGCCGCCCCGCATGTCGGCCGGGGCGTAGGACTGCACGAGCAGCGAATGCGGGGCATGGAAGAGCAGCTCGGCTGGCGAACGCGGCTCGCCGAGATACGCGAGATGACGGCACATGCCGTTAGCCCCTGTCTGCGGAGCTGGAACGCACCCGGCAACTTGCCCGTACGCGTGAACCCGCCACGGCCGCGGGCCCCGCTATCGCGGTGGCAGGGCGCCATGCTCGCGCGCCGTGACTTGAATGACCAGGTAGCGTCCTGCCGACGTCGATCGCGGACGCGGGTTCACCTACGAACACTCAGCCCACCTCGCCCGATCGCGCGTCCCGGGCACAGCGGAACCCGGAGAAGATCTGTCGCCGGATCGGGTGATCCCAGTTGCGGAACGTGCCGCGGATCGCCGCCGCGTCCGTACCGAACGAGCCACCGCGCAGGATCCGGTAGTCCCCGCCGAAGAACACCTCCGAGTACTCCTTGTACGGGAACGCGGCGAATCCCGGATACGCCTCGAATCCGCTGCTGGTCCACTCCCAGACGTCGCCGATCAGCTGATGCACCCCCAGCGGCGAGGCACCCGCCGGATACGCGCCCGCCTCCGCGGGCCGCAGGTGCCGCTGCCCGAGGTTGGCGTGCTCGGGGGTCGGTTCCTCGTCGCCCCAAGGGAACCGGCGCGATCGGCCGGTCGCCGGGTCGAACCGGGCGGCCTTCTCCCACTCCGGTTCCGTCGGCAGGCGCCGACCAGCCCAGGTGGCGTACGCCTCGGCCTCGTAGAAGGAAACGTGGACAACGGGCTCCGCGGCGGTCACCTTCTCGTACACGCCGAACCTCGTCCGCCACCAGCCGTCCTGTTCACGCTTCCAGAAACGCGGCGCGTCGATGCCGTGCTCACTGCGGTACGCCCAGCCGCGCTCGCTCCACCACCTCGGGTCTTCGTAACCCCCGGAGTCGAGGAACTCGGCGTACGCCCCGCAGGTGACCGGGGCGGTGTCGATGAAGAAGGCCTCCACCGCGACCTCGTGGGCCGGACGCTCGTTGTCCAGCGCCCACGGCTCGGCCGAGGTACCCATGGTGAAGGCACCGCCGGGCACGAAGACCTCAGCGGGCAACTGCCCGGACCGTGATGGCGGCGGAGCGGGCGCGTGCAGCACCGGATCGCCCTTGCGGAGCTGGTGGGTGGCCAGCATCGTCTCGTCGTGCTGCTGCTCGTGCTGGGTGATCATGCCGAAGGCGAAGGCGTCCTCGGTGAGCCGCCTGCCTTGCAGCGGAACGTTTTCCAGGATGTCGAAGGACTTCTCGCGCACCTCCCGGACGTACTTGCGGGTCTCCTCCGGCCCCAGCAGCGGCAGCTCCGGGCGATCCGCGCGGGCGTGCTGGAACGCGTCGTAGATGTCGTCGATGTCCGGCCGCAGCGCCTCGCGGCCGCCGACGTCGCGGACCAGCCAGAGTTCTTCCTGGCTGCCGATGTGCGCCAGGTCCCAGACCAGCGGCGACATCAGTTTCGAATGCTGGCGGACCAGGTCTTCGTCGTCGACGGCGTCCGTCAGCACGACACTGCGCTCGCGGGCCCTGGTGAGCGCCTCGGCCGCGTGGGTCCGCAGGTCTTGCGGGCTCAGCGCGCGAAGCGGGTTGTTCTCGGTGCTTTCCACGCTCATGACTGGTGGCTCCTCGAACCGTGCACGAGGGACTGCACACCCTCGCTGATCTCCGTGATGGTCTCCGGCGGCAGATCGGTCATGCCGAGTTCGGCACAGCCGAGGTCCACCACCTCGCTCGCGACGGCGGCGATCGCCCGGTCGGACAGGCCGAACCGGGCCGCGCATTCCCACCTGCCCATGACCGGTTCGCACAGTTCGAGCACTTTGTCCACTGTGGACGGGCGCGCGAGCAACGCGGCCAGCAGGGCCACCGGGTGCAGCCACCTGGCCACGGGCTGGGCGTCCAGGTAGCGGATCTCCAGGTACCCCTGTGGCCGGACCGGCGTGAAGAAGGTCGTCAGGTGGTAGGCCAGGTCGTCCTCGGTCGGCCTGCCGAGTCCGGCGCCCTCGCCCCGCCCGTCGATCCAGTCGGCGAAGGTCAGGGATTCCGGCGCGTCCCAGCCGTGGCCGGGCAGCACCATGAGCGGGGTGTCCAGGACCCGGCGGGCCCATTCCCCCGCCGGATCCCGGCTTGGTTCCGCCGATCGGGTGCGGGCCCTTTCCGTATCCATCACGCCCAGCCAGCGCGCGGACGCGTGGCCGGTGTCGTGTCCGGCGTGGACCCGGGAGTTCGCGAAGGTGGCCAGCAGCGGCGGGCCGAGCGCGTGGACGGCGGCCCAGCGGGTGGCCAGCTCTCCCGCCTCACCGGTGTCCACACAGACTTGCAGGCCCGCCGTGCTGCACATCATCGTCGCGCCACCGTCACCCATCGGGGCGAAGCGGCGTTCCATCGCGGCGTAGCGGGGTGTGCCCAGTTTGCGGGCAGGAGCGCGATGCCCGTCTATCCCGGTGTCACCCAGGTACAGGCCTCGGGCGGTGAGAAGGGTTTCGAGGTGGGCCAGATCGGCCGAGACGACGGCGTCCAGGTGGCGCAGCGTGGTCTGTGGTTGAGCGGAGATCTCCACCTGACATCCGGGCTCGAGGCTCAGCGGTGAACCTGCCGGAAGGGGGAGGGCGGGGCTGTCGGGGCGCAGTGTCCGCGGGGTGTGCGGGCCGAGCGCGGTGGCGAGATCGTCGGGATCGAGAGGCCGGGCGGGCTCGTCGGCGTAGTGCACGGTGAATTCCAGCTCTACGCCGAGAAGTCTCGGTGGCCCGTGCTTGAAGCACACGGAAGCCACATACGCCTCGCCCTCGGCTCGGTCCGACAGGACCTTCGCCGTCGCGTTCGACGCGCTCCCGGACTTCTCGGGGAAATCATGAACAGTAGTCATCTTTCCGCCGTCCAGTCGGTTGTCCGATAACTGAGAAACCTTGACTTCGGACGCTACACGCGGGGTCCGACAAATTCAGGTGCGTTCTTGCCGGGCAGGATCGGCGGACCACCTTTTAGGACAGGACGAATCAGGGCAAAGCGGGCTCGGTGCCCAGGCCCAGCGCGGCCGCCGCACCGCGAACGGCCTGGATCACCAGCTGGAGCGCGGGGCGCCGGGACGACGTCGTCCGGTAGGCGATCGAAACCGTTCGGAGCAACGGTGTGGTCAACGCGACGACGTCGATGCCCGGCGGCCGGAGGCCGAGCCCGAGGTCCGAAACGAGCGTCACCCCGAGCCCGGCCCGGACCATCGCCATCGCCGTCGACTGCTCTTCGACCTCGTGGTTGATCTTGGGGTCGAACCCGTGCCGGTGGCAGGCGGTGCGCACCGCGCGACCGAAGTGACTCTTCGGGCTGGCGAGGATCCACGGATGCTCGGCCAGGTCGAGCAGGGACGCGCTCCCGGCGGGGACGGCGCCGGCGGGCACCGCGGCGTGCAGCCGTTCGACCGCGATCACCGCACGCTCCAGACCGGCGTCCCACGGCATCGGCGCGTCCGAATAGTCGATCACGAACGACAGGTCCAGTTCACCGTCACGTACGGCGTCCGCGGTGTCCTCTGGCGCCAGCTCGCGGGTCCGGACCTGGATCCCCG
Organism: Amycolatopsis sp. cmx-11-12; assembly: GCF_046269425.1. NCBI lineage: Bacteria > Bacillati > Actinomycetota > Actinomycetes > Pseudonocardiales > Pseudonocardiaceae > Amycolatopsis > Amycolatopsis sp. cmx-11-12. The sequence continues at coordinate 29,959 of NZ_JADNQM010000007.1, read as the reverse complement.
GATGCTCGCCCGCGAGCGCGGCCAGCGCGTGCGGCAGCAGCCCCGAAGCGACCGAGGCCCACACGCCGGCCATGAGCCGGACCGAGACGGTCTCCTGCGCCTCCTCCAACGCCAGCGTCGCCCGCTCGACCGACCCCAGGATCTCCTCGGCGTGTTCGGTCAGCAGCAGCCCCAGTTCGGTCAGCTGCACCCGTCTGCCGAATCGTTCGAACAACTTCGCGCCCACGTCCCGCTCCAGCTGAGCCAGCTGCTGCGATACCGCCGAAGCGGTGTAGTGCAGTGACGCGGCGGCGGCCGTGACGGTGCCGCGCCTGCTCAGCTCGCGGAGCATCCGCAGGCGATGCAACGAAAGCTCCATGTCATCAACGTAATCGGGCGCGGTCGCGAATGCCGGATGGCGCGTTACACCAGTTTCTCTGCACGTCATCGTTCAGATTCGGTAAATAGACGCCCGCGCCCGGTGGGGCGCACCCTCGGAAGTGGCGCAGGACGAACCCCGAATCCCGAAGGAGGTGGCCGCATGGCCGCGAGGAACGCCGAACCGTTGATGAGGCTGATCTGGACCGACCCCGTCACCGGTGCCACCGGCTACCTCGTTGTGCACAGCCTGGTCTCCGGCATCGCGACCGGCGGGACCCGGATGCGCGCGGGCTGCACGATGTCCGAGGTCGAGGATCTGGCGAGGGGGATGGCGAACAAGACCGCGACCTTCGGCCTGCCGGTCGGCGGGGCGAAGGGCGGCATCGACTTCGATCCCAAGGACGAGCGTGCTTTCGGTGTGCTGGAACGGTTCTGCGCGTTCCTGCGGCCGTGGATCGACAACCACTGGGTGACCGCCGAGGATCTCGGCGTGCCGCAGCACCTGATCGACGAGGTGTTCGCGAAGCTGGGACTCGAGCAGTCGTACCACGCCGCGATCCGCCGTTCGGCCGATCCGGCGCACACCCTTCGCCGCGTGCAGGCCGGGTTGAGCACCCCGGTCCCCGGCGGGCTCCTGCTCGGCGACGTCATCGGCGGCTACGGCGTCGCGCAGGCCTGCCTCGGTGTCGCCGACGCGTGGGAATGGCCGGTCGAGAAGACCACGGTCGCCGTGCAGGGCATCGGCACGATGGGCGGCGGCGCGGCCTGGTACCTGCACGAAGCGGGCATGAAGGTCGTCGCGGTCGCCGACGCCGCAGGAACCCTGTACCGGCCCGGAGGCCTCGACATCCCGGCGCTGCTGGACCTGCGTGACTCCTACGGCGAGATCGACCGCGGCCGCCTGCCGTCGGACGTCCGGCTGCTCCCCCGTGACGAGATCGTGGCGACGGAGGCCGACATCTTCGTCCCGGCGGCGATCTCCTACGCGCTGAAGGCCGGGAACCAGGGCGCGGTCAAGGCGAAGGTCGTCATCGAGGCGGCCAACGCGGCGACCACGCCCGACGCAGAAGCGGGCCTCGCGGCCAGGGGCATCCCGGTGATCCCGGACTTCGTCGCCAACGCCGGCGCGGCCGCGTGGGCGTGGTGGCTCCTGCTCGGCGAGGTCGGCGCCGACCCCGCCGACTCGTTCCTGCGACTGCGGACCGAGATGCGGGCGAAGGTGGCGCTGCTGCTGAGTTCGTGGAACCTCGACCGGATCGCCCCGCGCACCACCGGCCTGCGACTCGCCGAAACCACCCGTTCGGACGCCGCCACCACTCCGGAGGCCGCCCCCGTTCTGGTCATTCCCTGACGTCGTGCGCGTGAAGGCCCCCTTCCCTCGTCCATCCATGCCCCCGCCGCCGCCCTCAACGGACGCGCTGGCGCGCGGCAGAGCTGGATTCAACCGAGGGAAGGGGACCTTCACGCGGGACAAGGCTCAGGAAGCGAAGCGATCTGTCGCGCCGACAAGGACTTCGCGCATCGGCTCGTCCTGGGTGCTGTGGCCGACCTCGTCGATGACCACCAGTTCGCTGCCCGGCCAGGCGTGCGCCAGTTCCCACGGGGTGCCGATGAGGTTGCTCAGGTCGAGGCTTCCTTCGGCGAGCACGGCCGGGATGTGGGCGAGCGTCTTGGCCTCCCTCAGCACCACGCCTTCGTCCAAAAAGGACCCTTGGCTCCAGTAGTGCGTGACCAGCCTGGCGAAGGCTAGCCGGAACTTCGGCGTCTCGAAACTCTTGTACGGCGGCGAAGTCGGGATGATCGCGTCCTCCCAGGCACACCAGTCGGCGGCCGCCTTCTCGTGCACCGCGGGATCCGGATCCATGAGCAACTTGAGGTACGCGGCCGCCAGATCGCCGTCGCGGTCCGCTTCGGGAACACCGTCACGGAACTTGGCCCAAGCTTCGGGGAAGACGCCGCCGAGACCGCGGGTGAGCAGGTCGGTCTCGCTCCGACGCCCGGTGGCGAGGCCCATCAGCACCATCTCCGACACACGGTCGGGGTGCCGCTCGGCGTAGACCAAGGCGAGCACCGAGCCCCAGGAACCGCCGAAGAGCAGCCACTTCTCGATGCCGAGATGCTCGCGAAGCTGTTCTATGTCAGCGATCAGGTGGTCGGTGGTGTTGGCGGAGAGGTCGGCGTCGGGCTCCCCCGCGTGCGGCGTGCTCCGGCCGCAGCCGCGCTGGTCGAACAGCACGACGCGGTACTTGGCCGGGTCGAAGTAGCGGCGCAGACCGGCACTACAGCCGGTTCCCGGGCCGCCGTGCAACGTGACGGCGGGTTTGCCGTCGGGATTGCCGCAGACCTCCCAGTACACGAGGTGCCCGTCGCCGACGTCGAGCATCCCTTGGTCGTACGGTTCGATTTCCGGATACAGCCGTGTCACGTTCTCGCCCTCCCAGATCCGCCCAGAAATACAACAGCGCTGTCACAATAGTCGCGATGGGTGCCTTGGTGTGCGGGATTTATTGAGGAGAAGGTCGAACGTGTCGTGTTCGTGGTGGGTCGGAGGTGGTGCCGAAGGCTTCCTTTGCCTTACCCCTCAATAAGTACATGAAGGCCCCCTTCCTTGCGCTAGGCGCAAGGAAGGGGGCCTTCATGTACTTGCCAGCGCTTAGCTTCCCAGCGTCCCCGAAACGTGCCGAAGCGCGTCTGCCAACTCCGCAGGGCCCGCCGGTCCGATGTGGACCACCGCGTCGTGCCCCTGTCCGGTCGTGTAGCTGAGGTACCGGCCCCAGTCGGTGTCGGCGAAGTGCAGCGGGTCCTCGACGGCCACGTGCCTGCCGACTTCGTCCCGCTTGCCGACGTAGAGCTCACCGCTCCCTTCGACCGGCCGCTGCACGAGGCTGACGATGTCCGCGATCACCGGCGGCAGCGAATGCGTGTCCGGCCCTCGCCGTGCCGCCTCTTCGAGCTCGTACGCCCGAATGGTGCGAAGCCTGCCACCACCCGCGGGAACGGGTGGCAACTGCTCGATCAGCGACTCGGGCAACCGTCGCCGGTCGATCTCCTGCAGCCCGACCCAGTCACCGGACGACACCGCCAGCACCGCCTGCAAACCCAGCGACGCGGCGAGAAGGCCGTAGGTCTGGCCGCCCGCGTTCACCCAGCCGTAGTACTCGATCGACGGTTTCGTGAGCACCGGCAGCCAGTCCAGGAAATCGACCGACGCGCGGCCGCTCGAATCCAGCAGCCCAGCCTGCGCCAAAGCGGCTCCCACTCGCTTGTCCGCCTCCGCGCGGGCCGTCCTGGACAGCCAGCGCGGTTCGGGACGCAGCGTGATGTGCAGGTCGCCGACCCGTTCGCGTTCGGCGAGCACCGCCAAGGCTTCGACCGGGACGTCCACCCGGCCTGTTCTCACGGTCATCCGTTACTCGCCGATGACCGGCGGACTGGTCCGCTGGTCGGTGCCGAAGATCGCGTCGGGGTCGGCTTCGATCAGGTAGTCGGGACGCTGGTGCTCGTCGTCCTCGTCCCCCTCAGCACGCCTGCCGCCTGCCCCCATCGGGCCCATCTGGCCGCCGCCGCGGCCTGCCGCGCCACGGCCACCAGCCACGTCGGCGCCACCCATGCCGCCGCCGAAGCCGCCCATACCGGAGCCCCTGCCCGCGCCGAGGCCACCGGAACCCGGCCCACCCGGACCGCCCGCGCGGCCACCGGTGCCACCCTCGCCACCGAGAAGCCTGCCCGCGGCGCTGTTGGGCCCGGGGACGTTGCGCCCGCTGCCGCTTCCGGGCGGGTTGGATCCGCCGCCACCGGGGCCATTGTTCTGGTTGAGACCGTTGGTCAGGCCGAGCACGTCGTCGGGATCGCCGCCGGTGCCGCGCCCGACGTCCCGGCCCGGGATCTCCGTGGTCCCGCCGCCAGGCTTGCCTCGGCCACCGCCGGACGGGAGCGTCGTGTCCCCTGGGCCCGGTTTCCGGGTCGGCGTCGTGATGTCCGGAGGGATCGGCCGGTCCTTCGAGCCTCCGGGACGGTCTTCGCCGGTGCCCGGCTTGTTCTGGTTCTGGTTCTGATTCTGGTCGTTGCCGGTGCGGTTCCGGTCGGTGCCGTTGCTGTCCGTGCCGTTGTTGTTCGTGCCGCTCGTGTCGGTGCCGTCGTTCTCGTCGCCACCGCCGCGCTTCGTGGTGCGCTTCGGCGGGATGTAGGGCGGCGGCTCGATCGGGCCGGGCCCGTCGCCGACCTTGACACTGACATTCGCGCCGTCGTTCTTCAGCACGCCGTAGTCGGTCGGCAGGCTGGAGCTCGTGCTGCTGGTGACCGAGTCGTACTGGTCCATCACGCGGACGTTGTTCTGGTTCGCCGCCTCGTGCTTCGCGACGCCCTCTTGGTAGTTCTTGATGTCGTTGTTGACCATGAACGGTCCGGCGATCGGGATCGCGCCCTTGAGACCGGTGGTCCAGGGGTTGGGCTTGTCCGGCTTCGGGGGCACCGGGACGACCGTCTGCCCCGAGTCGTCGAAGCTGTCGGCCTGCGTCATGACCGAGGCCTTGGTGGTGAACAGCGGGTCCGCTGTCTCCTTGAAGGCCTGTTCGAGCGGGCCCGCGCCCGCGTTCGCCGCGTCGGCGGCCGAACCCGTCCAGGACGACGACATCCGCGACTGCAGCGACTTGATGGCCATGCCGCGCTCGACATAGGCGTCCGAAAGTTCCGCGACGCGATCGGCCGCGCTGCGCAGGTTGCGAGTGTCGCCCTGGGTGAAGTTCTCGTAGATCTGTTTGCCGTCCACCCTCATGCCCCCTTGAGTGTCTTGATCACGGCCGACGCGAGTTTCTGCGCGGTTCCACAGGAATCCTGCTCATTGTCGTAGCCCTTGGCGAGGGTGCTGATCGCCAGATCGTCGGCGACGCCCACCGCGAGGTCGCAGTTGCCGCCCGCTCGCCTGTCCTGGATTCCGTAATAGACGGTCGGATAGCCGTCGACCTCGGGGCCCGGCTCCAGGAACCTCAATTGCCCGGCTTCCTTGGCCTTGTGCAGGCCGCCCAGACCGCCCATGCCCTTCTCGCGGTTGCCGCTGCCGAGGATGATCAGCAGACTGTCCGCCTTGCCGCGAATCTGCCAGCTGCAACCGGGATTGCTGCCCTCGCTCTTCGATTCACCGGGCGCGGTGAACCCCAGTTCCGAGGCCGCGGCGGGCGGGAGCAGCTTGCACACGTCACCGACGTACGCCGAAGCGTCCAGCGGATTCGCCACCTTCGGGACATTGGGGTCATCCGGCGCGGCGGACGAAGCCGACGACGGCGACGTTCCCGGGGTCGGCGTAGCCGTACCGGGAGTCTCCCCGGTACAACCCGCGACCACGACGGAAACGAGCACGAGCGCCGCTACCGCGGCGCGATTCCTCAACACGTTCGGCATCCTCAGGTCGTGCGCAGGGTGTTGGCCTGGTCGGTGGCCATGATCTTCGTCCGGGCCATCTCGAGCTTCGCGATGTAACCCTCGATGTAGGCCCTCATCGACTCGTTCTGCTTCTGCAGGCCGAGCAAGGATTCGACACCGGAGTCGACGTAGCTGGAGCTGGCCTCGTCCTGACCCGGCGGCATCAGGTCACCGACGATGAGGTCGATCTTGTCACCGTCGTCGACGACCTTCTTCAGCTCGTCTTCCCAGAGCCCGATGACGGTCTTCAGCTCCTCCGGGCTCATCTCGAACCCGCCGCCACCGCCGCCCCCACCGCCGTAAACGGTCGGTTCCTTCGGCGTGGTCAGGTCACCCCAGACGGCCTTGATCGCGCTAGCGGCATCGCCGATGATATCCACGCCCCGCACCTTCCCCTCAGCACTCACTCACCGTGATGGACAAAGAGTAGCCAAGCGGCCGACGGCGTGTCAGCCGATCCGGCCGAGTGTTCGGACGTGTTTCCAAGCCGCAAGGTTCCCGGACGGAGCAATCATCCCGCGAACTGATCACAGTACGTACGTACGGATTGCATTAACCGGGTTCCCGGTGACAGGATTCCAGGATGCCACGGGTCAGCCAGGATCACCTCGACGCACGCCGGCGCCAGATCCTCGACGGCTCCCGCGTGTGCTTCGCACGCTACGGGTACGAGGGTGCCACGGTCCGGCGACTCGAGGAGGCCACCGGCCTTTCCCGCGGCGCCATCTTCCACCACTTCCGCGACAAAGAGTCCCTCTTCCTGGCCTTGGCCGAGGACGACGCGGTCCGCATGGCCGACGTCGTCGCCGAGCAGGGCCTCGTCCAGGTGATGCGCGACCTGCTGACAAACCGCAGCGAGCACCCCGCCGACTGGCTCGGCACGCGGCTGGAGGTCTCCCGGCGCCTGCGCACCGACCCCGAGTTCCGCGCCCGCTGGGCCGAGCGGTCCCAGCAGCTGACCACCGCGACCCGCCGCCGTCTGCTGCGCCAGCGCGACGCCGGGATCCTGCGCGACGACGTCGATGTCGACGTCCTGACCGCGTATCTCGAACTGGTCCTCGAAGGACTCGTCTCCCACCTCGCGATGGGCCAGCCCGGTGACGATCTCGGTCCCGTGCTCGACCTGGTCGAGGAGAGCGTGCGGCGGCACCGCGCCCACGCGGCCGGGGGAACGCGTTAAGATTGTCCTATCGCCGCAGTACAGCGGCGGTCTCTGGTTGATTCATCCGATTGAGGAGTGACTCTTTTCGTGCGCGACGCGCAGTCACCTGGTGACAGTATCGAGCCGGGTGGCACACCCGGCTGTTCCGCGGATCTTCCTGCCGACCCCGTCCCCGCCGGCAGGAAATGATGGAAATCCTGTTCGCCGTTCTCGGCATTCTCCTGTTCCTCCTGCTGACCATCGGCACCGGCCTCGCCGTCGCCGCTGAGTTCTCCCTCACCGCGCTCGAGCGCAGCACGGTCGACGCGAACGTCCGCCAGGTCGGCGACCGCCGCGCGCACACCGTGCAGAAGGCGCACCGCACCCTCTCGTTCCAGCTCTCCGGCGCGCAGGTGGCGATCACCATCACCACCCTGATCACCGGTTACCTCGCGGAACCGGTGATCGGCGACCTGCTGCACCCGCTGTTCACCGCCGTCGGGTTCTCCGAAGGTGTCGCGAACGGCGTCTCGCTGGCGGTCGCGCTGATCCTGGCGACGTCGCTGTCGATGATCCTCGGCGAGATGATGCCGAAGAACCTCGCGATCGCCCGGCCGTTGCAGACCGCGCGCGCCGTCGCGGGGTACCACTCGCGGTTTTCGTCGATGTTCCGTTGGCTCATCACCCTGATGAACAACAGCGCCAACTTCCTGGTCCGCAAGTTCGGTGTCGAACCGCAGGAGGAGCTGCGTTCGGCACGGTCACCCCAGGAGCTCGGTTCGATCGTGCGCTCCAGCGCCGAAAGCGGCACGCTCGACACGTCGACGGCCGAACTGCTGGACAAGTCGCTGCGCTTCGGCGAGCGGACGGCCGACGAGCTGATGACCCCGCGTGTCCAGCTCGAATCGCTGACCGTGGACGACACGATCTACGACCTCATCGAGATCTCCCGCCGCACCGGGTTCTCCCGTTTCCCGGTCTACACCGAGGATCTCGACGACGTGCAGGGCGCGGTGCACATCAAACAGGCGTTCACCGTCCCGGCCGCACAGCGCGCCACGGTGCGGATCGGTTCGGTCATGCGGCCGATCCCGACCGTGCCCGAATCGCTGCCGGGCGATTCGCTGCTCAACCGGTTGCGCGATTCCCGGTTCCAGTTGGCGATCGTCGTCGACGAGTACGGCGGCACCGCGGGGCTCGTGACACTGGAAGACGTCGTCGAGGAGATCATCGGCGACGTCCGTGACGAGCACGACGAACGGGAAGAGCCGTCCTCCCAACAGGTCGGCACCGACAACTGGCTCGTGTCCGGGCAGCTTCGCGCCGACGAAGTCACCGACGAGACCGGGTTCCGGATGCCGGACGGCGACTACGAGACCATCGCCGGGCTGATCCTCGAGCGACTCGGCCGGATCCCCTCCCCCGGCGACGCCACCGATCTCGACGCCTGGCGGCTCACGGTGACCAAAATGGACCGTCTCCGCATCGCCGAGGTCGAAGTCCGCCGGGTCAGCGAAACCGCCACCTCCGCCGAGCAGGAGCCCGCCCGATGAGCGACTGGTTCAACATCTTCCTCGTCGTGATCCTGCTGCTGGCCAACGCCTTCTTCGTCGGCGCCGAGTTCACCCTGATCTCGTCGCGGCGCGACAGGCTGGAAGCCTTGCTGGAGCAGGGAAAGACGCGCGCGCAGATCGTCATCAACGCGAGTAAGAACGTCTCGCTCATGCTCGCGGGCGCACAGCTCGGCATCACGATCTGCTCGCTGCTACTCGGACGGCTGGGTGAGCCCGCCATCGCGCATCAGCTCGCCGGGTTCTTCGAACTGCTCGGGATCCCGGACGTCCTGCTGCACCCGATCTCGTTCGCGATCGCGCTGGCGTTCATCACCGTCCTGCACGTCCTCATCGGCGAGATGGTGCCGAAGAACCTCGCGATCGCCGAGCCGGAGCGGCTGGCGCTCTGGCTGGTTCCGGTGCACGTGGCCTGGGTGAAGATCGCCAACCCGTTCATCTGGCTGCTCAACTTCGTGGCGAACTCGCTGCTGCGGCTGTTCAAGGTCGAGCCGAAGGACGAACTCGAAACCGCGTACACCTCCGACGAACTCGCCGAACTGCTCAGTGAGTCGCGGCGCGAGGGGCTGCTGGAGCAGTCCGAGCACCAGCGGCTCAGCAAGACGCTGTCGTCGGTGGAGAAGACGGTGGCCGACGTCCTGGTCCCGACGGCGCAGCTGACCACGCTGCCCTGCTCGCCCACACTGGGCGACGTCGAGCGCGCGGTGTCCTCGACCGGCTTCTCGCGCTTCCCGGTCTGCGCCGACGACGGGTCGCTGACCGGCTATATCCACGTGAAGGACGTCCTCGACCTCGTGGGCAAGCAGCCGTCGACCGCTGTGCCGTCGGGCAAGACACGCACGCTGACCGAACTGCGCGCCGACGCCCGGCTGGACGAGGCGCTGTCGGCGATGCGCAAGGAAGGCAGTCACCTGGCGCGGGCGCTGAATCCGGCGGGTGACGCCGTCGGGGTCGTCGCGCTGGAGGACCTCGTCGAGGAATACGTGGGAACCGTCCGCGACGGCACCCACGTCATGTCATGACCGGCGTGATCGTCCTTCCCGAGCCTGCCTGGCGGGCTCGGGAAGACGACCACGTCGCCAGGATGCGGCGCTGGACGACACCGCACCAGCTCCGCCGCTCGCGGGGCGAGAAGCATCCGGTCCTCGACTTCCTCTTCACCTACTACTCGCACCGCCCCGGCCACGTCGAACGCTGGCAGCCGGGGCCGGGCGTCGCGCTCGAAGGCCGGTCCGCGCACCGGTTCCTGGAGCGGAAGGGCTACGTCGAGACACCGGACGGCGTCATGCTGGACCCGGCCGGCTTCACCGAGGGCAGGGCCAAAACCGCCGAATTCGTCCTCGGCCTGCTTTCCGCGACCGCTTCCCGCGCGCCGAGGCTCAGTTGTTTCGGGCTTCACGAATGGGCAATGGTTTACCGGGAATCGGCGGATGAGGTTCGTCACTCACAACTTCCGCTCCGGCTCGGTTCGGCCGGAACGGACGGTGTCGTCGAGTCTCTGGAGATCCGCTGCGGGCATTTCGACGCTTTTCGATTCTTCACCGAGCCCGCCAAGCCGCGCAACACACTGCGGCCGGAGCGGGAGAACCAGATCGAGTTCGAGCAGCCGGGCTGCCTGCACGCCAACATGGACCTCTTCAAGTGGGCCTACAAACTCGACCCGTTCGTGCCCGCCGAGCTGGTCGGGGACTGCTTCGAGCTGGCGGCGGACATCCGTGAGCTGGACATGCGCGCCAGCCCGTACGACCTCGCGGCGTTCGGGTACGCGCCCGTACGGATCGAGAGCCCGGAAGGGCGGGCCGAGTACGCCCGCGCGCAGGCCGGTTTCGCCCGCCGGGCCGCGCCGCTGCGTGAGCACCTGATAGCGCATTGCAAACGGCTCCTGACCGAGTTAAGGAAGGCGCCCGCGACACGCGGAAAACAACTGTGAGTCGTCGCATTCCCCGTAACATCCTCCCCTGTTAGAGTGATAACGGTTTGATTGCATACGCAGCGCGAGCGCGCACGTTTCGAAAGGACAACGATGGGGCGACACAGCGTGGCCGAGGAGCCGGTGCCGCATCCCCTCGACCCGCCGAAGCGGCTTGAGGGGCGCGGCGAGGCGACCGGTTCGCACCGGATCGTCGGGAAGAAGGCCCCGCGACGCCGCATCGCCAAGTGGCCCATCGCCTGCCTGGTCCTCGTGGTCCTGGTCGCGATCGGCGTGTTCGGCTGGAACTGGGCGGACGGGGAGCTCAACACCCGTGCCGAAGCCCAGGCCAAGGCGTGCAGCGCCGGTGACACGCCGATGCGGATCATCGTCACCCCCAGCATCGAGAAGCCGCTCCGGGCGGCGGCCGACCGGTGGAACAACGCCGCGACCGTGGTCCGCGACCACTGCGTGATCATCCAGATCGACGCGCTGCCCTCCGCTTCCGTGCTCGACGGCCTCGTCGGACGGACGAACCTGGACTCCATCGGCGGCCTCCCCGCCGCCTGGATCCCCGAGTCCTCCTACTGGGTGACCGAGCTGAACACCGCGAAGCCCGAACTGGTCGGTTCGCCCGCCCAGTCGGTCGCGACCGCGCGATCGGCCGACTACCCGCTCGTCGGACTCGCCGGCAAGAGCATCGACGAGGTCCAGATGCGCGCCTCGCAGACGTTCCGGCAGTTCCTGCAGCAGCCCGCCCAGCAGGCCGACTTCGCCGCCGCGGGCATCAAGGCCACCTGAGAGTTGAAGGGCGCTTTCCCCGCATCGCATGCGGGGAAAGCGCCCTTCGCCGCGTGAGACGCGGGGAAAGTCCCCTTCAGCTAGACCAGGTCGAAGGTGTCCGGGTCCGGGCCGGTGCGCGTTCCGTTGTCGAACTCGGCAAGAGCGGCGAGGTCGTCTTCGGCGAGTTCGAAGTCGAAGACGTGGAAGTTCTCGCGGATCCGGGACGGGGTCACGGATTTCGGGATGGCCACCGTGCCCAGCTGTAAATGCCAGCGCAAGACCAGCTGCGCCGGGCTCTTGCCGTACTTGGCCGCGAGCGCGGTCAGGGTCGGGTCCGAGAGCAGCGATCCCTGCGCGAGCGGGCTCCACGCCTCGGTGACGATGCCGTGCTCGGCGTGGAACTCCCGCAGCGCCTTCTGCTGGAGCCGGGGATGCAGCTCGATCTGGTTGACCGCGGGCACGATCCCCGTCTCGTCGAACAGCCGCTTCAGGTGCGGGGCGTGGAAGTTCGACACCCCGATGGCCCGCGCCCGGCCGTCGGCGTAGAGCTTTTCCAGCGCCCGCCAGGTTTCGACGTACTTGCCGCGGGTCGGCATCGGCCAGTGGATCAGGTACAGGTCGACCCGGTCCAGGCCCAGCTCGGCCAGGCTGGCGTCGAACGCGCGCAGCGCCTCGTCGTAGCCGTGGCCGGGATTCGGCAACTTGGTGGTGATGAACAGTTCGTCGCGAGGCACACCCGCCGAGCGGATCGCCTCACCAACGCCTGCTTCGTTCCGGTACGACGCGGCGGTGTCGATGCTGCGGTACCCGGCCTCGATCGCGGTCCGGACGACCTTGGCCGTGTCGCCCGCGGGCACCTGCCAGACGCCGAAACCGAGTTGGGGGATGACTACCTCGTTGTTCAGGACGACGGAAGACACGGCCATGGAAGAAGAATCCTCACTGGTCTGCGGCAGGGTTTCCTGCCCCGCATCATTCCACCCCGTGCCGGGCATGCGCGCGCAGATACTCCGCCGTGGCCGTGTCGGCGGGGAAGAACGACTCGATCACCAGCTCGGCGACCGTGATGTCCAGCGGCGTCCCGAAGGTGGAGACCGTGCTGAAGAAGGTGAGATCCACCCCGTCGTGCCGTAGCCGTAGTGGGACGAAGATGTCGCCCGGACCGGGGACCTCCACCTCGGGGGCGGGATCGTCACACGGATAGGTGAGCAGCTCCTCCAGCAGCTCGGTCAGGACCGGGTCAGCCGTCTGGGTCACCTGGCGCCGCAGCCTGCCGAGCAGATGGGCGCGCCACTCCCCCAGATTCAGCACGTACGGCGCCATCCCCTCCGGGTGCAGGGTCAGCCGGAGCACGTTGACCGGCGGCGTCATCAAGGTCGGCGAGACCAGGCCGGTCATGATCGACACGCTCGCGTTGGCGTCGACCAGGTTCCACCCCCGGTCGACGACGGCGGCCGGGTAGGGCTCGTGACTGGTCATCAACTGCCGCACCGCCTGGCGGACCGCCGCCAGTTCCGGGTCACCCAGGCCGCTCTCCGGATACGCGGGCGCGAAGCCCGCCGCCAGGAGCAGCTGGTTGCGTTCCCGCAAGGGCACCTCCAGATGTTCACCCAGCCGCAGCACCATGTCACGGCTGGGCTTGGACCGGCCGGTCTCCACGAAACTCAGGTGCCTGGTCGAGATCTCCGCGGAGATGGCGAGATCGAGCTGGCTGATCCGGCGGCGGTCACGCCATTCCCGCAGCAGTTCGCCGACGGGGCGGCCCGCGCGGGCGGGCGTCAAAGTGGTCGTCACGATCACGAACCTACGGCCAAGGGTGCCGGGCCGCCATTACCTCACGCGTAATCGACGGGACCCACCTTCACCGGACAGAGTTGCGGCATCGGTTACCCACCAAAGAAAATGGAGCCACCATGTCGGACATCCAGCGCGTCGCCGAGCAGTACATCGCCGTGTGGAACGAGACGGACGCGGACAAGCGCCGCACGCTCATCGCCGAAGTGTTCACCGAGGACACCGCCTACACCGACCCGCTGGGCGCGGTCACCGGGCACGACGGCGTCGACGGTTTCATCGCCGGTGCGCAGGCCCAGTTCGCGGGTTTGAGGTTCAGCCTGCCGTCGATCCCCGACGCGCACCACGACATCGCGCGGTTCCAGTGGTACCTCGGCCCGGAGGGCGCGGAAGAGCCGCTGGCGATCGGCTTCGACGTCATCACCGTCGAGGACGGCCGGATCAAGCAGGTGCTGGGCTTTCTGGACAAGATGCCCGGCTGACGCTCAGGCGAAGGCCTCCGGCGGCGGGCAGGAGCAGACGAGGTTGCGGTCACCCGCGGCCCCGTCGATCCGCCGCACCGGGGGCCAGATCTTCGCGGCGGTGAAACCTGCCGGGAAGACCGCGATCTCCCTGCTGTACGGGCGATCCCACTCCCCGGCGAGGCAGCGCGCGGTGTGCGGGGCGTTGCGCAGCGGGCTTTCGGCCACCGGCCACTCCCCCGCGGCGACCTTCTCGATCTCACCGCGGATCGCGATCATCGCGTCGCAGAACCGGTCGAGTTCGCCGAGATCCTCGCTCTCGGTGGGCTCCACCATCAGGGTTCCCGCGACCGGGAAGGACATCGTCGGCGCGTGAAGCCCGTAGTCGGCGAGCCGCTTGGCGACGTCGTCGACGGTGACACCGGTCCGCTTGGTGAGCGCGCGCAGATCGAGGATGCATTCGTGCGCCACGAGTCCCTCGTGTCCGAAGTAGAGCACCGGGTAGTGCTCAGCGAGGCGCTTGGCGACGTAGTTGGCGTTCGCGACCGCGGTCAGGGTCGCACGCCTGAGGCCCTCGGCGCCCATCATCCGGATGTAGGCCCAGGAGATCGGCAGGATCGACGCGCTCCCCCACGGCGCGGCGCTGATCGGGCCCACGCCGGTCGCCGGGCCGGCGTCCGGTTGCAGCGGGTGGTTCGGCAGGTACGGCGCCAGATGCGCGCGGACGCCGATCGGGCCGATGCCGGGACCGCCGCCACCGTGCGGGATGCAGAAGGTCTTGTGCAGGTTGAGATGCGAGACGTCGGCGCCGAACCTGCCGTACTGCGCGACCCCGATCAGCGCGTTCAGGTTCGCTCCGTCGACGTACACCTGGCCGCCCGCGTCGTGCACCAGCGCGCAGACCTCGCGGACGGTGTCCTCGTACACGCCGTGTGTCGACGGGTAGGTGATCATGATCGCGGCCAGGTCGTCCGCGTGCTCGTCCACTGTGGACTTGAGGTGGCCGACGTCGATGTTGCCCTCGTCGTCACATTTCACGACGACCACGCGCATCCCGGCCATCACCGCGCTGGCCGCGTTCGTCCCGTGCGCGCTCGACGGGATCAGGCAGACGTCGCGCGCCGCGTTCCCGCGTTCGCGGTGGTAGGCGCGGATCGCCAGCAAACCGGCGAACTCGCCCTGGCTGCCGGCGTTCGGTTGCAGGGAAACCGCGTCGTAGCCGGTGATCCCGGCCAGCCAGTGCTCCAGATCCTTGACGATGGACAGCAGCCCGGCCGCGTCCTCGGCGGGTGCGAACGGGTGCAGTCCGGCGAACTCGGGCCAGGTGATCGGCTCCATTTCGGCCGTGGCGTTGAGTTTCATCGTGCACGAGCCGAGGGGGATCATGCTGCGGTCGAGCGCGACGTCCTTGTCGGACAACGCCCGCAGGTACCGCAGCAGCGCGGTTTCCGAGCGGTGCGCGTGGAAGACGGGATGCGTCAGGTACTCGCTGGTGCGGCGCAGGTCCGGCGGAAAACCGTCGGCGGTGTCCGCGTCGAGCGAGTCCACATCGGACACCGCGACGCCGAACGCCTTCCACGCCAGGGAAAGGTGCTCACGGGTCGTCGTCTCGTCACACGCGACGGCGACGTGGTCCGCGTCCGCCAGCCGGAGGTTGACGCCGAGTTCCCTGGCGGTGCCGACGACACTGGCCGCACGGCCGGGAACCGCCACCATGACGGTGTCGAAGAACTCGCAGTGCACGACGTCCACACCGCTCTCGGCGAGCCCGGCCGCGAACACCGTCGCCATCCGGTGCGCGCGGTTCGCGATGGCACGCAGGCCTTCGGGACCGTGGTACACCGCGTACATCGACGCGATGACCGCCAGGAGCACCTGCGCGGTACAGATGTTGCTGGTGGCCTTCTCGCGGCGGATGTGCTGCTCGCGGGTCTGCAGCGCGAGCCGATAGGCGAGCGCGCCGTCGGCGTCCTTCGAGACGCCGACGAGCCTGCCGGGCAGCTGCCGTTCGAGACCTTGCCGAACGGCGAGGTACGCGGCGTGCGGGCCGCCGAAGCCCATCGGCACACCGAACCGCTGCGTCGACCCGACCGCGACATCGGCGCCGAGCTCACCCGGCGACCGCAGCAGGGTCAAGGCCAGCGGATCCGCGGCCATCACCACGGCCGCGCCCAGCGCCTTGGCCTCGGCGATGGTGTGGTCCCATTCGCGGACGACCCCGGACGCGCCGGGATAGGACAGCAGCACGCCGAAGAAATCGCCACCGAGGCCGAGCCCGGTGATGCCCTGGGACAGGTCGGCGGTCACCAGTTCGATGCCGAGCGGTTCGGCGCGGGTGCGCAGGACCTCGATCGTCTGGGGCAGGGTGTCCTCGTCGACGACGAACCGGTTCGACTTCGACTTTCCGGCGCGGCGGACCAAGGTCATCGCCTCCGCCGCCGCGGTCGCCTCGTCCAGCATGGACGCGTTGGCGATCGGCAGGCCGGTCAGATCGGCGACCATGGTCTGGAAGTTGAGGAGGGCTTCGAGGCGGCCCTGCGAGATCTCCGGCTGATACGGCGTGTACGCGGTGTACCAGGCCGGGCTCTCCAGCACGTTGCGGCGGATCACCGGCGGGGTCACGGTGTCGTGGTAGCCGAGGCCGATCATCTGGATCATCGGCCGGTTGCGCGCGGCCAGTGCGCGGAGTTCGGCGAGCGCGCCGGTCTCGGTGGCGGGCGGCGGCAGGTCCGGCGGTGTCGCGGATTCCCGCAGCGACGCGGGGACGGCCCGCTCGGCCAGTTCGTCGAGCGACGAGACGCCGACGACGTCGAGGATGCGCGTGAGTTCTTCGGAACCTGGTCCGATGTGCCGGTCCGCGAAGGGGGTTCCGGATTCGAGAGCGGCCAGTGAAACAGGCTCCATCGGGGACCTCCCAAGACGCGGGGGTGAGGCCGGGACGATTGTCCTGGCCCTCCCCACTCTGTCCGTACCCCCGTGGGGCGCCTGAGAGTTTCGCCCGTGGGTTGAGTCGGGCTTGCACCGTCGGCGGAGCCGCCAGGGGATGACCTGACGACTCACTTTCCAGAGGCGTCTAGTCCGCGCGGTCCAGGGTGCCTGAGAGGTTCCGGGGAGGACTTGCTCCTTCGGCGCCGAGCTCTTATCGGCTCGGTCTCTCCCGCGCGGATTCGTCGACCGCGGAAGTGAGCCTACCTTGCCGCTCGCGCGGCTTCATGATCAGCCGGTGCGACGTGCGTTACGGCGCTGCGTGAGCTCATCCGGCGTGACGGTTTCGATCGTGCCGCCGTCGGCGCGTTCCGCCTGGAACTCGTGGATGGTGCCGCTGATCTCCTGCATCGCACCGCTGACGGCGATGCCGAAAACGCCCTGGCCGCCTTGCAGTAAATCGACGATCTCTTCGGGCGAGGTGCACTCGTAGACGGTGGTGCCGTCGGAGAACAGGGTGACCCTGGCGAGGTCGCGGACACCGCGCAGGCGCAGGTGATCGACCGCGACCCGGATGTTCTGCAACGAGACACCTGTATCCAGCAGCCGCTTGACGACCTTCAGGACGAGAATGTCCTTGAACGAGTACAGCCGTTGCGAGCCGGAGCCGTGTGCCGTGCGGATACTCGGCGCGACCAGCTTCGTACGGGCCCAGTAGTCGAGCTGCCGGTAGGTGATCCCGGCGATCTGGCAGGCGGCGGGACCGCGGTAGCCGACGAGTTCGTCCGGGAGGGAAGAGTCGGGGAACAGCTCGCCCTGCTCGCCGTCTGCGACCGGAACGAGCGGCTCTTGAGGGCTACCAGCCTCGACCACGCCATGCCTCCCCTCGCCCGACCTGGCGGCCGGCGAACAAAGCCGCGCGGACCCATGTGAGTCCGCACCGGAGTCAACCGTCAAGACGGATGCCCCAGACATCCGAATCACACCTTGGCGATTTACCTCCATTGACGGTAAGCGCGTCCGGCAAAGCGGTCAACGCGACGCGCGGTCAACCTCAAGTCCTTCTTGAGGCTTGCCAGGAACAGTCCCCCGTTCGGCCGCACGCTTGCCAGTTTTACTCAGCCGTGTTATTTTTTACTCATGCAAGTAACTCCCTCTACCGAAAGCGCCGCGAGCGAGGTTCAGGCGGAGCTCGGACTGTCGGTCACCGAGACCGCCCGCCGGGCCCAGATCGTCGGCGCCACCATCGCGACGATCTCCGATCTCGGCTACCACAAGACGTCCTTCGCGAAGATCAAAGAACGGGCCGGGCTGTCCAGCACCCGGATCATCTCCTACCACTTCACCAACAAGGCCGGCCTGATGCAGGCCGTGGTCACCACCGCGACCGGGATGAAGGACAAGTTCCTCGAGGAGCGGATCCAGGGCACGACCGACCGGGCCGGGCTGCTGCGCGGCTACATCGAGGCGGAGATCGAGTTCCTCGGCTCGTACCCGGAGCTGGTGCGGGTCATGGTCGAGATGGCTTCGAGCGGTTCGGACGCGGAGGGCTGGTTCATGTCCGCGCCGATCGTCGAAGAGTTCCGCACCGGCAGGCTCCAGCGTCAGCTGCGGCAAGGCCAGGAAGAAGGCGCTTTCGGCGACTTCGCGCCGGACGTGATGGCGCTGTCGATCGCGCAGGCCATCGACGGCGTCGCCGCGAAGTTCGCGACGGACCCGAAGCTGGACCTGGACCGGTACGGGCGGGAACTGGCGGACCTGTTCACCCGGGCCACCGCGGCTCGCGTTTAGTCCTCTAGTTGCGCTCGTGGAGCTGAAGAGCCCGGCGGATGAGCCGGAACCAGAGGCACCACCAGTCACAACGGTGGCGGGTGAGCCCTTCCCTCTGCTCAGCCGAAGAAGCACCTTCCCAAGTACATGAAGGCCCCCTTCCTTGCGCCAGGCGCAGGGTCCCGGCAAAGTCGCAGAGCTGCTGGTCAGCGCTGCTCTTGGTAATCCGGGCTTGATATCGCTAGTGCCCGAAAGGGTCGAGCGGGGAGGATTCCGGACGTTGAACGTCCGGAATCCTCCCCGCTCAGGGGGCTCCGCAACCGGTGTGACCCGTGACGGTGAAGGAATGGGGACACTCAACGTCCCGATTCCTTCATCGTCAGCCTCACGCAGGCGGCGAATAGCCGCCTGACCTGCAAGATCTCGACTTTGCCGGGACCCTGCGCCTGACGCAAGGAAGGGGGCCTTCATGTACTTCGAACGGGCAAGGGCTCCCCGCGCAGAGCTCACCGACTCGTTCCCAATGTCGCATTTGAGACGCTGAGCGTCTCAAATGCGACATTGGGAACCCCACCGGCCGCCGGTGAACCACCGCAAGTACGAAGAAGGGGCGGCGCCACCGGCGCCGCCCCTTCTTCAAGATCTCGCGATACGGATCAGGTGTCCGCGCCGCGGAAGTCCTCCGGCGATACGGAGTCGAGGAACTCGCGGAACTTCTCGACCTCGTCCTCCTGCTCATCGGGGATGATGAGGCCCGCTTCCTCCAGCACCGCGTCCACGGCGTGGATCGGGACCCCCACCCGCAGTGCCAGCGCCACCGAATCGCTGGGCCGCGCCGAAACCCGGATGTCCCCGTCGAAGACCAGCTCCGCGAAGAACGTGCCTTCCTTCAGGTCGGTGATGACGACCTGTTCCAGCTCGCGGCCCAGTGCCCCGATGACCTCTTTGAGCAGGTCATGGGTCAGCGGTCGGGCCGGGCGGACTCCCTGCTGCTCCAAGGCGATGGCCGTGGCCTCGACCGAGCCGATCCAGATCGGCAGGTAGCGCTCGCCTTCGGTTTCCCGTAGCAACAAGATCGGCTGATTCGCGGGTAGCTCCACCCGCACGCCGACGACGCGCATCTCGCTCATCGGGCTTCGCCTCCCTCTCGTGCGCACGGGCTGCAACGCTTGTCTCGACGATCAAGCGACGGCAATCCCGACGCTACCCGTCTTCCGAGCGCTGTGCTCGCTGTCTCCGACATCCTCGGTTCGCTCGCGGCAAACCCAACTCTCACGGTACGGCATTGGGTGCCGAACATTCAGTCATTGACAAGTGGCCTCACAACGGTTCCCGGTCCTCGAAACCGGTCAACCGCCCGTGACGGCCCGTATTCCGGCCTTCACCAAGAGCGTATGTAACGCCACGGTCAGTGCGGCGAGCTCGCGGACGACCTCGTCGCCCCTCGCCTGGGCGTCCTCGTCACGGTGCCGATACACCGGAGTCACGATCTGCTCCAGCAGGCCGACCTCGCGGTCGGCCGCGGCCCGGAAGGCACGCAGATGTCTCGGCTCGATACCGAATTCGGTCATCGCTTTCACGGTCTTCGCCACGAGGACCGCGTCGGGATCGAAGAACCCCGCCGCACCTGGGCGGACGAGACCGTATTGCCGCAGCTCAGCCAGGGTGGCGGCGTCGATGCCTGCCTGGCGGAGCAGATCTTCCTCGGTCAGCCTGATCTCGCGATCGCATTCGAAATCCCCGGGGGACGGCAGTCCACCGTTCTCCCCCGGGGTGTCGAGCGAAACGAGTTTCCGCGGCGGCTTGGGCACCTCCGCCGAGAGCGCGGCACCCTGATCCGCCGCGTCCAGCTGTTCCTTGATGACCTTCAGCGGCAGGTAGTGATCCCGCTGGGCGGACAGGACGAACCGCAACCGCTCCACGTCCGCCGGAGCGAACTGCCGGTACCCCGACGGGGTCCGGCCCGGCTGGACCAGACCTTCCGCCTCAAGGAACCGGATCTTGGAGATGGTGACATCGGGGAAGTCGCCGCGCAGTTGTGCCAGCACGGCCCCGATGCTCAACCCATCGCGCTGCGACGCATCCCGATCAGGCCGCCCGGCCGCCGTCACTGTGCCCCCTGGCCCCCGGAACCCGGACCGGTCAGGAAGACCAGGCGGAACTTGCCGATCTGCACCTCGTCGCCACCGGCGAGAACGGCCTGGTCGACCGGCTCGCGGTTGACGTAGGTGCCGTTGAGGCTGCCGACGTCGATGACGACGAACTCGCCACCCTCACGGCGGAACTCGGCGTGCCGCCGGGAAACCGTGACGTCGTCGAGGAAGATGTCGCTGTCCGGGTGCCGTCCCGCACTGGTGGTGTCGCGGTCCAGCAGGAAGCGCGAACCCGCGTTCGGGCCCCGCTTCACGACCAGCAGCGCGGAACCCGCGGGCAGCGCGTCCACACCCTGGACGGGGGCCTCGGCAGCCGGAGGAGCCTCAGTGCCTTCGACGTCGGCCAGGAAGTCGGCCCGGAAGACAGAAGTCCGCTCCGGAGACTGCTCCGGGGGAACGCCGGGCCCGTCGTTCGTGCTCACCTGAGCTCTCCTAACGCATGTGTGTTGCCACTACTCAAGAACGTGCAGAGGACAAACGTACCGTGCCTGATCGAATCTCCGGTCCGCGGCTCCCCCTACTCGGACCCCAGCGCCGCGGCCTGCGGCTATTCCTTGATCAGTGCCTGGTACGCCTCGGCCTCGAGCAGGGATTCGACCGTGCTCGCGTCGTCGAGACGGAGCTCGATCAGCCAGCCCTCACCATAGGGGTCGCTGTTGATCAGCTCGGGCGACTCGGTCACCGCGTCGTTGACCGCGACCACCTCGCCGTCGAGCGGGGCGAACAGCTCCGAAACGCTCTTGGTCGATTCGACCTCGCCGAACGCGTCGCCGGAGCCGACCTGCTTGCCGACCTCCGGCAGGTCGACGAACACCACGTCACCGAGCTGGTCCTGGGCGTACTCCGTGATGCCCACGCGCACGAGCGCTCCGTCGCGCACGGAGACCCACTCGTGCTCTTCGGTGTAACGCAGTTCTTCTGGAGTGGACAACGCCGCTCCCCTTTCTGCTGCCCTCGCTCGAAACCGACGCGCGCAGTTTCGCATCCCGCCGGGGCGAGCGCCCGGCGCCTCCCGGAAGCTAGTCGCGATCGGCTGTTCGCAGGGCCCGGATCGTCTGGACGACGTAAAGCACGCCCGAATAGACGTACAGGACCGCACCCCACGCCGTGAAGGCGTAGCCGATCGGGCGGGCGATCGCGGCGATGTCGGAACCACCCTGGGTGAGCAGCAGGAGCGGGAAGGCGTACATCAGCACGAAGGTGGCGCCCTTGCCGATGTAGGTGACCTCCGGCGGGGCGAACCCGCGATGCCGCAGCAGCAGCACGCAGACCCCCAGCACCGCCTCGCGGACGACCAGCGGGACCACCACCCACCACGGGACGATGTCGCGGATCAGGAAGGCGATGAGGATCGCGAGGATGTAGAGCCTGTCCGCGGCGGGGTCGAGCAGCTGACCGAGCCGCGACATCTGGTTGAGCCAGCGGGCGAGTTTGCCGTCGAGCCAGTCGGTGAGCGCGCTGAACACGAGCAGCGCGAGCGCCCAGCCGTCCTCCTTCGGGCCGAGGAGCAGCCACAGGAAGACCGGCACTCCGGCGAGCCGGAGGATCGAAAGCATGTTGGGAACGTTCAGGGCCTGCCGCAGCAAAGAAGGCTCTTCGCTGGTCACGCTCGGTTCGGGGGGCGTACTCACCCGCTCAGCCTATCCAGCGGTGGCAGCTTCTCCCGCGTCAGCTGGCCCGGGTGTGGCTCCAGCCGCGGCGTTGCAGGTCCGCGCTGGTCAGCGCCACGGGCCTGCCCCGATGGTCGGTACCCATCCAGCGGGTGTGGCCGGTGGAACTCTCCAGGACGTACGGGCGGCCGCCGCACCAGACGACGGTGCACGGTGCCGTGGGTGGCAGGTCCGCGCTCGCCGGTGCGGTGGCCTCGAATGACGCGGGATCGTTCTGTTCGTCGGTCTTCATCGCTCTCACGGTTTCGGTGACGGGGACTTGGGACACGCCGGAGCGCTACCTTTGTTTTCGGCAGAACAGGGCCTGGCGTTAACGACCCGGCGCCGGATTCGTCCGATCGGTTCGCGACGACAGCGGGGTGTTGTCGCGTTGTGAACGGCATGTTAATCGTCCACAATGGACAGTGATCGAGCAGTCCTCGCGTACCGCCGCGCCGTCGGCGCGATAACCTCCCGCGAATCGAACGTGGCTCAATGCCACGGCATCGGGCTCGCCCAGGCCAGAATGGGCAGGCCAGGAACGGCCGACGAAAGGATCGCCTTGCCCGTCTCGACGACCACGGGAACGTGGCGGCGCCTGTTCGCGGCCTGTGCCGCCGCGGGAGCGCTCGCCGCCTGTTCGGGCGAAGATCCGCCACCGCCTGTCACCTCCATGTCGGTCTCGCCGCCCACAGTCCCTTCGAACGTGACCAGCGCGTCGGTACCGCCGATCCCTTCGCAGACCGCGCCGAGTCCGTCCAGTGCCCCGAAAGCCGCCACCGAACCCAAGCCCGCTGAACCGGTACAGGGTTCGTGCGGGACGGTCACCGCGGCGAGCGGGTTGACCCTCCAGGTGCTCAACGGGCCCGGGGTCTCCTGCGCGGACGCGACCGGGGTCGTCGGCTCGTTCCACAAGACGATCGCCGGACGCCAGTCCGCGGGCTCGGACGAGCCGGTCAGCGAGACCGTCGACGGGTGGCTGTGCGTCTCCGGCGCTCCCGCCGCCCAAGGCGGCACCAGTTGCAGCAAGGGCGAGCAGAACGTGTTCGCCGCCGTCGTACCCGTCGAATGAACCATCCCCGAGAAGAAGGGCCCATGAAGAGCTTCTCCGCACTCCCCGTCTTGCTGGCCGTCGCCGTGCTGAGCGGCTGCGGTGCCGATCCCGCCCCGTCGGCCGCGCCGGCGCCGTCGTCCCCCGCCGCCGAAAAAGCGCCCGCCGGAACACCGTGCGGCGAGGTCACCGGGCTCCAGGGCGCGAAGAACAAGGTCGTCGCGCACGGGAAGACCGACTGCGCCGAAGCGACGCAGGTGCTCACGGACTACTTCACCAAGCTGACCCCCGCCGAAGCCGCTTCGCCGCAGGGCCCCGGGCCGGTGGTGATCGGCGCCTGGACGTGCGGGAGCGGGCCGAACGATCCGGTGACCAGCTGCTCGACCGAGGACGAACGGCAGATCGAGGCGACCCGCTCCTGAACCTCAGCCGCCCCGGACGATCGGGGTCCTGCGGTTCGCGCCGTGCATGGTGCACGCCTCGAACTTCTGCCCCGGGGAGGAGAACCCTTCCCGGGGCGCGGTCACCTTGCCGCAGTTGGCTGTGGTCACTCACGAAGCCGCCGGGCCTTGTCCCGCAGGTAAGCCACCCCGACCCCGATCACCACGCCCAGCATGCCGACCCCGACCGCGCCGATCATGACCACACTCCAGATCAGCGACGACTTCGACCGATAGGCGAACCCGTCGCCGGCGAACACCGTGTCACCTTCGGCGGTTGCGCCGCCGAAGATCCTGCCACCGCCGACGCGCCCGTCGGCGAACCGCCACTTTCCTTTGCAGTACGGGGCCTGACCGTTCACCGGCGATCCCTCCGAGGTACATCCCGATATCTCGATGACCGCGACGTCCTCGCCGGTGCTCAACTCACGCACGTCGTCGCCGACTGCCCACCAGACGGCACCCATCAGGACGAAGAACGGGACCACGGCCATCAACACCTGCCAAAAGATTCCGGCCGCCCTTCGTTTCCCCGACAAGGAGTCCCCTTCTCGCCTACAGCACCAACAACACTTCACGGTCGCGTTCCCCGACGAGCAGGTATCCAGGACGGTAGCCGGGCGGGACCACGAAACAGACCAGGCCCGCGGTGCCGTCGAAAGCGCCCGGAGCACCCGCGCAGCCTTCGACCCGCTCCGGCTCGCCGTGCGCGTCGGCGGACAGCTTCAGTGAGGTATCGCCCAGCCCGGTCGCCTCGACCCGAAGCGCGAGGACCCGGAAATCGCCCAGCCACGCCGCAGCCCCTTCAGGTGGCTCCGGCACGAGACCGGTCACGCGCAGTGTCAGGTCCCCGGCCACGAGGGTCTCCCCCCTCCTGACCGCCGGGGGCTCCCCGGCCTCACGCCCGTACTTCCACAGCTTCAGGTGGGGATCGACCCCCGCACGATAGGCCGTCCCGCCGAAGCCGACCGGCGTCAGCACGACGAACGCGGCCAGGACGACACCGGCCAGGAACGACGGCAACGCTCGCGGCGTCCCCAGCCTGGCCGACAGTGGACGGCGGACCGACCACGCCACGATGACGCCGACCACCAGGAGCAAACCGCCTACTGACATCGCGGCGATCTTCTCCCACGGGTGATGGGCTTCCACTTCGGCGGTCACGCCGCGCACGGACTGCACCCGGTCCGTCAGTGAGGAAAGCCGGGCGACCACGGGCTCCCCGCGGCTGAATTCCGCCCTTACCGGCAGTTCGATCACACGACGGTCTTCGGTGATCGCCTGGACCTCATAGGTGGTGTGCGGACCGTTCTGTCCTTCAGTGGTCGTGGAGTCCACCTCGCTGACCACCGCGCGCACGGCGTAGGTACCGGCCAGCCCCTCGGCGGTCCATCGACCGAGGAAGGCCGCGAGAACCCCCAGAACGACTCCCAGGACGACCAGGCCCGCCACAGCTCGGGCTCGCCGCTCGCCTTCCCGCGACAGTTCCTGGAATATCGCCGATCACCCCCGGACAGTCGCTCCAGGGTAGGCATCGCGCGGACCGGCGGGCACGGGATTTATGCCGACGAGATCATTTCCGGGGATCCTCTTGTCACACCAAGTAAGAGTCGTATAGACTCAAACTATGCTCACCAGGGACGCAGCCGTGACGATGATCGAGAACTCGGTCGACGCGGCCACTCTGTTCGCCAGCCACCGCTACCGCGAATTGGCGGCCGCGCTGCACCCGGACCGCAATCCCGGCGACCCGCGGGCCCATAAGGCGGCCGCCACCCTCAATCGCCTCTATGCCGACTGGAAGCAATCCCGCCATCGAACGGTCACCACCGCGACAGCGGCGTACACCCTCACCCAGCCGCACGCGGTGGGCAGCATCGCGACGACCTATCGCACCACCGGCCCTCATCTGGTCAAAATCGTGCGCAACCCGGCACTCAATCCGCTGATCCACGCCGAATGGGCGGCGTTGCGCACGCTCGACGGCTTCACCGAACGCCACCGCTGGCTGCGCCCGTACTATCCGCGACTGCTCGACACCTCGGGTCCGGTGGCGCGGGGCGACCGCGCGTTCAGCGTCCTCGATCCGCTCGTCGACGGGTTCATCACCCTCGCCGACATCGCTAAGGCCTACCCGGACGGTCTCGACGGCCGCGACTACGCCTGGATGCACCGGCGTCTGCTGCGCGCGGTGGCGGGCGCGCACCGCGCGGGTGTCGTCCACGGCCATCTCACCGCGGACAACGTGCTGGTCCACCCCGAGCAGCACGGCATCGTCCTGGCCGGCTGGTCCTTCGCCGTCGAAGACGGTGCGCTCCCCCTTGCGGCCGACCAGTCCCTCGACTACCCGCCCGAGGTCCACAAAGGACTACCGATGACCGCGGCCACCGACGTCCACATGCTGCACAGCCTGATGCTTTCCCTGCTGGCACCACAGGAAACCCGGCAACGCGAGTTCGCGACGTGGTGCACCCAGGAATCCCCGGGACGGCGGCCCGACGCCGCCGATCTGCTCGACGAGTACGACGACCTGCTCGGCGAGCTGTACGGGCCCCGCACCTTCCGACCGTTCATCATCCCCGAGACAGGAGTTTGACCATGGGACACGGACACTGGGACGACAACGCCTACGCCGCCGCGAAGACCTTCCGCGCGGCCAAGGGCGAGGACGATTTCGGCTACAGCGCCGGTCTTCGCAAGAAGCCCGCTTCCACGTGGAAGGCCGCACGAGCACTCGATCCGGCGAACGCCGTCCGCGAGTGCCGGGATTCGGCCGACCACGCCGATTCGACGCCGATCGC
Organism: Amycolatopsis sp. cmx-11-12; assembly: GCF_046269425.1. Classification (NCBI taxonomy): domain Bacteria; kingdom Bacillati; phylum Actinomycetota; class Actinomycetes; order Pseudonocardiales; family Pseudonocardiaceae; genus Amycolatopsis; species Amycolatopsis sp. cmx-11-12. The sequence continues at coordinate 3,733 of NZ_JADNQM010000007.1, read as the reverse complement.
GGTGCTGTTCGACGTCACCGGCTCGATGCGCCGCGTGCCGCGGATCATGCAGGGCAAGCTCGGCAAACTGCACGGCCTGCTGAAGCGCCGAGGCTATCTGACCGACCCGCAGGTCCTGTTCGGCGCGATCGGCGACGCCGACAGCGACCGGGTCCCGTTGCAGATCGGGCAGTTCGAATCGGACAACCGGATGGACGAACAGCTGCGCACGATCTTCCTCGAAGGCGGTGGCGGCGGCCAGAAGAGCGAGTCCTACGAACTGGCCGCGTACTTCATGGCCCGGCACGTGGTCACCGACGCGTGGCAGAACCGCGGCCGCAAGGGCTACCTGTTCATCATCGGCGACGAGCTGAACAAGCCCGCGCTGGAGGCCCGCCACATCCGCCGGGTGCTCGGTGACGACGTGCGGGAGGACATCGATCCCGCTTCGGTGTACCGGGAGCTGGCCCGCAAGTGGCACGTCTACTTCGTGCTGCCGAACCAGTCGTCGTACTACAACGACCCGGAGATCGGCGAGCACTGGAGCGGCCTGCTCGGCCAGAACTTCCTCAAACTCGACGACCCCGGCGCGGTGTGCGAACTGATCGCGGCCACGATCGGGCTGGAGGAACAGGTCGTCGACGTCGATCGGGCTCTCGCCGACCTCACGGACGTCGGTTCGGTGGCCGAGAGCAGGGCGGTCGGCAAGGCACTGGCGAAACTGGGTACCAGGACTGTCGTGACCTCGGCGGTGCCCGAGCTCGCCGGCCCGGACGACGTGGTGCTGCGGTGAACCTCCTCGACGGACATGTGGTGGTGGTCGGGCTCGGCTTCGGCGACGAAGGCAAGGGAGCCGTGGTCGACGCGCTCTGCGCCGACCGGCCGACCACCGCCGTCGTCCGCTTCAACGGGGGTGCGCAGGCCGCGCACAACGTCGTCGCGAACGGACGCCATCACACCTTCAGTCAGTTCGGGGCGGGCACGTTCGCCGAGGTGCCCACCCACCTTTCGCGGTTCGTGCTGGTCGAGCCGTTCGCGTTGGCCGCCGAAGCCCGGCAGCTGGAAACCGTCGGCGTCCGGAATCCGCTCTCGCTGCTGAGCGTGGACGGGCAGGCGCTGCTCACGACCCCGTTCCACATCCACGCCAATCGGGCGAGAGAGGAGGCGCGCGGCGCGAAACGGCATGGTTCGTGCGGGAAGGGCATCGGCGAGACCGTCTGGTACTCGCTGTTGCCCGGGGCCGCGCCGGGCGATGTGGTGGAGAGCCAGGAGGTGCTCGGGACACCGGGTGACGCGCCGACGGTCGCGGACTGCGCCCGGCCGTCGGTGCTGCGGCGCAAGCTCGACGCGCTTGCCCGGTTCTACGCCCCGCTCGCCACTTCGCCGCACAGCGTGGACGAACTGGTGGCGCTGTACCGCGATTTCGCGGACGCGGTGCGGATCACCGACAGCGGCGAAACGGGTCGGCTCGCGGATTCCGGGCGGCTGGTTTTCGAGGGAGCGCAGGGGGCTCTCCTCGACCAGCATCACGGGTTCCACCCGCATACGACCTGGTCCACCACCACCCCGCACAACGCCCGCGAACTACTGGGCGGGCGCCCGCACGCCGTACTGGGTGTCACGCGGACCTACCTCACCCGGCACGGCGCGGGGCCGCTCCCCACCGAGTCCGCCTCCGTGCTCGCCCGGTTCCCCGAGGCGCACAACGACACCGGTGAGTACCAGGGCGCGTGGCGGGCGGGCGATCTCGACGAGGCGCTCCTGGACTACGCGATCGCGGTCTGCGACGGCGTGGACGCGCTCGCGGTGACCCATCTCGACGCGACCGGCCTGCGGGTCGTGCCCGATGACGGTCACGTCGCCGTCGGGCTACCGGATCCGCTGGCGTGGTTCGGTGCCCGGCTGCCGGTGGCGGTCGCCGGGTACGGCCCCGACAGGGCCGGTTACCGGGTCGCGGAGGCAAGGTCGACAATCAACGCGTGATCGAGTCGACGCCGGTGTCCGTGGACGTGCTGGTGGTGAGGTTCGCTCCCGGCACCAGAACCGTGCTGCTGGGAGTCGCGCCACGAGCCGCCGAGCCCTTCGAAGGGGAACTCGCCCTGCCCGGGGTGCTGCTCGGGCGCGGGGAGCGGTTGCGGGAGGCGGCGGGCCGGGCGGCCGTCACCAAGCTCGGACTGCCGCCGGACGCGCTTTCGGCGACGGGGCAGCTCACCACCTTCGACGAGCCGAATCGCGATCCCCGGGGGCCCACGCTCTCCATCGCCTTGTGGGCCACCACGGATCCCGCGCTCGACGATCCGGGGAACGTGGTGTGGACTCCGCTGGACGCGGTCCCGCCGCTGGCGTTCGACCACGACCGGATCGTGGCGGATTGCCGTCCGCTGCTGGCCGAGCGGCTCTGGCGGGACGTCGCCTTCACCGCCGGGCTGCTGGGACCGACCTTCACGACGGCACAAGCCCTCGACGCGACCGAAGCGCTGACCGGAGACCGTCCCTATCCGGCCAATCTCGGCCGGATCATGGAGCGGGTCCCCGGGTTGCGGCGGACCACCGAGCACGCGGCCGCCCTCCCCAAGGGAGGACGGCCGCCTTCGCTGTGGCGCTGGGAGTGACGGATCAGATGCCGCAGGAGGACGCCGACCAGAACCGGCTGGACCGGTGCGCCACATGCGTGTGATCGTTGTGGCCGGGGTAGCCCGGGCCGAGGATCTCACTGAACCCGTGGTTGCGGGCCTGCTTCGCCAGCCCGCAGAAGCCCTGCGCGCCGGCCCCGAGGTCGACAGCGTCCCCGTAGAGGTGACGGCTGTTGGTCGCCCCGCCGACCGCGTTGTTGCAGGCGACGCTGCGGAAGCCGCCGTTCACGTCGATCGGCCGGTCGCCCATGGCGTGCCGCATCGCCTGCAGCTTCCACATCGACACCAGCGCGTTGGCCTTCGCCGTCGCGGGTGAGACGTTGCCGCCCGACCAGTCGGAGTTGCAGCGGTTCAGTTCGGCGTAGGTGAAGTTGACCGGCGTGCAGTCGTCGTCCTGCAACGCGTAGAGCTTCGTGAACGTGGCCGATCCGGCGATGCCGTCCGCGCCCAGCCCGTACGCCTGCTGGAACCGGGTGACCGCGGCCTTGGTGCCCGCGCCGAACTGGCCGTCGATGGCCAGCACGCCACCGTAACCGGGGTAGCCGGCCACGCGGATCTGCAACTGACGGACGTCCTCACCGGACGCGCCCTCGGACAGCGTGCGTCCCCAGGAGTAACAGGCGTCGGCGGCGGCCACGTCGCCCGCCGTCACCGGACCCGGATCGGCGGCGGCCGGAGCGGCCACCGCGGTACCGAGCCCGGCCACCAGGGCGAGCATCGGCAGTAAAAGACGAATGCGCATGACAGGAACACCTTTCAAGGCAGGGAAGGTGAGAGACCCGTGACCCCCACGGGTTGTCAACGATTCACTGCCTCGGAGCCTAACGCGGTTCCGGATGTCACGCTGTGGGTCGTTCGACCCACAGCGACGGTCGTGGAGGCTTCAGTCCGTGAAGGACTCCTTGCCTACTCTCAAGGTAGGGAAGGAGGCCTTCGCTACCTCGCCATCGGCAGTCCCTCACCCACCGCACGGGCGCGTGAAGGCCCCCTTCCCCTTGGGTTCTAGTGGTGGTTGCAACACCTGACTTGTTCAGGGGTTGTGTTGTTCGAGATCCGTCAGACGCGGTTGCCTCAGGGGCCGCGGAAGCTGCTCGCCGAGCGGCGGGCTTATCTTGATCTTG